>DASYSL010000045.1:0-9248 GCA_036003365.1 Candidatus Eiseniibacteriota bacterium
TGGTGGCTCGTCTTCCACGTCGCCGTCGTGGCGTACGAAGAACCCACGCTCGAGCAGACGTTTGGGAAAGAGTACGAGGCGTTCCGCGCCGCAGTCCCGCGCTGGATACCGCGGATGACCCCATGGCGGTCGAAATGATCGCTGGCCCGCGGTGGTGCGAGCCGCTGGTCGCGACCGGCCTCATCAAAGCCACACATCACTGAGCTGGAAGTAGCTTTCGAACTCTCGCTTCGATCTCGTCGCGCACGCGGCGAAAGTCGGCTTCGTCGAGATCTTTGGGATCGGGGAGATCCCAGTCTTCGCGGCGGCGGGCCGGAACCCAGGGACAGGCATCGCCGCAGCCCATCGTGACCACGTAATCCCATTCGCCCGGCGGAATCTCCTGCAAGCTCTTCGAGCGCTGGCCCGCGAGCGAGATGCCCTTCTCGGCCATCACCTCGATAGTGCGCGGGTTGATCTGGCCGGAGGGCTTGGAGCCGGCGCTGGCGGCGTCGATGCCCAAAGAGCGCGCGAACGCCTCGGCCATCTGCGAGCGGCCTGAATTTTCCACGCAAACGAACAACGCCCGCATCAGCGGAACATCCTCGCACCGGTAGCCTTGAAAGAAGCATACGCCATGCGACCGGGCACGAGGCCCATGCCGGCCGCCGAACCGCGGGTGATGTCGGCGAGCATGGGCGGGCGCGAGCCGAGCGCGACGCGCAGGCGGTCGCCGGGGGGCTCGGGCACCATCTCCTCGATGGGCCCGGCGAAGACGTTGCGCGCGCTGCCGTGCGGCGGCTCGTCGGAGAGCACCACCTCGCGCGGATCGACCACGATGTGCACCGATTCGCCCACCGCGACATCATGGGCGACGTAGATGTCACCGCCCTCGACGGCGATCACCGCCAGGCCGTCGTCCGTGTGCGCGCGCACGCGCCCCTGGAAGAGATTGAGGCCGAGAAATTCCGCGACGTATTGCGAGCGCGGATGGCGCAGAAGATCGTCGCGCGTGCCCATCTGGCGCACGCGCCCTTCTTCCATCACGGCCACGAGATCGCCCAGGACCAGCGCTTCGGCCGGGCTGTGCGTCACGTAGACCGTCACGCAGGGAAGTGCTGCGAGCAGCTTGGCCAGTTCGGTGCGCACCGTGCGCCGGGTCGCGAGATCCAAAGCGGCGAGGGGCTCGTCGAGCAGAAGCAACCGCGGCTCGAGGACGAGCGCGCGCGCGAGCGCTACACGCTGCTGCTGACCGCCCGACATCTGGCTCGGGCGGCGATCGGCGAGGTCGACGATCTCGAGCCGGTCGAGCATGGTCCGGGCGCGGCGGCGGGCGTTGGCTTTGCCTGCCCCTGAAGCGCGCAATCCGAACGCCACGTTCTCGAGCGCGCTCAGGTGCGGAAACAACGCGTAGTTCTGCGCCATGTAACCGATCGAGCGTCTGTCCGGCGGAACGAAACGACCGCGCGTGGAGTGGTAGTACGTCTCGCCCTCGAGCTCGATCTCGCCATCGTCGGGCACCATGAGCCCGGCGAGCATGCGCAGCGCCATGGTCTTGCCCGAGCCGCTCTCGCCCACGAGCACGAGGGTCTCGCCCGAGAGAGCTTCGAACGCGGCTTCGACGGTGAAGCTACCGAGAGATCGTCGAAACGAGGCGCGGAGCAGTGGGCCTTCTCCCGGCCAGGCCGGCGGGGGTGGCGCGCAACCCCACGAGGAGCAGGAAGGAAAGGAGCATGAGGATCACCGAGAGCACGATCGAAGCCTCGAGATCGGTCTGGAAGGCCACGTACACGGCGAGCGGCATGGTCTGCGTGATGCCCGGCAAGTTGCCGGCGAAGGTGATCGTGGCGCCAAACTCGCCCAGCGCGCGCGCACACGACATCGAAGCGCCGGCGACGAGCGCCGGCATCGACAGGGGCAGGACGACGCGAAAGAACGCGTACGACTCGGAAGCGCGAAGCGTGGCCGCCGCATCGGTCAGGGAGCGGGGGACGCCCGCGAAACCTGCGCGCGCCGAAGTCAAAAAGAAAGGCACCGACATGAAGACCTGCGCCACGACGACGGCCGCGGTGGTGAACGGAATCGTGATGCCGAGCGCCGAGAGCGCGCGTCCCGCGAGCCCGGCGCGCCCGAAGGCGAGCAGGAGCGCCAGGCCCGCGACCGTGGGCGGCAGCACCATCGGCAGATCGATCACCGTTTCCAGGATCGGCTTGCCCGGAAACGTGCGCGTGGCGAGCAGGTAGGCGACCGGTGTCCCGAGGAGCACGACAATGAGCGTGGACACGAGCGAGGTGAAGAGACTCAGGCGCAGGGCTTCCTGAATGACGGGATCGCTGAGACGGGAGAGAAGTGACCCGCTCGGCACACGCACGAGCAAGGCAAGAAGCGGGAGACCGAGCAGCAGAACGAGCACGGCGATGGCCACGACCATCGCCACTTGGACGGCCCCGCGGATCAAGGCGTGGCGTTTCCCGCCGAGAGGAATCCGTAGCGTGCGAGGAGAGCCTGTCCGTCCGTGGAGAGGAGATAATCCATGAACGCCTTCGCTGCTTCCGGGTTCGCCGCGCCGTGCGCGAGCGCGATGGGATAGTCGGCGATCACGTTCGAGGACTCCGGAATGGCGATGGCGCGCACGCGCCCGCGCATGGACGGGCTCACGTCGGTCACGTAAACGAACCCGGCGTCGGCCTCGCCGAGCTGCACCTTGGTGACGATGCTCTTCACGTTGTCTTCCTGCGAAACCACATTGCTGAGCACGCGACGCCCGAAATCGGTGCCCTTGGAAAGATTGCTGAGCGCCTGCCGCGCGTAGCGGCCGGCGGGCACGCCCTCCGTTCCCATGAGCACCTTGACGCCCGAGCGCGCCAGATCTTCGAGCTTGTCCACGCGTCCGGGATTCGACACGGGCGTGATGACGACGAGGCGATTGCGCGCGAAATTGTGCGCCGTGCCGTCGATCAGATTGTGCTCGTTCGCGTAGCTCATCCACCGGTCGTCGGCTGCCGCAAAGATGTCAGCGGGCGCGCCCTGCTCGAGCTGAGCGGCGAGCTGCTGCGATCCGGCGAAGTGGAAGCGATACGTGTAGCCCGCACGCTTCGTCACCTGGCGCCCTGCTTCCCGAAATACGTCGGATAGCGAGGCGGCGGCGAAGATGGTCGCGGTGGCCGGCGGGTTGTTGGCCGCGGCTGGCGTGGCAAGGAGGAGAGCCGTTAGAATCCAGCGCTTCATCCTAACCACCTTCTTTTCCGATGATGATCTCGGTCGACTTGATGACGGCGACCACGGCCGTGCCCACGCGAAGCCCGAGCCGTTCGGCCGACGAGCGCGTGATGAGCGACACCAGCTCCTGATCGCCCACCGACACCACGACCTCAGCCATGAGTCCGTCGGCGTGGATGGCGGCGACGCGGCCACGCAGGCGATTGCGCGCGCTCAGATCGAACGAGTCGGGCTGCTCAGCGAGATTGGGTGACGCCTGGCGGCGAAGAAAGCGCTCCATCTCGGAGCGCGGAAAGAGCCAGCGTCTGCCCACACGAATGGCCGGCAGCTTTCCCGAGCGAGCCAGGCTCTGCACTCGCTTCACGCGCATGTGCAGCAAATCGGCGGTTTGACGAACGTCGAGTGTATCCATGGTAGCTCCGAGGGAACATAAGGGACCCTAGGGTCTGCGCGGAATCCCGTTTGATGGTATATAGGGGCCCATGAGGCGTCAAATAGTTGCTTGCGCGCTCTCTTGGATGCTGGCCGCATCTCCCGGTTTTGCAGCCGATTCCGCCTCTGCCACGGCCGCGTCTGCGCCAGCAGGGCCAAAGCTCGGCGGCTACGTGCAGGCGCGCGAGACGTTCCAGGACGGACCCGGGCTCACGGGCACGATCAATCGTGCGCGCGTGTTCATCCAGGGCGGGGTGAAGCCCGCGTTCACCTACCGAGTGGCGGTCGAGTTCGCCGCGCCCTCGGGAACGTCGGCGTCGCCGAGCTTGCGCGACGCCTACATCCGTTGGTCACACGAGTGGTTCACCGCCACCGGTGGTCAATGCAAGACGCCGTTCAGCCGCGAGTTCCTCACCTCGCTCGCCGATCTCGAGGTCGCGGATCGCTCGTTCGTCGTCGACTCGCTGGCCACCAAGCGCGACATCGGCGTCATGGCCGAGGGCACGAACCAGTGGGGGACGCTCTCGCTCGGTGTCTTCAATGGCGAAGGGCAGAACGTCGTGGTCAACCGCGATTCGACGCAGCTCGTGGTCGGGCGCGCCGTGTTTCGCCCCGTCGCCCCCATCTCGATCGGCGGGGACATCGCGCTCACCGGCGACAACCGGCGCAGGATGGGCGCCGAGGCGAACGTGGAATATCGCGGTGCCTTCTTGCGCGGCGAGTACATCGCCGATCGCCTCGACGGACGCGAGCGCGACGACTTCGGCTGGTACCTGCTCGGCGGCTACCGCATCTTCCCGTGGCTGCAGGCGATCGCGCGCGATGAGGATTTCGAGCGCCCCACGGCCGGCCCGGCGCGGCGCATCTCGCGCGTCACCGGCGGGCTCAACTTCGATCTTCCCGGCGGCCAGACGCGCTTCATCGCCGACTACGAGGGCACCACGACCGGCGCCGCCCGCACCCGCACCGACTACTGGATCGCCCAACTCCAAGTGAAATTTTAGGCTGCGGCTCTTTGCTTGACCCGGCCACGCGCCGGGCATAGCGTCCCGCCTGCACCGTATCGGGTGCCTGACGCGCGTCTCGGAAAACGAGCCCGCAGCGCGCGCGTCGGGTGAAAAGGGAAGGGGGTGTGAATCCCCCGCGATCCCGTCACTGTGATTGGCGAGTCGCGACCCATTGTCCACTGGGTGTCTTTTGCTGCCGCCGCTCGGCGAAGCAAAGAGATCTGGGAAGGCGGGCCGCGACGATCGAGCCATCAGCCAGGAGACCTGCCCGTTCGGTTCAATCGAAGACCCAACGAGTGAGAGAGGTGCAACGGCCACGCCGTCGCGCACGCATCACCCTCGTTGCGGGCGGGTCTCCCTGCTCGTAACCGGTCGCCTTGGGTTCAGCCATTGCATCGCGGCTGTGCCCTCTCTCCTCCTCGGGTCGCACACGCTCGTGTGGCGAGGACCCCACGATGGCACGGCGCTCTTCGGGCCGGTTGCTCTTCGTTCTCTTCTGTTGTTGGACTTCATGGTACGGCTCGGCGCGCGCGGGAGATCTCTCCACGCCTGATTCGCTGCGCGCCGATCGTGACACGGTCTATCGCGTTCCCGGCGTCACCGTGCACGAGCATCGCCCAGCTCTGGCGCGCGATCTCGCGCTGCGCACCGGCTTCACCGGCTCGTACCGCATGGACGCGGCACCTTCGCCGACCGCCACCGCGGCCGACGTGCTGTCGCAGGCCGTGGGCGTGCACGTGCGCCAGTTCGGCGGCCTGGGCGCGTACTCGGGGCTTTCGGTGCGCGGCTCCGAAGCCACGCAGGTGGCCGTCTATCTCGACGGCGTGCCGCTCAACCAGGCGCAGTACGGTGTGGTGAGCGCATCCGATCTGCCGGCGGCCTCGCTGGATCGCATCGAGGTCTACCGCGGCACGGCACCCTTGGCGTTCGGCAATCCGGGTGGCGGCGTGATCAATCTGATCACGCGCCAGGTGACGGGTGCGGCGGGGGCGACCCGCTTTTCGTACGGGAGCTGGGATACGCGGCGCGCGCAGGGTTGGGGCGCGGGCGTGCGCGGCCTTGCACGCTTCTTCGGCGCCTACGAATTCCGCGCCAGCCAGGGCGACTTCGCGTTCCTCGACGACAACGGCACCCCCAAGAACCCAGACGACGACGAGTGGGCGACGCGTCTCAACAACGCGTTCACCTCGCACGAAGGCACGGGCAAGCTCGATCTGGCGCTCGGCAGCGGCGGCAATGCCACGCTGGCCGCCGACATCCTGCGCAAGGAAGCGGGCATGCCCGGCATCTCCTCGTTTCAGTCCGACCATGCACACTCGTGGACCGATCGTGGCGTCGCCTCGGCGACGTGGCGCTCGCCGGCGTGGCTGGGACGCGCGCTCGAGCTTTCCGCCCAGGCGTACGGTGTGAATCAGCGCGATCAATTGCACGATCCCGAGGGCGATCTCGGCGCCGGGCGTCAGGATACCGACGACCGCACGCGCTCGTGGGGCATGCGGCCGCAGGCGGCGATCACGGCGGGACCTCTCGGACAATCGCTCGAGCTGGCGTTCGAGGCACGGCGCGAGGAGTACCACCCCAGCGCCGAGGTGCCGCGAGCGCGCTCGGGGCCGACGAGCACGCGCGACTTCGTGGCGTATGGCGCCGAGGAGAGGATCGAGCCCTGGGCGGGGCGCTTGGCACTCGTCGGGACGGTGCGGCGCGAATCTTCGTTCGACGACTTTCCCGCGCAGCCGCCCTATCCCAACGCGCTGCCGCGCCCGGCGGTGTCGCGCACCACGCGCTTCACGCCGTGGAGCGCCGGCGCGCGGCTCGCCATCGCCGGTGGCCTCGTGGCGCGCGCCAACGCGTCCATCCGCCATCGCATGCCGACCCTGTTCGAATTGTTCGGCGATCGCGGTGCCGTGCTCGGGAGCCCGGGACTGCGCCCGGAGCGGCTCGACGGCTGGGACACCGGGCTCGGTTGGTCAGAGCGACGCTCGTCCGCCGAGGCGAGCTTCTACCGCACGGACGCGCGCGACCTCATCGTCTTCATCCAGAACTCGCAGTACACGTCGGTGGCGCAGAACATCTCCGCCGCGCGCCTGCAGGGGCTCGAGCTTTCGGGCGCGACCGCGTGGCGCATGCTCGCCGCCACCGCCAACTGGACGTGGCAGGACACCGAGGATCACTCCGGGGTCCCGTTCTGGACCGGCCGACAACTTCCGGGCCGGCCCGCGCACGAAGTGTTCGCGCGCCTCGAAGCGCGCCGTGGGCCGGCCCGCGTCTTCTACGAATTCCAGTACACCTCCGGAAACTTTCTCGATCGCGCGAATCTCGCGCCCGTGGCACCGCGCCGTCTCCACGACGCCGGCGTCACCTGGGCCTGGACGCGCGATCGCCTGCGATTCACCGCCGAAGCGAAGAACCTGGGCGACGACCGCGTGCTCGATGTCGCCGGCTATCCGCTTCCCGGACGCGCGCTCGCCATGAGCGCCGACGTCCGCTTCTGACAGGAGATCGATCATGCGCTTCGTGCTCGCGTTCTTGCTCTTGAGTCTGGTGCCGCGCGTGGCTGCCGCGGCGCCGACCTACGCCTTCGCCACGGCCACCGACTTCCAGTCGCCCGCGGGCTGCGCTTCATGGGTGGAGATCGCCCCGCCACGCACCGCGCATCCGTGCGTCGAGAGTGTGTCGAGCGATCCGGTGGCGCGCTGGGCGTTCGGGCTCATCTACGTGGTCAATCGCTATCAGGCGGACAACATTCAAATTCTCGATCCGTCGAATTCCTTTCACACCGTGCGCCAGTTCTCGGTCGGCAACGGGACCAACCCGCAGGACATCGCCGTCGTGTCGCCGACCAAGGCCTTCGTATCCCTGCTCAACGCACCCTACTTGCTGGTCGTCAATCCGTCGAACGGCACGCTGACCGATTCCATTTCCTTGGCGCCCTTCGCCGATGGCGATGGCAATCCGGAAGCGGCGCGCATGTGGATCTACGGCGCGGGCTCGCGCATCTTCGTCGCCTTGCAGCGCCTGCAGGACTTCGCTCCGGTCGGCACCTCGTACATCGCCGTGATCGACGGTGACGCCGACACGGTGCTCGATGTGAATCGCGACACGCCCGGCGTGCAGGCGATTCAGCTTGTGGGCACCAATCCCAACTCGGATTTGGCTTGGGATCCATCGACGCATCGATTGCTCGTGGGAACGGTCGGAAATTACGGGGTGCTCGATGGCGGAGTCGAGGCAATCGACCCCGACACGTATCAGGACTTCGGATTCGAGACGACGGAGGTCAAGCTCGGCGGCGACCTGGGTGACGTTGCAGTGAGCGCCGACGGTAAGGCCTATGTCACGCTGGCCGATGTCGCGAGCGGGCCCTCGAAGCTCGTGCGCTACGACCGCGCCACGGGCCTGCAGGCGGGCGCGGCACTCTTCTCGACCGACAACTATTCGTTGGGCGACATCGAGGTGAACGAGCTGGGCGAGCTTTGGCTCTGTGATCGCACCTTCACGAATCCCGGTCTGCGCGTGTTCAGCACGGCCACGGATGCCACCATCGCGGGTCCGATCACCACGGGCGTCCCGCCGGCCGACGTGGAGTTCGAGGGCGCCAACGTGACCGACGCCACGCATCCGCACCCCGGCGTGAGCGCGTTGAGCGTGCTCGCCGCCGGGCCCAACCCGACGCGCGGCGAATGGAGCGTGCGTTTCGCGGTGGGGGACAGCCCCTCGATGCCCGCGCGCCTGCGCGTCTACGACGTGCGCGGTGCCCTGGTCGACGCTCTCGACCTGGGCCCGGTCGGTCCCGGCGAGCATGCGGTGACCTGGCGCGCGCGCCGCGGGCTTGCGAGCGGCTCGTATTTCTTTCGCCTCGAGCGCGGCGGCGAAGCGCGTAGCGGGAGTGTGATCCTGGAGCGCTAGGCCGTGTCGAGCTGGTGCTTGCGTCCGGCGAAGGAGAAGACGAGCAAGGCGGCGGACACGACGAGGAATCCGATCGTGATCTGCCCGCGTTCCGGCGTCGCGGTGCCGCCCACGTAATCGAGCTGCGGCAAATGGTTCATCGGGCCGACGTACCAGATGACGGTATAGAGGGCTTCGAAGAACTTGCCGCTGCCGGTCCACACGCCAAGAGCGAGCGCCAGGCTGGGCACGAAGAGGGCACCCGCCGCCCACGCCGCGAGCCCGGTGCTGTCACCCGCGAGGGCGAGTCGAATCGCCAGACCCGCACCCGTCGCCACGCTCAACAAAACGCCGGCGACCCACGTGGCCGGCCACTGGCGGGTGAGCAGGCGCGGGCTCGCGAACACGAGCCCTTCGGTGCCGTTGCGCTTCTCGCGCGAGCCGAGGCTCGACCACAGGAGCACGGGCCAGAGCCAGGCGATGGGGAGGAAGATCTGCTGGCCGAGCTTGGGCGGCGCGACGAGCTGTGCCACAAGGAGTGCCGCCGCGACGAGCAGCCAGATGCGCCGCGCACCGCGCAACAACAGCTTGAGCTCGGCCATGACCAGCGCGCCAAAGCGGAAGCGCGGCTCGGCGCGATGCATGCGCGCCACGACCGCGTGCGCGGGGGCGAGAGCCACCACGTTCGCCACGGCGCCGGCCTTGGCGGGAGCTTCCGCGGGATCC
>DASYSL010000046.1:0-20657 GCA_036003365.1 Candidatus Eiseniibacteriota bacterium
GCCTCGGAAACGGCATTTCGCAACGCGCGCACCTCCTCGGCCGCGAGCGGGCGCGCTACCCCCACCGGCAGGTCGCCGAGCTCGATGGGCCCCACGCGCACGCGAGCGAGGGCTATGAGATCGAGCCCGAGCGCGGCACACATGCGGCGCACCTGGCGGTTCTTGCCCTCGGCGATGGTGAGTCCGACGAGCCTGCGCCCGAGCACTTCGACCGTGGCCGGGCGGCTCGTCTCCCCCGGCGCGAACTCCACGCCCATGCCGAGCTGGGCCAGCGCGCGCGGCGCTGGCGGCTCGGCCAGGGTCAAATGGTAGGTCTTGGGAATCTCGTAGCGCGGATGCATGAGACGGTGGGCGAGATCGCCGTCTGAGGTCACGAGCAAGAGCCCGCTCGTATCCCCGTCCAGCCGTCCCACCGGAAACAGGCGCGGCCCCCCGCGCGGCAGGTATGCGGCCACCGTGGGGCGACCGTCGGGATCGTGCATCGTGGTCAGCACGTTCACGGGCTTGTGCAACGCGAAGTAGGCGTCGGCGCGCTCGGGCGGCAGTGCCTTTCCGCGCACCGTGACGCGCTGGCGACGTGGATCGACCTGCGTGCCGGGCTCGAGCACCACCTGGCCGTCGATGCGCACGTCGCCTTGCTGGATGAGCGTGTCGCACTTGCGGCGCGCGGCAATCCCGCGATCGGCGAGCAGCTTGTTGAGGCGGACGGTCAGACTCGCCCTCAGCTCTCGGTTTCGGCGTGCTCCTCGGCGTGCTCTTCGGAGCTGTCTTGGGAGCCCTCGCCCTCGGCGGGCGGCTCGAGCGCCGGCTTCACGGACACGGCTTCCGCGGCGGCCGGTGGGAACAGCGGCTCCTGCTCGGTCTCGGCCTCGCGCGCCTGCAGGATGGCCTTGAGCTCCTCGGGGCGCGGCAGATCGTTGAGATCGCGCAGCCCGAAGTAGGAGAGGAACTCGCTCGTCGAGCCATAGAGGAGCGGACGGCCGACCACGTCGGAGCGGCCCTTGATGGTGATGAGGTCGCGCTCGAGCAGCGTGGCCAAAGCGCTGCCCGAGTCGACGCCGCGGATCGATTCGATCTCGGGCCGCGTCACCGGCTGCTTGTAGGCGACGATGGCGAGGGTTTCCAGGGAGGCACGCGAGAGCCGCGACTTGCGCTTGCCCTGGAGCATCTTCTTGATCCACGGCGCGTGCTTCTCGCGCGTGACGATGAGCCAGCCGCCGCCGATCTCCACCAATTGCACGCCGCGCTCCTGGCGGTCGAGGTCCTCGCGCAGGGCTTCGAGCGCGTTGGAAACGTCCATGGCATCGGCGCCGACCGTCTCCACCAGCAGGCTCAGCGTGAGCGGGCTGTCGGAGGCGAACAGCAGTGCTTCGAGAAGCGGTCGCAGCTCATCCGGTGGCATCGTCGCTCCTCTGCTTGCGCCGCACCTTGGGCGGCGGATCCGTTTCCGTGGCCGGCGGCGCGCCCTCCACATTCTCCTCGCTCGTCGCGCTCGAGCCCGGATCGGGCGCGGGCTCGACCCAGATCTCACCGAAGGGAGTGCCCTGCTCCACGCGCAGCCGCGCCATCTTGAGGAGCTCGAGCAGCGCCAAGAGCGTGACGATGGCCTCGATGCGGCTCCGGCACTCCTCGAGCAGCAGCGTGAACGACATGCGGCCGGCGCGTCGCGTGCGCTGCAGGAGAAGGCCCATCTTGTCCTCGATGTCGTAGGCCTCGCCCGTCATCTCGAGCACGTTGCGCTCGGGCAGACGTGCCAGCACGCGATCGAGTGCGTCGAGCAGCGCGAACAGGCTCACGGCCGCCAGCGGCAGCGGCCCCGCCTCCGACTCGTCGGGCACCAGGCCACGCTCGAACATCTCGCGGCGGCGCGCCTCGCGGTCCTTGAGCCCATCGGCCGCTTCCTTGTACTGGCGGTACTCGAGCAGCCGCTGCACCAGCTCCTCGCGCGGGTCCTTCTCTTCTTCCTCGCCGTACGTCGGCTGCGGCAGCAGCATGCGCGCCTTGATGCGCATGAGCGTCGCCGCCATGACCAGGAACTCGCCGCTGACCTCGAGATCCAGCAATCGCATCATCTCGAGGTAGCGCAGGAACTGCTGCGTGATGTGCGCGATGGGAATGTCGTAGATGTCGACTTCGTCGCGCTGGATCAAGTGCAGGAGGAGATCGAGCGGACCCTCGAACTTCTCGAGCTTGATCTCGACCGACGGGCGTAGCGGCGGCAGTCCGCTCATCGTCTCTCGAGCCCCATGGCGTCACGCACCTCGGCCATCGTTTTCTCGGCGATCGCGCGCGCGCGACGGTCGCCGTCGGCGATCACGTCCCACACATGATTGGGATCGCGCGACAGCTCGGCACGGCGCTCGCGGATCGGCGCCAGGTAACGGGCGAGCACCTCGCTCAAATGCTTCTTGTCGGCCACGCAGCCGAGCTGGCCGGCGCGGCAGCGGGCCGCGATGTCCTCGGCCTCGCCGGCATTGAACTTGCGGTGATACTCCCACACCACGCAGCCCGGATGCCCATCCGAGGGATCGGCTTCTGGCCGGCCCGGGTCGCCGAGGCGGATCTTCTTGGGGTCGGTGTAGGCCTCGCGCACTTTCTTGGCAATGTCCTCGGGCGTGTCGGCGATCCAGATGGTGTTGCCCACCGACTTCGACATGCGGGTTCCGTCGAGCCCGCGCAAGCGCGCGAACGGGGTCAGGCGTGGCTCGGGCTCGGGAAACACCGGCCTTTCCGGCGACGCATAGAGATGGTTGAAGCGCCGCGCGATCTCGCGCGTCAGCTCGACGTGCGGCACCTGATCCTCGCCCACCGGAACGACGTTGGCTTTGTACAGGAGGATGTCGGCCGCCTGCAGCACGGGATAGCCCAGATGCCCCATCGACACCGTGCTCTCCTCCATGCCCAGATCGCGCACCTGCTCCTTGAGCGTCGGATTGCGCTCGACCCGCGCCTTGGTGACCAGCATCGAGAAGAGCAGAAACAGCTCGGCGTGCTCTTTGATGTGCGACTGGACGAAGATCGGGCTCACCGCCGGGTCGAGACCGGCGGCCAGCCAGTCGAGCACCATCTCGTAGGTGTTCGACTGCAGCTCGTCGACGCGATCGGCGCCGGTGGTGAGCGCGTGCCAGTCGGCCACCATGAAGAAGGAGTCGAAATCCTTCTGCAGCGTGATCCAGTTCTCGAGCGCGCCCACGTAGTTGCCGAGGTGCATCTGCCCCGTCGGCCGCATGCCGGAGAGGATGCGTCCGCGCTTGGCGGTGGCGGCGGGGGCGGCTGGACCGCGCGTGGCACTGGCTTCGGGACGCGCGCTCACGAGGTGGCCACTCCGAAGGGCAACGCCGCGAGCCTGAGGAGCAACGTCGCCAGAAAGATCGTCGGCGCCTGCACCAGCGTGTAGTTCACCGCCGGAATCATGAGCAGAAGGAAGATCACGATGATGCCCATGAACCCGATGCGCGCGTAGGCATGCGCCAGAGTGGGCGGCAGGACGCGCAGCGCCACCCAGTGGCCGTCGAGCGGCGGGATGGGTAGCAGGTTGAAGATGGCAAGCAGGCAATTGAGCCGGAGCCCCTCCGTGGCGATGACGCCCATCGGCTCACGAACCGGCGCCGAGACCATGAACGAGACGATGTAGAGGACGGCGAACACGAACCCGAGGAGCACGTTCGACGTCGGGCCCGCGGCGGCCACCAGAATGCCGTCGAGCTTGCCGCGGAAATTGCGCGCGTCGACCGGCACCGGCTTGGCCCAGCCGATGAGGAAGCGCGAGCCCGTCAGCAAGAGGATTCCCGGCAAGATGATGCTCCCGTAGAGATCGATGTGCGGCACCGGATTGAGCGTGAGCCGCCCGGCGTACTTGGCGGTCGGATCGCCTCTCCACAAAGCCACGAGACCGTGCGAGCACTCGTGGACGATGACGGAGAAGAGAAACACCGGCAGATACAGCAGTACGGCCCCGAGCTGACTGGTGTCCAAGAAGGCTCCTGTCGGTGGACGGCTCGACGCGGAGACTACGGGCAAAGATACGCAATCGCAAGGAGTTTCGGGCGACCGAGAAGCCTACTTGCGAGGCCCCTCCAGGCACTTCACGCAGAGCACCGTGAGATCGTCGGTCAAGTGCTCGGCGCCCTGCGTGAAGGCGGTCACGCGGCGCACCAGCGCATCGACGATGTCGCGCGCCGACGACGCGTGCACTTCCTCCAGGAGCGCCACCACGCGCTCGGGCCCGAACTGCTCGCCGTCGGGCGCCGCCGCCTCGCTCACGCCGTCGGTGTAGCAGAGGATGGTGTCGCCCGGGCTCAAGCTCGTCGGGCGCTCCTCGTATTGCGAGTCGGGCAGCACGCCCAGCGCCAGGCCACCTTCGGTGAGCCGCTCCACGGTTCCGTTGGCGCGCCTCAAGATGGGCGGGTCGTGGCCCGCGTTGGAGAAAGTGAAGATGCGGTTCTTCGAATCGAGGACGCCGTAGAACGCGGTCACGAACTTGCCGCGGTCGGTGCTCTCGTGGAGCAGCGTGTTCACCTTGGCCAGGATGGTGCGCAAGGCGAACTGGTTACGGATCTCGGCCAAGAGCATGGCGCGGTACGCCGCCATGAGCAGGGCGGCCGGGATGCCCTTCCCCGACACGTCGCTGATGGCCACGCCGAGCTGGTTCTCGACGATGGGGATGAAGTCGAAGTAGTCGCCGCCCACTTCCGAATACGGCAGGTTGAGCCCGTGGACGTCGAAGCCCGGCACCACCGGGTCGGACTTGGGCAAGAACGAGATCTGGATCTGGCGCGCGATGGCCAGCTCACGCTCGAGCTGACGCCGATGCTCGACCTCCTCGAGCAGGCGGGCACGCTCGATGGCCGCGGCGGCCTGGCTGGCGAAGGCGTGCAGCACCTCGAGATGCGCCTCGGTGTAGGTGTCCTTGCGGTCGCTCTCCAGGTTGAAGACGCCCATCACCTTGCCCTCGGCGATCAGCGGACACGCCATCTCGGAGCGCGTACGCGCGCGCGCCAGGACGTAACGATTGTCCTTGGACGTGTCGGGCACGATGATGCTCTCGCCCGTCTTCGCCACCCAGCCCACGATCCCCTGCCCGATCGAGAGCTCGACCCCCGGATGCCAGGTCTCGGGATAGCCGCGCCCCAGGTGGGCCTCGACCAGCGAGCCGTCCTTGGAGAGCAAGAAGATCGCTCCGGCGTCGTAGGTCACGAGCCGGCGCAAACCGTCGAGAATGGCTTCGAGCGTGGCCGAGAGGGTGAGCGGCTGCGACAGCGAGCGGGCCACGCGCAGGAGCGTGGCGCGCTCGGCGGCGCGGCGGCGCACGTCGAAATAGAGCTGCGCGTTCTCGATCGCCACCGCGAACTCGCGCGCCGCCGCCTCGAGGGAGCGCGCATCCACTTCGGAGAAGGTGCCCCCGCCGGCGCGGTCGAGGCATTCGATGACGCCCAGGATCTGGCCGCGACGCTCGAGCGGCACGACGAGCGCCGACTTCCAACCCGGCTGCTCGTCCTTGTATTCGGGCGAATCCGACGACGAGCCGAGGATCACGACGCGCCCTTGCGTGGCCGCGCGCCCGGGCAGGCCTTCGCCCGCCGCGACATACATCTCGCGGAAGCCTTCGGTGAACGTGGGCGCGAACTCACGGCACAGGAGCCGGCGCCCGCCGTGGCGATAGAGCCAGATGCGCACGCGCTCGGCGCGCACCAGCGCGTGCACGTACGCGACGCAGGCGTTGATCAGCTCGTCGAGGCCCAGCGAGCGGTTCAGGAATTCGGTGAGATTCCGGTAGCGGCAGCGATCCGGCGGATCACCATCGCTCCACAGGCACGAGCCCACCGGGCTCGCGGGCTCGGCCGAGCTCTCCAGAAGCTCGGCCGCCGCCCTCTCTCCGCTCGCATCCGAGCGCTTCAAAACTCCTCCTTTGCGCGGCCATTCGGGTCCTTTTCCGGGTTCGCCGGAGGATAGCCCAGGGCCCCGACAGGAAGCCAGAACCGACGACGGCACCAAGGGTTAAGTGCCTCGCAATTTGCCTGGAAGCCCGGCCGGTGCGGCCGATAACGGCGAGGAAGGGGTCCCCCTCCGCTCGGAGTGTGTCCAGGACCGCCTCCACCGAGGAGACGCATGCCGCGCGAACGTCGCAAGATGGGCGACCTGCTGCTGGCCGCCGGCGTCGTGACCCAGGAGCAGCTGCAAGAGGCGCTCGACGAGCAGAAAGCCACGTCCGAGCTTCTCGGTCAGCTGCTCGTGCGCAAGGGCCTGGTCACGGAGCACGCAATCTGCGAAGTCCTCCATCAGCAGCTCGGCCTGCCGGTCGTGCGTCTCGAAGGACTCGAGATCGACGAACACGCGCTCTCGCTGGTGAGCGAGGAGCTGGCTTCGCGCTATCTCGCCTTGCCGCTCGCCCTCGAGGGCCAGCGCGGCGGCCGCGCCCAGGCGCTCACCGTGGCCATGGCCGATCCCCTGAACGCGCGCGCCATCGAGGACATCCGTTTCTATTCCGGCCACTTCGTGCGGCCCGTGCTCGCGCCCGCGAGCGAGATCGCCGAGTCGATCACGCACTACTATCACCTCGACACGTCGATGAACGAGGTGCTGGACCGCATCGCGAGCGAAGAAGAGATCGGCGACGTCAAGCGCATCGACACCCCGGGCGAGCCCGAGGCCATCGACGAGCTGATCAAGGAGTCGAACGGGCGCCCCATCGTCCGCCTCACCAACTGGCTTCTGACCAAGGCGGTGAACGAGCGCGCTTCGGACATCCACATCGAGCCCCAGGAGCGCGAGATCATCCTGCGCTACCGCATCGACGGCTTGCTTCAGGAGATCGCGCGGCTGCCCAAGTGGGCGCAGGCGGCGATCGTGTCGCGCATCAAGGTGCTCGCCAACCTGGACATCGCCGAGAAGCGCCAGCCCCAGGACGGCCACTTCAAGGTCGAGATCGCGCAGCGCCCGATCGAGCTTCGCGTCTCGACCCTGCCCGTGACCTACGGCGAGAAGGTCGTGATCCGCATCGTCGACCAGTACCGCAAGCCGGCCGACATCCAGACCCTGGGCCTGAACGAGAAGGACCTGGACGACGTGCGGCGGCTCATCAGCCGCCCCCAGGGCATCATCCTGGTCACCGGGCCTACCGGTTCGGGCAAGTCGACGACCCTGTACTCGTTTCTGCGCCACCTCTATTCGGAGACGACCAACATCGTCACCGTCGAGGACCCGGTCGAAAACCAGCTGCCGGGCATCAACCAGTGCCAGGTGGACGAGAAGGCGAAGAAGACCTTCGCGTCCGCGCTGCGCGCCATCCTGCGCCAGGACCCGGACGTGATCATGATCGGCGAGATCCGCGACGCCGAGACCGCGCAGATCGCCTTCCGCGCCTCGATCACCGGCCACCTCGTGTTCTCGACCGTGCACACCAATGACGCACCTTCGGCGGTCACGCGTTTGATCGACGTCGGCCTGCAGCCGTTCATGGTCGCCAGCTCGCTGCTCGCCGTCATGTCGATGCGCCTGGTGCGCACCATCTGCCCCAAGTGCCGCGAGCCGTACGCGCTCGAGCCGGCGCGCGCGCGTCAGCTCGGCCTTCAGGTGTCGAGCGAGGAGCCGGTCATCGCCTACAAGGGCTCAGGATGCGCGCATTGCCGCAACACCGGATACTTCGGGCGCACGGGCTTGTTCGAGCTGCTGGAGATCAACGACGACATCCGCGAGCTGATCAATCAGGGCGCTCCCGACTCGACCATCCGCCTCGCCGCCATCGACCTGGGCATGAAGACGCTGGTCGAGGACGGCCTGGAGAAGGTGCTCGAAGGCCAGACCACGCTCGACGAGGTCAGCCGCGTGGTCTACGTGGCCGAGGAGAACCGCCGCCTCTGTCCCTATTGCTCGACCGTGCTCGCGGGCGAGTTCGACTACTGCCCGTCGTGCGGGCACTTCGTCGGCGACTCGTGCGTGCAGTGCCACCGCCGCCTGAACAGCCACTGGTCGTACTGCCCGTTCTGCGGCACGACCAACCGCGCGCATCGCCTCGAGTCGCGCAACGTCCCGGGCGTGGCCCGCATCGAGGGTCGCCTGCCCGAGATCAAGCCTTCCGAAGTCGAAGAGCCCCCGGCTCGCAGGCCGGTGCCCGAGAAGGCTGAGAGAGCCGAAAAAGCGGACAAGACCGACAAGGCGGAAAGCGCCGCCTCCGAAGCCCGCAAGATGGCCGCCGATGCACTGCTCGGTGCGCCGCCCGCGCGCGGGACCGCCAAGCCCCCCAAAGCCGCCTAGCGCTCCGAAAACAACGCAAAGCGCATCCGCCAGCGCATCCTTACGCACATGCGCCAGCGCATACCCGACATGCGCCAGCGCACACTCCCGAACATGCGCCAGCGCATGTTCGCGCCGCTCCCGGAAGGGCGCGGGGGCGGCTTCTTGCATGGACTTGCGTCGGTTTTCTATTCTTCGGCCGAATTGCGAACGCGGACCCGCCCGGGTCCGACACCGAGGCTTCCCGAGGAACCCGATGGCCAAGGAGACCTTCCAGGCTCGCGTCGCCTCCAACCGTCTTTCGACGGCCAAGATCTATGAGACCGTGCTCGAGCTGGTGGACCCGCCGACCTTCTCCTTCAAGGCTGGGCAATTCGTCACCGTGCCCGTGGAGGACAAGGTGCTGCGCTCGTACTCGATCGCCTCGACGCCGCGCGACACGAAGAGCCTGCTCCTGATCGTCGACATC
This sequence comes from Candidatus Eiseniibacteriota bacterium, assembly GCA_036003365.1. Classification (GTDB taxonomy): domain Bacteria; phylum Eisenbacteria; class RBG-16-71-46; order RBG-16-71-46; family DASYSL01; genus DASYSL01. The sequence goes on from DASYSL010000046.1 coordinate 8,702, forward strand.
TCGCCCGACGGGCCGGGCTCGCGTTTCTTCGCGCAGCTGCGCGAGGGCGACGCGGTCGCGTTTCAAGGGCCCTACGGCGCCTTTTGCGTGAAGGAAGACACCGATCCCGAGCTCCTGCTCGTGGCCACGGGCACGGGCATCGCGCCGATTCGGGGCATGATCGTCGACCTCTACGAGCGCGGGGAGCACGACCGCCCCATGACGCTCTTCTACGGCTGCCGCCACCGCCCCGACCTCATCTTCCACGAGGAACTGGAAGAGCTGGCCGCCGCCCACCCGAAGCTCACGTATTACCCGACACTGAGTCAGCCACAGAGTGGCGAGTGGGAAGGCATGAAGGGGCGCGTCACCGCGCACCTCCCCCACTACGTGAGTCAGACCACCGGCAAGTCGGCTTTTCTCTGCGGATCGAAGGGCATGCTCAAGGACGTGCGCGAGATCCTCATGGGTCTCGGCATGGATCGGAAGAAGATCAAGCAGGAGCAGTTCTTCTAGAGCAATTCTTCAGCGCCGCCACAGGCTCGTCAGCCACGGGATCACCATTTCGGCCGCGATGAGCACGATGATGATCCACTCCAGCACTTCCATGCGTGTCGTCGTGGCGCGGTCCGACATCTTCTCGTAGATGCTCTCCAGGGCCTCGAGCTTGCGCAGGATGCCCGCGTTCCACTCGCCCAGACGGAAGCGCTGCGAGGCCAGGCGGTAGACGCGCGCGAGATAGGGATCGCCGATCAGCTTGAGCGCGTTGTTCACGCGCTCGAACAGGATCGCCGCGTCCACCTGCATGCGGCCCACTTGCACGAGCCCGGCGCGGCTCGGCCCCGGGAACGACGGCAGCCCACCGCCCTTTCGGCTCAGCGACTCGTACGCGCGATCGAGCGAATCGTCGAGCTGGCGGTCAAGGAAGCGCATCTCGAGCAGCTCCATGTTGGCGAACTCGAGGATGGCGCGCGAATCGTCGGCTTCGCTGTCGAAGAGGAAGGCGGCGTTCCAGTCGAGGACCGCCACGTCCTCGCGCCCGTAGGCGATGTGCACCGCGGTGGCGTCGGCGATCTCGTCTTCGGAGAGCGCTTCGGGCTCCGAGCGCAGAATGCGCGCCAGGTCCCCTCGGAAGCGCTCGCACAGCTCCGAAGGAGGAACGGCGGGATCGAGCGCTTCCACCTGGAACACGAGATAGTCCTCGGTCAGGTCGGAGAGCGCCGCACGCGTCACGGAGGCGCGTGTCTGTTCGAGCACCTTGGCGACTTCGGCGCGCGCGCGCTCGGGCAGTTGATCGTCGTCCGTGAGCGCGCTCGCCAGGTTGATGAGGCGGTCGGTGTCGGCCTCGAAGGGCAGCGTGAAGGCCACCGACACGCCGCCGAAATCGTAGAGGGTGAGATCGACGCCGGATTCGGTGGCGAAGTGTCCAAAGGTGACGGGAGCGACGGCGCGGCTCACGCGCACCGGCAGAGGCGAAAACTGAAAGTAGCGCGGGGCGCGCCGCGAGCCCTTGATGCGCGCGTCCTCGGACGGGCTCGTGAGCCGGGTGCGCGCGTCTTCGAGATCGATCCACTGCCCGATGTCGAAGGCAAAATAGATGAAGGCGCGCCCGCGCAGCTTTCCGAGCGCGGCTCCGGGGCGGAGCGAAAGCGGCCGCACCTCGGTCGGCCCGGAGGCCACCACACGCGGCGGCTCGTATCCGTGCGCGTCGTGACTTCCGGGCATGCCCCCTCCTCTGGAGAGTCCCTACGCGAGAACTCTTGATATTCCGGCCAATCGTGTCAACTGCGGGAGTCGGGACTCATTTCCCCCCTGAGCGTAACATTCCAATCATCACACCAAAGCAAGCCGCGCACAGGAGGAACATCACCGCGACTCCGGTGAGAAATCCTGCCATCAGTGCGCGGCGCTTGAATCTCGAGAGGACAAGAAGCAGCAGGAGGACTGCGGCGAGTTCGGCGACGCAGATCATGACCACCGACTTGGTTGCGCCCAGGAATCCGGCGATCACCACCGCAGTGATTCCGATCGCGACGCCGAGAATGAACAGTCCCAGCGATCTCCCGCCCGACGGCTCATCCGGTGACGACGGTAATTCGGGTGGCGGAGCTGGGTCGCTCACAGCACCGCCTGCGCGCGCTCGGCGCGCTCGCGCAACGGCGCCAGCACGTTGTGCTCGAGCCCATCGCGATAGAACAAGTTGAACGTGTCGAATGGAATCAGCCGTTTCGCGTCCGGGTGCACGATGTGGACGCACGTCTTCTTCACCGAGCGCAGGTCGAATGACGGCGCGTCGATGAACTGCATGATGATGACGCGGAAGATGCGGTCGTAGCCGATCGCGTCCGGGGCCGAGAGCCTCGGCAGGCAGCACAAGAGATCGCGCAGCGTCGTGGCGGCCGAGGCCGGCGAGTGGTTGGTGGCGAACAAGCGGAACAGTTGATCGCGCAAAGTCGTGTCCTGCTCGTAGATGATGGTGTTGCGGCCGCCCTCGATGAGCACCTGCGGATCGATCATGCCGGTGAGCGGCACGAGTCCGTTCCCGCTGCGCAGCGCATACGCCATGGCCAGGGAATCGGGATGACAGGGCACCGGCAGCACGTCCTCCGGCTTGAACACGGGATACTGCTCGAGGATCGCGCGCCGCACCTCGGTGAGCGTGATGCGATCGCTCGCCGGGTCGAAGCGCTCCAGCCGCCCCGCGGCCTGCACCGGCTGGAAGGTGACGCCGCGCACGCACGGGTGCGCCACCGCGTGCTCCAGGATCTTCCCGACCTCGGCGTCGTTCAGGCCCTTCTGGACGGTGACGACCAGCGTCGTCGAAAGCCCGAGCGCATCCAGCTTCGCCAGCGCCTCCTCACGGATCGGGCGCAAGTCGGCGCCGCGCAGCTTCAAGAGCGTGTCGCGCTCCAACGAATCGAACTGCAGGTAGATCTCGAATCCCGGCATGTAGGTGGCGAGCCGCTCAGCGAAGCCAGCCTCGCGCGCAATGCGAATCCCGTTCGTGTTCACCATCAGGTGGCGGATCGGGCGCCGGCGCGCCGCGTCGACAATGGCGAAGAAGTCCGGATGCAACGTGGGCTCGCCGCCGGAGATCTGCACCACGTCGGGCTCGCGCTCGTTCCGCACCACGACGTCGAGCATGCGCTCCACGTGCTCGAGGCTCCGGAACCCCGGCCGGTGCGGCCCGCTCGAGGCGTAGCAGATCGGGCACGTGAGATTGCATTGATCGGTGATCTCGACCAGCGACAGGCACGAGTGCTGCTCGTGGCTCGGGCAGATGCCGCAGTCGTACGGGCAGCCCCAGCGGGTGGGTGTGTTGTAGTGGTTGGGTTGCTCCGGGACTTTGAGAAAGACTTCGCGGCAGCGCCGGTAGTAATCGACGTCGTCGGCGACCAGGACGCGCTCGCCGCCGTGCTCGGGGCAGTGCTTGAGCATGAGAACGCGACCGCCCTCGAACACGATCTTGGCTTCGACCCGCTTCAGGCAGGTCGAGCAGATCGAGACGGCGACGTCGTAGAACAGATACGGCCGTACGCGGTCAGCCATGGCGCTCCCCTCGCCATCGCAGAAAGATGCGCGGCAGATCGCGGGCATAGTAAAGGAGTCCGACGAGACAAGCGACCTGGATTCCGGACAAAAGCCCGAAGTACGCGCGCGACTCGGGCTTGATCCCATCGACGAGCAAGCGAAAGCCCAGGTACAGGATCATGAATCCACGAAAGACGTCTCCCGAGCGCTGCACTCGCCAGCGCGCGCGCCACGACCAGGCCGCGATCGCGCCCAGAACCACGATCTCGTAGAGCTGAACCGGATGCCGCCGCACCCCGTCGCCGAAGTCGACGCCCCACGGGAGCGTCGTCGCGACGCCATACGTGTGATCGTCCAAGCCGGCGAGAAAGCAGCCGATGCGCCCGATCGCCATCCCCACACACAAGGGAATCACGAACAGATCCCCGGTCGAGCGCGTCTCGCCGACCGCGCGCTTCGCGATCTCGACGGCGATCAGTCCCCCGAGCAATCCGCCGACGATCGTCTTGCCACCCAGAAGCCACGCAAAGTCGCCGCGATGCGCCCACGCCTCGGCGGGATGATCGAGCCAGCCCAGCACCTTGGAGCCGATCGCCGCGCCGACGGCGGCGGCCGCGATCGCGGTCCAGCGGACCCCTTCGTCGATGTCATCGTGCGAGCGGCGGCGCAGCGCCAGATAGGTGCGGAAGCCGAGAAGATAGCCGAGCGATTCGAAAACGAGGTGCGCGGGAACCGCGAGGGATCCGAAGTGGAACACCACGGGGAAGGTCATGGCCAACCTCCCCTGCCCTCTAGGAAGGGCTCACTTCTTCAAGAAGGCAAATTGGTGGAGCTGAACGGGATCGAACCGTCGACCTCTTGACTGCCAGTCAAGCGCTCTCCCAGCTGAGCTACAGCCCCACCTCAAGCACTTTGCGGCTCGTAAGGCTAGGTCGGGAAACTACATGCAACGGATCGCCCGGTGCAACCCCGGGTCGCTTTTCCTGGTTCATCGAGAGGTCTATGATCCCTCCCCCGAGATCCCCCCGGATGGCCTCTGTCAGACCTCGAGGAGAATTCCGCTTTCTCGCCGCACGGGTCTCGATGACCCGAGAAGGAGGCATCCCATGCGATGGACGGTATCTTGCCTTACGGCAATCGCGCTCCTCGTTTCCGGCTGTGCGCGCAACGTCTCCGAGCCGGAAAGGGACGCGGCGTCATCGACCTTGGCCCGTCCGCTCGGAGCCTCGACGGCGGTCAAACCGGCGACCGCCGGCAGCGTCTCCGGCTCTATCGGTCCGGGATCGAGCTACACGATCAGCGTTCCCGAGATTTGGAACGGTGATCTCGTGCTCTACGCGCACGGATACACGGCCACGCTCTTCCCCCTCGGCCCGCCTCCCACCGAGTCGCCGGAGGCCCTGCGGGATCTCGTGCAGGCGCGTGGCTGCGCCTTCGCCTTTTCCACGTACTCGCAGAACGGCTATGTGGTCCAAGACGCGGCGCTGCGCACATTGCAGCTGGGCCAGATCTTCGCTTCCAAGTTCGGGCGGCCGAACCATACGTATCTTCTCGGCTACTCGCTGGGCGGATTGGTGACCATCAAGCTCGTCGAGCAGCACCCCGATCTCTATTCGGGCGCTCTCACCGTCTCGGGCATCGTGGGCGGAACGGAGACCGAATTCACGTATCTGGGTAACGTGTGGGTGCTCTTTCAATACTTCTATCCGGGTGTGGTGCGCTGGGGACTCTTCGACGCGCCGCCGGCCAATTTCCTGAGTGTCTTGACGGATTCCGTGGTGGTCGCGATCCAGGCCAACCCCCAGGGTGCCGCGGCGCTGAGCCAAGTCACGCAGGCGCCGCTTCCGTTCGCGAGCGGTCCGGAGCTCGTCGGCTCGATCGTCCAAGCGCTCGTTCTGCAATCCATCGCCGTCGAGGATCTTCTGAGCCGTACGCACGGGCATCCGTTCTTCGACAACACGCACACGAGCTATACCGGCAATCTGCCGCCCGAGTTGCTCGCCGATCTCAACGCCCGAGTGGCACGCTATGCGTCGGCGCCCGACGCCGACGCTTGGACCGAGCGCGAGTACGCGCCCACGGGGTCGATTCGAATTCCCCTACTCACGCTTCACGGCAGCCGCGACCCCGTGGTTCCGATTCTGCACGAAGGCGTCCTTGCCGAGCGCGTGGGCCGGGCCGGCGATTCGCCGTTTCTGGTTCAAAGGACGATCGACGCTTACGGACACCCGGTCGGACTGGACGAGGTGGACCGCGCCCTGGGGGATCTCAAGACCTGGGTGACGACCGGCGTGGCGCCGAAACCTTGATCAAGCTGCGGAAAAGATGAAGCGAGGCGGTCCTCTGACGAGGCCGCCTCGCCTTGTTTCCGAGAAGATCGAGCTACGCGGTCGCGGCCTCCGGCACCGCAGGCACCTCTTCGTCTTCGACTTCCTCACGCACTTCCGCGTGGTGCGTGCTGCCCACCAGCATGTAGATGGCCGGCACCACGAAGAGGGTGAACATGGTCCCGATGATCATCCCGGTGACCAGCGTGATACCGATCGAGTTTCGCGCCGCAGCACCCGGACCCTGCGCGAAGACCAGCGGCAGGTGACCGAACACGGTGGCCGCCGTGGTCATGAGAATCGGCCGCAAGCGCGTAGCCGCCGCCTGCACCACCGCTTCCGCCTTGGCGAGACCGGAGATCTGCAGGTGGTTGGCGAACTCCACGATCAGGATGCCGTTCTTGGCCACGAGCCCCACCAGGGTGATGAGACCGACCTGGCTGTAGATGTTGAGGGTCGTGAAGCCGAGGAAGGTGAACAGGAGCGAGCCGGCGAGCGCCAGCGGCGCCGAGCCCACGATGATCACGAACGGATCGCGGAAGCTCTCGAACTGCGCGGCGAGCACCAGATAGATGAGGATCGCCGACAAGAGGAAGATGCCGAGGAACTTGCTCCCCTCGGTGCGCAGCTGCCGCGACTGTCCCGCGTAGTCGATCGAGTATCCCAGCGGCAGGTTCTTGGTCTGGCTCTCCAGGAACTTGAGCGCCTGGTCGAGCGACACGTTGGGCGGAATGACGCCCTGGATGCGCACGGCGTTGAGCTGCTGGAAGCGGTTCAGGGCGCGCGGCTGGGTCGTCGTCTTGAGCGTCGCGAAAGTCGAAAGCGGCACCAGCTTGCCGCCCGCACCCGTCACGTAGACGTCCTTGAGCTGATCAGGCGTCAAGCGCTCCGTGCGCTTGGCCTGCGGGATGACCTTGTAGCTCCGCCCCTGAATGCTGAAACGATTGACGAAATTGCCGCCCATGAGTGTGGAGAGGTCACGACCGGCCTGGCTCAAATCGACGCCCTGCGCCCATACCTTGTCCCGATTGAATACGACTTGCGTCTGCGGCTGGTCGAATTTCACGTCGGTGTCGGCGTACATGAACATCTTGCTGGCATACGCCTTGCCGACGATCTCGTTGGCCAGGGCCGACACCTGCTCGGGCTCGGCCGTCGAGGCGATCACGAAGTCCACGGGGAAGCCTCCGGCGCCCGGCAAAGGCGGCGGGACGAGCGAGATCACACGAACGCCCGGGATCTGCGAGAAGCGGGCTCCCGCTTCGACCTGGAGCTGCGTCGTCTTCTTGTGACGCTTGGTCCACGGCTTGGTCACCATGCCGCCGAAGCCGCCGGTCGGGAACGTGATCTGAAACGTGTTCTGCGTCTCGGGGAACGACTCGTAGACCTTGTTGATCTGGTCGGCGAAGAGCTTCGTCTGGTCGAGCGTGGCGTTGGGCGCGGCCTGGATGATGCCGAAGACCACGCTCTGGTCCTCGGTCGGCGCCAGCTCCTTCTGCGTGAACATGTAGAAAGGCACGATGAGGAGCACGACGATGCCCCACAACACGTAGGTGACCGGGCGGTAGTTCAGAGACGACCCGAGCAGCTTCGTGTAGTTGGTGCGGACCTGGTCGAAGCGATGGTTCACCCAGCCCGCGAAGCCCTTGTCGGCGTCACCGGAGCGCAGCAGCTTGCTGCCCAGCATGGGCGAGAGAGTGAGCGCGACGAAGCCGGAGATGAGCACCGCGCCCGCAAGCGTGAACGCGAACTCGCGGAACAGCGATCCCGTCAGCCCGCCCTGAATGGCCACGGGCGTGTAGACCGCGGCCAGCGTGAGCGTCATGGCGATGATCGGCCCGACCAGCTCGCGCGCCGCATGGATGGCCGCGCTGAACGGTTTTTCCCCGTTCTGCAAGTGTCGCTCCACGTTTTCGACCATGACGATGGCGTCGTCGACCACCAATCCCACCGATAGCACGATGGCCAAGAGCGTCAGCAGGTTGATCGTGAACCCTGCCACGAGCATGAGGAACACGGCGCCGATGAGCGACAGCGGAATGGCGAGCACCGGGATCACCATGGCGCGCAGCGATCCCAGGAACAGGAAGATGACGAGAGTGACGATCAGCAGCGTCTCGGTCAGCGTCTTCAGCACGTCATCGAGCGCGTTCTGGATGTACTCGGTGGAGTCGTACGGGATGCCGGCTCTCATGCCCGCCGGGAGCTGCTCCTGGATGTCCTTCATGGCCAGGCGCACGCGCTTGATCACGTCGAGCGAGTTGGCGGTCGGCAAGACCCAGATGCCCATGAAGGTGGCGCCCTGGCCGTTGAAGCGCACCTCCTGATCGTAGTTCTCCGCGCCGAGCTCCACGTCAGCCACGTCGCTCAGGCGAACGATCGAGCCCTTGTCCTGCTTGACCACAAGGCGCTTGAAGTCCTCGGGAGTGCGCAGGTCGGTGTTGGCCGTGAGATTCACCGTCACCATCGAGCCCTTGGTGTTGCCGAGCGCCGAGAGATAATTGTTCTGCGCCAATACGTCGCGGACCTCGGAGGGCGAGATGCCGAGCGACGCCATGCGGTCGGGCTTGAGCCAGATGCGCATGGCGAAGGTGCGGTTCCCCAGGATGTCGGCGCGCTGCACGCCGCGGATCGAGCTCAGCTTGGGCTGCACCACGCGCGTGAGATAGTCGGTGATCTGTGCCTGATTCAGCTCGTTCGAGGCGAAGCCCAGATACATGGACGCGAACTGTACGTCGGCCGTCGAGAGATCGATGATCGGGGCCTGCGACTCGGGCGGCAGGTCGTTGCGCACCTGCGCCACCTTGGCCTGGATCTGGGTCAGGGCGGCGTTGGTGTCGTAGTTGAGCTTCAGGTGCACGGTGATCGTGCTCACGCCCTGGGCGCTCGACGACTCGAGGTAGTCGATGCCGTCGGCGCTCGCGATCACCCGCTCGAGCGGCGTGGTGATGAAGCCGCGCACGAGATCGGCGCTCGCGCCCACGTACACCGTGGTCACGGTGACGATGGCGATGTCGGAGCGCGGGTATTGCCGCACGCTGAGCGAGCGGATCGACTGGATGCCGGCGATCAGGATGACCAGGTTGACGACGACAGCAAGAACCGGCCTGCGAATGAAGAGATCTGTAAATCGCATCTAGCTGTCCTGGGGCTTCGGCGAAGGGTTGTTGCCAGGCTGCACCGAATTGTTCACCTTCACGGTCGCGCCCGTGCGCAGCTTGAACACGCCTGACGACACGATCTGTTGCCCCGGCTTGAGCCCGGTGAGGATGGCGACCTGGTCGCCGCGCGAGTTGCCGACGGTCACGAACTGCTGCTGAACCGTGTCCCGCTCCGCGCCGTTCGGCCCCTTGGTCGAATTCACGATGAACACGGAATTGCCGTACGGCGCGTAGTTGATGGCCGAGGCCGGCACCGAGATCACATTGCCGCCCTTGCCGCGGAACACCTGGACGTCGACGAACATGCCCGGACGCAGCCGCGCGTGCGGGTTGGGGAACGTGGCCTGGATCAGCAGGTTGCGCGTGCTGGGGTCGACGATCGAGTTGACCGCCGTCACCTTGCCGTCGGGCACGATGCCCGTGCTGTCGGCGGTGACGTGCACTTTGCTCCCGAGCGGCAGCGCGCCGGCTTCCTCTTGCGGCACCGAGAAGTCGACGTACATGGGATCCATCGACTGCAGTTGCACCACCGGGTCGCCGCCGGCCAGGTACTGGCCCAGGTTGACCTGGCGGATACCGGCCACGCCCGAGAACGGCGCTCTGATCTTCTTACGGTCGATCGTGGCCTGAACGGTGGCGACGTTGGCCTCGGCCTGTTTGTAATTGGCGTCCGCCTGGTCGAGCTCGGTCTGCGAGATGACCTGGCGCGCCAGGAGCTTCTGGGCGCGGTCGAGGTTGATCTTGTCGAGGTCGCGCTGCGCTTCGGCCGCGTGGAGCTGCGCCACTTCCTGTCGCGTGTCGAGCTCGACGAGCACCGCGCCCTGCGAGACGTGCTGGCCGGACTGGAAGTGGATGGCGCGCACGACGCCCGGAAGATCGGCGGCGAGCAGCACGCCATGGACGGCCGAGACGCTGCCGATGGCCTCGAGCGTGGCCGGCCAGGTCTCCTGGGAGGCGACCACCGTGGTCACCGCCTCAGGCGGTGGCGCCCACGACTTTCCGCCGGCAATTGCGGCCTGGATCTGGAAGTATTTCACAAGACCGACGCCCACGATGACGACCAGGACGGCGGACAACATGATAATCATCCGCTTCTTCATGCCAGCTGCGCTCCTCGGCGAATGGACTCGCTCGTTACACCGACCCGCGGCGACACGATGAAGCACGGATGCGCGGGCGAGCGGGATCTGAGAGAGGACAAGGATTCCGGATTGCCCCCCATCCTACACAATGGATGCCGTACCCGTCCTGTGAGGTGCAGGTAAAGCCTTCAGGGTTCGACAAAAGCCCGTAACGCCCTTCCAAGTGCCCCCCGCTGAAACGAACTCCCGCGCCCGCACGGACATCCCGTAGCATGCCGCGCGTGAGCCGTCCCCCCTCCTCTGTCCAAGAACGCTCCAGCCCGCCCCCGGCGGACATCGCCGTCGTGGGCGCCGGAGCGGCCGGGCTGACCGCCGCCATTCGGGCGGCCGAGGCCGGTGCCCAGGTGAAGCTCCTGAATGCTCACCCCAGGGTAGGACTGAAAATCCTCATGTCCGGCGGCACGCGCTGCAACGTCACCCACCGTCAGGTGAGCGAGCGCGATTACGCCGGTGGGTCGCGGGCCGTGATCGCGCGCGTGCTGCGCGCCTTTCCCGCCGACGAAGCACGGTCGTGGATCGAGAGCCTGGGCGTGCCGCTCAAGCTCGAGGAGACCGGCAAATACTTCCCGCAGTCGGACGACGCGCACACGGTTCTCACCGCACTCGTCAATCGCGCCGAAGCGCTCGGCGTGGAGATCATCCCGGGCACCCGCGTCATTCGCCTGCAGCCGGGCTGGCGCCTCGGCCTCCAACGCATTCGCGACAGCAATCCGTTCTCGGCGCAGGTGGCGGGTTATCGCGAAGGGTCCTGGCCCTTGCCGTCCAGCGAGCCCGACACGTGGCTCGCCGCACGGCGCGTGATCCTGGCCACCGGCGGTCTTTCCTTCCCGCGCACGGGAAGTGACGGCGCGGGTTACGGACTGGCGCTCGCGCTCGGCCATACTCTCGTGCCGCCGATCCCGGCGCTCACGCCGCTCGCCGGCCGCGATCGGCTGTCGCGCGCGACGCAGGGACTCACTGTGGACACCGAGCTCACTCTGCGCGTCGATGGCAAGGTGACCGAGCGCGTGCGCGGCTCGCTGCTCATCGCGCACTTCGGCTTCAGCGGACCCGCGGCCCTCGATCTCTCGCGCTGGTGGCTGCGCGCCGAAGGGTCGCGTCGCGAAGTCACGGCCAACTTCGCGCCCGGCGCCGAGGTCGAGTTTGCCTGGCTGACCGACGGCCGCTCTTCGCCCCGACGCATTCTCACGCAATGGATGCCCGAGCGCCTGGCCGACGTGCTGTGCGAGGAGGCCGGCGTGGATCCGGGGGCTCAGGCTTCGCAGGTGCCGCGCGAGAAACGCGCCGCCCTCATCAAGCTCGTGACCGCCCGCCCGCTCGACATCACCGGAACCCTGGGCTACGAGAAGGCCGAGTGCACCGCGGGCGGCGTTCCCCTCTCCGAGGTGAATCCCAGCACCCTCGAATCCCGCAAGGCGCCCGACCTCTACCTCTGTGGAGAGATCCTCGACGTCGACGGCCGCCTCGGCGGGTTCAACTTCCAATGGAGCTGGTCGAGCGGGACGGTGGCCGGGCGAGCGGCGGCGAAGTAAGCGAGTCCGCAGCGCCTCCTGGCCACAGTGCAGCCAGACCTGCCTAATCCAGCCAGTCCTCTTCCTTGAGTTTGCGCGGCAAGTAGGTCTTCGTCAGGTACTGGAAGTCCTTGTTGGCGAGCGCGTCGAGCTCGTACTTGAGACCGCTCGAAAGCATGCGCTTGATCTCCAGTTGCCAGTCCTTCTTCTGAAACCAGGCATAGCGGAGCAGCTCGCGGGCACGCGAGGAGTCCTTCTCGTTGAGCTTGATGCCGACGTTGCGTGGGAGCTGGTAACGCTCGGGG
>DASYSL010000047.1:0-12233 GCA_036003365.1 Candidatus Eiseniibacteriota bacterium
ATCGCTGCAGCTCAATCTGCCGGTCACGTCGGTGCGCGACCTCGTGGTGCACGGAGATGACCTGGTCATCGCCACCCACGGACGCAGCTTCTGGATCCTCGACGACGCCACCCCCTTGCGCCAGCTCGCCGGCAACGTTTCGAGAGCGATTCTCTTCGAGCCCGCGACCGCCTATCGCGTGCGCCCCGCCGCTTTTACCGGTACCCCGATGCCCAAGGACGAGCCGGTCGCGCCCAATCCGCCAAGCGGCGCGGCGATCGATTATGCGCTCGCGAAGCACCCGCCGAAGCTGGTCACCCTCGAGATCCACGACGCCGCGGGCCAGCTGGTGCAGCGCTACTCGAGCGCCGACACGGTGGCGAAACCCGACCCGGCGAAGCTACGCACCGCGCCGCAATGGTTCGTATCTCCGCCCCATCTCGAGGCCACGCCGGGCATGCACCGCTTCGTCTGGCCGCTCCGTTACGCCGCGCCCAAAGCAGGAGCGAACGCGCCACGGACGGACGGCGTGTGGGCGCCGCCGGGCGCCTACCGGGTGACCCTGACGGTAGATGGCAAGGCGATCGATCGGACGCTCACGGTGGCCCCGGATCCTCGCGTGAAGCTTGACCCACCCGCGTATCGGGAGCAGTTCCAGCTGGCACGGCGGGTGGAAGCAACCACGGCGCGCGTCACCGCGGCCCGTGCGGCGGCGGACACGGTGCGCAAAGCCGTGGTGGATCTGCGCAAAAGCGCGAACGGAGGACTCGCCGACACACTCGATGCGTTTCAGGCGAGGCTGACCGCTTTGTCGGGCGAGGCGCCGACGACCAATCCGGCTAATGCCAGCGTGTTTCCTCCCAAGCACATCGAGAGTCTGCGCTGGCTCTCAGGCGCCCTCGCCGACCTCATGCGCATGGTCGATGGCGCCGACGCCAGGCCGTCACCCGACGCACTCGAAGCGTTCGCTCGGTTGCAGCCCATAGTCGATACCACGCTCGCCGACTGGCGGCGCTTCGCGTCCGTCGATCTCGAGGCCCTCAACCGGCGGCTGCGCGCCACAGGGCGAAAACCGATCTCGCTCAGCCCCTAGTGGTGGCGGTGCCGACTCTTTTTCCTCTTGTGCGGAGCCGGCGCCGGCGGCATGTCCAAAAGCTTTTTGTGCAGGATGTCGTAATGGACGCCGGCGCCCATGGCGAGCGCGCGCTGGCGCTCCGGCCCGGCGCCGATCCGGACATTGCCGCGACCGAGCACCATGCCCACGTTGTCGTGGATCTCGAAGGCGGTCGCCTCGTCGATGCCGATACCGAGCAGATACGGATGGGCGGCAAGCGTCTTCTCGAACGACCGCTGCATCCTGAACTCGGCGAAATGCGGCACGATCACCACGTTGCGAAGAGCGCCGAAACCGACCGCGTGCGGATCGCCGATCAGGAGGGAGTCGGCGTTCCCCATCTGAAAGGGGCTGCCCTCGGCCGGCGCGCGAAAGATCTCGGTCTCCGAGCCCCACACGAGCGCTCCCGCCGACGTGCCGCCGATGACGCCGCCGCGCGCGAGCACCGCCAGGAGCTCGGTCTCGGTGCGCGTGCCCAGATAGCTGACCAGAATGCGCTTTGCCTCGCCGCCCGAAAGCCAGACGCCCGTGGCCTCGCGCAGCGGCTTCACGAACGCTTCGCTGTTGGCGACATCCCTCGAGTTCGTGTGGAGCACGGTCACGTGATCGGCGCCCAACGTGTGCGCCCACTTGTCGGCCTGAAGCATGGTCTCGTCTCCGCGCTCCACACCGGCCGTCGGGATCACGACGATGCGCGCCGCTGCACCGCCGGCCAGCTGCACGAAAACGCTGTCGAGATCCGCCTGCGCGGGTCCACCGCCGACCAGGAACAAGTTGCCTTGCGTCACGTTCGGTGCCATGCCAGGGGTGACATTCGTCGCGACCCGATGTGCGGCGAATACCGACTCCGGAATCTGGCTCCATGAAGTCGAGTCGTGGGCGGCGGGAGTGGGCGCGGGGCCCGAGGTGTCCGCGCCCGCGAAGCGAAACGCCAGCTGTTGCGTGCTCCCGTGGGGGATTGCCAGCTCGAGATCCATCCGGTCATCGTTGCGCCGCCCGCGGAACGAGAAATTCATGACGCGAAAGCGCAGCGAATCGCCCGCGATCTCCCCTTCTTCGAGAGGCCCGACCAGATTGCCGCTCATGTAGAGCGCCCCGCCGATCTTGCCCTCGGGCCCGGGACGGCAGATGAGAACGAGCGGCTGATCTCCGCGGCCACCATGAAAGACGCCTTCCCAGCGTCCGGCGAGCGGAGCGGCCAAGGCGGTCGATCCGCAGAGAAGCGCTCCACAAGCCAGCAGAAGCGCACTCGCCCTCACTGGAGCGGAAGCTCCCATTCATCCGACTTCGTCTCGACCACGCCCGGCTTCACCAAGTTGTGCACGCCCGCGCCCAAGAGGCGCACCGGCCGCTGCCCCGCCTCCGTTTTCTCGAGCAAAGCGACGGCGCGGCGGCCGATCTGGTCGGGGTCGCTCGTCGCCGTGTCGGAGTGGCTGCGCGTGATCGTGGTGAAGTCGTCATAGCGAACCTTGATGGTCACCGTGCGGGCGAGAATTCCCTGTCGCTCGAGCCAGGCGGCGTTCTCGCGCGCCATGACCTCGATCTCGCCGCGGATGCGCGCCAGATCCGTGAGATCTTCGGTGTACGTGATCTCCGAAGACGACGATTTCGAAGGACGGTCGGGCTCGACCGGGCGGTCGTCTTCACCCCGGGCGAGCTTCTGGAGCCACTCGGTCATGCTCCCGACGGCCGCGCGCAGCACGTCGAGGTCGGCCGTGCGCACGTCGACGAGCCGCTCGATGCCGCGCTCGCGCAGGCGTTTCGCCGTCACCGGCCCCACACCCCACAAGGCGTCGACCGGCAGCTTCTGCAGAAACGGCTCCACGCGCTCCGGGGCCACAACGGTGAGACCGTCGGGCTTTCGCCAGCCGGAAGCGATCTTGGCCAGGAACTTGTTGGGCGCCACACCCGCCGATGCGCTGAGGCTCGTCACGTCGCGAATTCTTTGCTTCAGCTTCTTCGCCACCTCGACGCCCAAGGGCTCACCCCAAGCGTTTTCGGTCACATCGAGATACGCTTCGTCGAGCGACAGCGGCTCGACCAGCGTCGTCACCTCGCGGTAGAGACCGAGCACGAGCTTCGAGGCTTCGCGATAGCGACGGAAGTCGGGCGGCACGATGGCGAGATCGGGGCAGAGCCGGACCGCTCGGCTCATGGGCATGGCGGAGCGGACGCCAAAGGACCGCGCTTCGTAGCTCGCGGTCATGACGACACCGCGCGATTCCGGCCAGCCGCCGACCGCGACCGGACGGCCGCGAAGCTCCGGTCGGTCACGTTGCTCGACCGACGCGTAGAAGGCATCCATATCGATGTGAAGGATGCGTCGCACCGCCGCAGTGTACGGCGAGGCGGTGCGCCGAGCCTAGCGCTTCATCCTCTCTTTCGCCGGCGGCGCTCGACGGGCGTCAGCAGGATCGTGAGGGCATACAGGCGCTCCTCGCCGCGAATTCGACGTGCCCCCGCCACGAATCCACTCACCTCGCGAATCAAGAGATTGAGGGGCTCGATGTCCCTCCGGGACAGCCAGCCGGTCGCGCGCAGCGCCACGAGCTCGCGGCGCTTTCCCTCGAACGCGGCATTGCCGCGCGCCAGCGCGCGGCGATAGTCGCGAACGCCGAGCCGAACCATCTTGGAGACGATGGCGCTCAGCTCAGGGGCGTGCTCGTGGACCAGCTTCTTTTCGCTCGCCGTGACACGCCGACCGACGGGAGCGACACGGACGCCCGGGCCTTCCCACCTCGGCCCCTCCCACATCCGGATCAAGCCCGCACTTTTCAGGAGCCTCAGGTGGTAGTAGAGACCGTCGGCGGGCCGGCTGAGCGCCTGGGCCAGGGCACTCACGTTCGTCTCTCCCAGACGACCCAGCGTGTCTACGATCTCCCGCCGGAAGGGGGAGGCAAGGACGCGAAGAGCCGCTCTTTCCCGAACAACATGACTTTTCGGCACACCCATGAGGGTAGTGTTGTCGATTCTATTTGAAATACAAGAACAACTTTCAAACAGTTTGAAATTTGGCGCCGACTTTCAAACCAAGTTGAAAAAGCAACTGCCCCCGGCGCGCTTTACGATTTGTCGACGAAAGGTGCCCCGCTCTCGTGGACGACCGGCGGAACGGTCTTGAGGTAGCGATAGATCGCGCGCAGGTCTTCCTCGTCGAGCTTCTGGAAGCCCTGCCAGGGCATGGGCGAGCCGGGAATGGCGCGGCCGGCACGCATGCGCGCGACGAACTGATCTTCCGTGACCTGGGCCAGGCGGCCGGTCGCCGGGTCGCTCGTCAAGTTGGGCGCATTCCAGGAGCGCTTGGGGTTGAAGTCGTCGGCCATGGTGCCGCCGGCGAGGTGCGGACCGACCAGCTCGCCCGTGTTGGGATTGCGTTGCGTGTGGCACGCCCAGCAGTTCGATACTGACTCAACGATGTAGCGGCCGTTCTCCACCGTGGCGCCGTGCGGGTTGGTCTTGGGCGGCGTCGACTTGGGGCCCACCGGATGGGCGAGCACCGTGGCCTTCACGATCATGCCCAGCAAGCTCACCTGGTGCGCGGGCACGGGATGGTGCACCGGCGGCTGCGAGCGCAGATACGAGACCACGGCGACGAGATCTTCGTCGGAGAGCCCCTGCATCTCCATGAACGGCAGAAGCGCGCGGCCGTCGTGTCCGACGCCATAGCGCAGCGCTCGGGCGATCTGACCGTCGGTGAACGCGCCGATGCCCGTCTCGTTGTCGGGCGTGATGTTGCGCGGATAGAACTTGCCCGGCGGGATGTCGAACACGAACCCGCCCGAAAGCGGCACTTCTTCGCCCGCGGCCGTGCGGTCGTACTGCTTGGGATCGCCGTGGCAGATCGGGCAGCTCGCGAGATCGCGCACGACATAGTGGCCGCGCGCGACCACGGCTGAGTCAGCAGTGGCCGCCACCGCCGGAATGGGAGCCTCGAATTTGAGGTTCTGACGCGAGGCGACGAACACCGCGCACCCCACCCCCACCACCACCATCAACACCAGGAGCCAGTTCAGCACGGCTCTCATCAGGCGATGGGAATGCGGCTCGCGTTGGCCGTCAGCCACTGGTCGAAATCGAGTAGCTGCGGATTCAACTCGCGCGAGACCTTGACGTCGCGCGAGCGCAAGAACGCCTCCTCCGTGAGGTGCTGGAACTCGAACATGTTCCCGAGATCGTCGGCGCCTGGGAAGCCGAGCCCTCGAAACGTGTCGAACGGCATGTCGAAGAAGCGGACCTCGCGGCCAAGCGCGCGCCCCATCTTGGCCGCCATCTGCTCTCCAGAGAGATTCTCGCCCGAGATGCCGACACGCTTGCCGGCCTGGCTCGAGCCCTTCTTGAAGATGCCGAGCGCGCACTTCCCGATGTCCTCGGAGGCGATGCCGGGGAGTGCAGTGCCGCCGAGCGGGATCGCGAGTGTGAGCTTGCCATCCTCGCCCTGGCGCGGTCCCAAGCCGAAGTAGATGAAGTTCTCCCAGTAGAACGCCGCGAGCAGGTACGTGGTCGGCACGCCGGCCTTGGCGAACAGCTCGTCGCTCGCGCCCTTGCCGTCGAAGTGCGGCACCTTGAACTTGCCCTGCAACGTCTTCAGCCGGTTGTCGTCGAGCGGGACGGCCTGGCGCGTGTCCTCGAGCGTCGACCACACCACGTGCTGCACGCCGGCCTTCCTCGCCGCGCGCGCCATGGCCCCCGCCTGCGCGGTCTCCTTGTCGGCCGAGTAATGCTCCCAGAAATTGGTCACGCAGTAGACGCCGTGCGCGCCCGCGTACGCCTTCTCGAGGCTCGCCTCGTCGTCGGCATCGGCCTGCACGACCTCGGCGCCGAGATTGGCGAGCGCGCGCGCCTTGTCCGAGTCCGGCTTGCGGGTCACGGCGCGGGCCGTGAACGGCCCGCTGCTGTCGGCCAGGATGGCGCGGGCCAATCCCCCGCCCTGCGCGCCGGTGGCGCCCATCACCACGATGACTTTCTTGTCCGCCATGTGACGTTCCTTCCTGTGCGGGAGAAGAGAGAGGGGTCAATTGAGTCCGCGAAACCATACCAGATTGCGCTAGTCTTCGGCCCATGCGGATCGCCACCTGGAACGTGAACTCGCTCAAAGCGCGGCTCGAGCGCGTGCTCGGCTGGCTCGAGCGCGCCGCCCCCGACGTGCTCCTCATGCAGGAGACGAAGCTCGCCGATGCCGCGGCCCCGCACGAGTCATTCAAGCAAGCAGGCTACGAGCTGGCGCATCATGGCGAAGGGCGCTGGAACGGCGTGGCCATCGCGAGCCGCGTCGGCATTGAAGGCGTGGTGACCAATTTCGGCGCTCCGCTGGCGCCGCCACGCACCGAGGACGTGGGCGACGACGAGCCGCTGGCCGAAGCGCGCATGATCGCGGCGACGTGCGGCGGTGTGCGCGTGCTATCGATCTACGCGCCCAACGGGCGCGTCGTCGATTCGCCCTTCTATCTCGCGAAGCTCTTCTGGTACGAACGACTGCGGCGCTGGCTCGCCGAGAGCGCGAGCCCGGAGGAGCCGCTCGTCATCGGCGGCGACTTCAACGTGGCTCCGGAAGACGCCGACGTGTGGGATCCGCTCGCGGCGCACGGCGGCACGCACGTCTCCCCGCGCGAGCGTGCCGCGTTGGGCGAGCTGCTACGTTGGGGGCTCGTCGACTTGTATCGCCTGCAGCACGCCGAGGGCGGACGCTTTAGCTGGTGGGATTACCGCGCCGGAAACTTCTACCGCAACATCGGCATGCGCATCGATCTCCTCCTGGCGACGCAGCCCGTCGCGCGTCGCGTCGTGTGGGCCGAGATCGATCGCGAGACGCGCAAGGGCAAACCCACGCCTTCCGACCACACGCCCATGGTCATCGATCTCGATGCAGCCGGGAAGCCGTTCGACGCCGGCTGGTCAGGCGCCGACCTGCGCATCGCCCAGCGGCGCAGCGCGAAAGCGAGCTAGCTCGTCTTCACTCCCCGGATCGCGAGCCAGAAGATGATCGGGAGCTCGCCGAAATAGAGCGGCGACATGATAGTGGAAATCCAGGACTGCTGATCGGGGAAGACGATGGCCCCGAGGCACGTGCCCATGTAACCCACGCCGGCGGCAATCAGAGCGTAGCCCAGAACCTTGGGAAGAAACCCTGACCGAATGGTCAGGAGACCGAAGGGCACGAGCCACAGCCCCCAGATCGACGTGAGGAGACGGCTGATGTTGCCGCCGAGGCGAAGAAAGCCGAGCGCGAGCGACTCGCGCTGCGTCTGGGTGAAGGCGGCGAAGTAGTCGTTCCCGCTCAGCACGACGAGCGGCGCCAGGCGGTTCGCAAGGCACACCAGCTCGGCTGCGATCCCGACGCACACGAGTGTGACCATGAAGCGCGCCATGCCGCGATCCACTTCCTCGAAGAGCTCGTACAGGCTCACCGCCACCGAGACGAACAGAAGCTGCGAGAGCAAGGACGTGAACACCGTGACGCGATAGAGGAACGCGCCTTCGAGGATGCGCCGGGCCGTGCCTGCCGCGTCGCCCAAGTCGACGAAGTGTCGGGGCACGTACAGATAGCCGAAGACCATGAGTACGGACATCACCAGGTACAGCGTTCCGGCGCGTCGTGCCGTGCTTTGGAGCGATTTCACGTGCCCTCCCTTTTCGGGTCCGAGGAGAGCTTGGCGCGCGGCAGAGCTGGCGGCTGGCCGGTTGCGACGAAAGACGGCGGCATGCGACGAACGGCGCCCGGCGCCGACGAAGGGCAGGGCTACATCTGCCGGAAGAGGCGGAAATAGCCGCGGCTCACCGGCAGCACCTCCTTGCGGCCTTTCAAATGGATGTCGCCCGTTTCATTCTCGCCGCGGGTGACGTGGCTCACCGCGCGCAGATTGACGACAACCGAGCGATGGACCTGCGCGAACTGCCGGGGGTCGAGTTGCGCGGCCAGATCCTTGAGCGGCGTACGCACGAGAGCCTCGGCCGGCTGGCCGCCCTCGCGCCAGGCAACCAGAGTGTACTTCGTATCGCTGCGCAGATAATCGATGTCGTCGACCGAGATGAGGTGCAGCTTGTCGCCTGTTTGCGCGCGAATCCAGCGCAGGCCGCCCGAGAGCCGGTCGGCGAGCTGTCGGAGAACGGCTTCGGGAACGCCTGAGGGCTGAGCCCGCAGTCGTTCTTTCAGCCTGGAGACCGTTTGCGCGAGGCGCGGCGCCTCCACCGGCTTCAGCAGATAATCCAGCGCGCCCTGGTGGAACGCCTCCACCGCGTAGTCGTCAAACGCGGTGACGAACACGATGTGGGCGCGGCCTCCGATCTGACGGGCGACTTCCACTCCCGACAACCCCGGCATCTGCACGTCCAGGAAACACACATCCGGCTGGCTCGCCTCGAAGCGTTCGAGCGCCTCGCGCCCATGGCGCGCTTCGGCCACGATCTCGAGCTCCGGCCACACTTCCGCCAGTTGCTTCGCCAATGCCTCGCGGAGGAGTGGCTCGTCCTCGGCGATCAGCGCGGTCGGTCCTTTGCTCACGACGCCGGACCCAGCGCGGGCATGTTCACCTCGGCGCGGAAACCCCGCGGCTCTTGCGCGCTCACGCTCAAGTCCGCATCGCCCTGGAACGCCAATCGTAGCCGCTCGCGCAAGGTGGCGAGCCCCGTACCCGATCCTCCGTTCGGGCTCGGTCCGGTCCCCGAATCGCTCACGCGCACGAGGCAGCGCGCGCCCTGTTTCCGCACGTGGATCTCGATCCGCCCGCCGTCCTCGCTGGGATCGATGCCGTGGCGCACCGCGTTCTCGACGAGGGTGAGGAGCGTCATCGGCGGGCAACGCAGGGCGAGCGCGGCGTCGTCGGCGTGCACCGCGAACTGGAGCCGATCCGGCATGCGCATGTGCATCAACTCCAGGTACGCGCGAACCAGCTCGACCTCCTGGCGCATGGTCGTCGCGGGGTCGTTCAGGCGCGGCACGGCTGCCCGCAGATAGGCAATCAAGTTCGCCAGCACGCGTGAAGCCTGCGGCGAGCCGGCGTCCACGAGCGCCTGCACGTTGGCCAGCGTATTGAAGAGGAAGTGAGGCGCAACCTGCGCCTGCAGCAAGCGCAAGCGCGCGTCCAAGGCTTGCCGCTCGAGCTCGGTGCGCTCGAGGTCGAAGGCGAGCGCCTGTGTGCGTGCGAGCGAGTCTTTCTGACGGACAAGGGCAGCGAGCGCGGCCCACGGCGCGACGAACAACCCAAGCGTCGTCAGCGCCGAGTAGTGGCGCATGTTCTGGGGGACGAAATAGAAGGCAGGTGTGCCGGGCGGATTCAGGATCCAAAAGACGATCGCTGCGGCCGGCGGGATCACGAGGCCCACCGCCACGACCTGAAGCGCCCAGCGCGCCAGGCCGCGTGGCAGCCGGCGCGGCCAGCGTTCCAACCATGAAAACACCGTGAGCGCCACGAGCCCGACCATCGCGGTCCGGGTGATCGCCGCAAGGGGGTCCGATCGCCACAGGGTGAGCGCCAGGAACACGCCACACAGAGCGGACAGAACGAGAGTGAAGACGACCCGGCGCCAGAGCATGGAGACAAGGATACTCCAGCCCGCACGGGCAACGGTCCCGGCGGGCATCCGATTCAGGCCGAGGCCTCCCAACCCCGAACCTCCAGCCGCACCGAGACCGTGCTCGCGTCGAGTCCCGCCACTCTCATGGACTAAGGCGCGGAACGGACGCGAAACGGCTCATGGGGCCAAGCTATTTCTTCTTGGCGGCTTGCTCGTTCTCCCGGACTCGGGCGCGGACCAGCTTGGCGATCAGGCGGGCGGGGATCTTGGTCCCGAAGGGGAACTGCAGGGTGGCCTTGGTCTTCCGGTAGGGCTTCATCTCATCGGCGAACTGTTCTTTCGATTTCCCCATCACATACACGCCGACGTGCTTCGAGAAGGCCGCAAAATAGATCAGCCGCCCGTGCTGGCTGTAGTACGGAATCTTGTAGCTGATCGACTCGATCGCCTGGGGCGCGTTCGCGCGAACGATGCGCCGCAGCTCGCGCAGCATGGGCTGCGCCGCCTTGGGCGCCGCCGCAATGTATGCGGAGACCGAAGAACCCCCGGTTGGCTTTCGCATCAAGCCGTCTTGGGCTCCTTCGCTCCCGCGATCACCAGCCAGAAGATGATCGGAACTTCGGCGATCTCGAGGATGCCGGCGTAGTTGTTCACCGCGCGGGAGAATTGCGGCGCCAGCACCGTACAGGCGGAGCCGGCGAGGTAGGCGATCCCCGCCACGAACAGCAAGTAACCGAAGATCTTCGGGATGAATCCGGACCGAATGATCAAAAGCCCGAACGGAAACAGCCACAAGCCCCAGAAGACCGCGGCCATCTGGATGCCGAGTGTGTGCAAGCGAATGAAGAAATAGCCCAGGGCCTCGAGTGGCGCCTTGTCGAAGACGGAGAGATACGGCGTGCCTTTGAAGAGGATGAGTGCGCCGAGCGCGCTCACTTCATTCGCGAACATCACCGGCACCGAGACCAGCGCGCCGAGGATCACGAGCTGCCAGGAAAGCCCCTCGTCGACTCGCTTGAACAACCGAAAGAGAGCCAGGACGAGAAAGATCACCACGACCTGATGGAACAGCTCGCTGAACATGCCGAGTCGATACAGGTTCTCGTGGGCGAGAATGCGCTGCGCAGTCTCGCTGGCGTTGCCCGCTACATACAACTTGTTCGGGACGATCTCGAGCCCGAGCGGCGCGGAGACGCCAAGCAGCAGGTACCACAAGCCAGCGATCCGTGCTTCGCGTTTGATGGTGCTCACTGCTTCTCCTTCCGCGCCTTTTTCACCTGCCCGCGCCAGATCGCGCGCACGGTCTCCACGGTATCGGCTTCGGCCGGCGGCTTGTCGTCGCGGTAGCGCTTCACGCGGGCGAAGCGCAGCGCCAGCCCGGCAGGATACTGCGGACTCTCCTGCACGTCACTGAACGCGACTTCGACGACCTGCTCGGGCCGCACGTAGACGACATTGCCTTCGCGCGACGTGGCCAGCTCCTGAAAGCGCTCGGTTTGCCAGGCGAGCATCTCGTCGGTCATGCCCTTGAAGGTCTTGCCGAGCATGACGAATTCACCGGTTTCGGGGTTGCGGGCTCCCAGGTGGATGTTGCTGAGCCAGCCCGATCGCCGCCCGTTCCCCCACTCCACGCCGATCACCACCAGGTCGAGCGTGTGCGCCGGCTTGATCTTGAGCCACTGGTAACCGCGCGATCCGGCCTGATACGGCGCTTCGAGCGACTTGGCCATCAGGCCCTCGTGTCCTGCGGCGAGCGCCTCGTCGTAGAAGGCGTCGGCGGCCGCGGCGTCGCCCGTCACCAGGCGCGGCACGACCAGCGTGGGCGCAAGCTCGGTCAGCGCCGCCACACGCTCACGCCCAGGGCGGTCGATGAGATCGTGATCGTCCAGACGCAAGAGATCGAACAGAAACGTGCGCAGGGGCAGCTCGGCACGCATGCGCTCGACGTCGAGCTTGCGGCCGAAGCGGCGCATGGTGGTCTGAAACGGCAGCGGCCTGCCTCCGGAGTCGAAGGCGATGACCTCGCCATCGAGGATCAATTCGCGCGCGTTCAGTTGCAGCACGGCCTCGACCAGCTCGGGCACGGCCTGCGTGACCTCGTTCAAGCGCCGCGAGTAGACGCGCACCTCCGAGCCCGAGCGATGCACCTGCACGCGCGCGCCGTCGAGCTTGTACTCGAAGCCGGCTTCGCCGAGGCGCGCCAAGGCATCCGACACGTCCTCCGCCACTTGCGCGAGCATGGCCTGGATCGGTCGGAACAACGTCAGATGGAAGCGCGCGAGTCCTGCCTCGCCTTCACCGAGCGCCACGCGCGCGACCTCGGACAGATCGCCTGCCAGCATGACGGCGCGGCGAATCGAGTCAGCAGGCAACGCCGAGGCTTGCGCGATGGCCTCCTCCATCACACCGGCCAGTGCTCCCTGGCGAAGCTCACCTAGAGTCAGACGAATCAGGAAATCGCGCTCCGCGGGCGTCACCCGCCACATCAAGTCCCCCAGCAGACGCGTGCGCGCCTGTGCCGAGCGTGGCCCGGTCAGCTTCGTGAGTTGCTCGAACGCGCGATCGACCTCGAGAATCTTGGGCGGCGAGTCCGCGCCTGCGAACAGATCGAGATTCTCATCGGCGGGCG
>DASYSL010000048.1:0-42624 GCA_036003365.1 Candidatus Eiseniibacteriota bacterium
ATCAAAGTTAGCCGCAGCTAAGTTAGCCGTGGCTAACTTAGGATTTCGAGTGCGGATCGTCAATAGAATCGAGTCGCCGTCGAGTCGCTAGAAATGGGGGGTCAATCCGTCTTTAAGCGGGTACTCCTACCGACACGCTAGGAAAGCCACGAGCATTGAGTACGTAGAAATGGGGGTCAACCCGTCTTGAAACGGGTGCGCCTACCAATCCGCTAGGGATTCGCCGAAGCCGAAGCCGCGGCCCCAGGCCACGCCATCGTCGCGCAGGTCACCACCGAGCCGCCTTCCTCGAGCGACTGCTCGTAGCGCAGAAGAGTGCCCGGCCCGGGCCGCGCCGCCGCCAGCAAGGCGTACTGAGCGGAGAAGCCGCACACGCGGGTCGAGTCACCGTGCGAGGCGATCATGTCGAACCAGGCGTCGGCGTTGCCCGGTGCTGCAGCGCTCAAGGCCGCCTCGTCGATCTGGCGAATGGCGTCGAGCATCTCCTGATCCAGTGGCTCGCGGTCACCGAAGCGGGCGCCCACGTGCGACAGATCGACCGCCGCGAGATAGAGGACGCGCTTGCCCGCCGCCGTCGCTCGCTCCGCCTCCTCGCGGACGGCGAGAAGGGTGGCCGCCAAGGCAGAGTCCTCGGTGGGCCGCCGCCCCTCGGCCAGGAGCCGGTGGAACCCGCCGCACAACACGGGCAGCAGCTTGGGGTGGGGGCCATAGCGATATTGCAGGTAGAGCACTGGAAACTCGATCGAGTGCTCGTGGCGAAAGGCGGTCTCTTCCTCGTAGGCCGCAGGCCCGACGCGCTCGGCCACCCGAGCCACCGCCTCGCGGTCGCACTCGAGCTCGCCCAGCGGCGTCCGCATGGTCTTGTCGGTCAGGGCCACGACTTGCTCGTAGAGCATGTGACCGGTGCCGAAGAGGATCACGAGATCGGGTGGCGGGCTCTCGGGCAAGGCCGCGAACCCCACCCCGATCGCCACGCCGGCTCGCTGCAGGTCGAGATGAGGCACCGAGAGGGCGCGGACCTCAGCTGGCGGCTTGGGCGCGCCCTCCGCCGACAAGATCGCCCGCGCCTCGGCCAGATGTCCCCCCAGGAAGCGCCGCAGCTCTTCCGGATCCTCGGGATAGGACACACCCGCCAGCGCCGGCTCCCGCACGGTCTCGGCCCGATACGCAGTCGCCAGCTCGGCGCGCCGCCGCTCGAAACGCGGCGACTCGAGCAAATACAAACGATCGAGGTCTTCGACGAAGCGCCGGATGCTGTCGGCGTGGCGCATGTCGCCGGTTTCGCTCACGGCGCGTTGGGCCAGCTCCTCGGTGGTGGTCTGGCCGTCGAGCATCTGCAGCAAAGGCAGCATTTCGAGCCGCAAAACGACCGGGTTCTCGGTCACCCCCATGGGATCGCGCGCGATCAGCACCTCGCGGTCGCGATCCTGCGCCGCAATCAGCTCCAAAGCCCGCAGACGCGGCCGCTCGGGCGGCTGGTCTTCGGGTGCGGCGTGCACCGAGCGCCCGAAAGCGTCGACGAGCAGAGGCTGGTCCTTGCGAATCTCCTTGCCGTCGGGTCCCAGGAGGCGCGGAGCCCCTCGGGGGCCTTTCTCGCCTTCCTCGCTCAACGAGAGCTTCCCCCCAGGTACTTCTCCAGCACGCGCGCCGCCACTTCCACGCCGACGATCAACGCGTCCTCATCGACGTCGAACTTGCCGGAGTGGTGAGGATAGATCTTGCCCTTCTCGGCGTTGCGCGTGCCCAGGCTCCAGTAGCAGCCGGGGACGCGCTCGAGGAAGTAGGACATGTCCTCGGAGCCGGTCGTCCAGTAGTCGCTGATCTTCACGATGGGGGCGATCGCCTCGCGCACCATGGCCGTGACCCTGTGATCGTTCACCGTGGCC
The DNA here is from genome assembly GCA_036003365.1 of Candidatus Eiseniibacteriota bacterium. Lineage (GTDB taxonomy): Bacteria > Eisenbacteria > RBG-16-71-46 > RBG-16-71-46 > DASYSL01 > DASYSL01. The sequence continues at coordinate 1,887 of DASYSL010000048.1, forward strand.
GGATAGCCGGGATCGTAGACGAACTCGTAGCCCGCGCCGTGCGCCTGCGCGATGGCGCCCAGAAGCTCGTTCACGCGCGTCACCACGCGATGATTCAGCTCGGTGTCGAAATAGCGGATCGTCCCCGAGAACTCGCCCTTCGTGGGCAGGATGTTGGTCTTGGTGCCGATGTGCACCTGGCCCACGGTGACCACGATCGACTCGCGCGGATCCACATTTCGGCTCACCACGCTCTGCAGTGCGGTGATCATCTGCGCGGCCACCATGATGAGATCGACGGTCTGGTGCGGTGCGGCGCCGTGGCCGCCCTTCGAGGTCAAGGTCACGTAGAACTCGCCTGAGCCCGCGAAGACGGGGCCGGGCCGGGCGGCGATCACGCCCGAGTCCTCGTCGTTGTTGAGGTGCATGGCGAAGCAGACGTCCGGCTTCACCTTGTCGAGTACGCCGTCTTCGATCATGACCTCGGCGCCGCCGCCACCTTCCTCGGCGGGCTGGAACAAAAAGGCGATGCGCCCGGCGAGATCGTTCTTCCGCTGCGTCATGAGCTTGGCGAGCGTGAGCGCCACGGCGATGTGGCCGTCATGCCCGCAGGCATGCATCTGCCCCTGGTTCTCGGACGCGTAGGGGAGGCCGGTCTCCTCATTCAACGGCAGCCCGTCCATGTCGGCGCGGTAGAGCGCGGTCTTGCCGGGACGCGCGCCTTCCAAGATCGCGACCACGCCGCTCTTGCCGATGCCAGTCATGGGATTGAGGCCGAGACCCTTCAAATACTCGGCGACGCGTGCCGACGTCCACGGCAGGTCGAAGTTCAGCTCGGGATGGCGATGGAACTCGCGGCGCAGCGAGATGACCTCGTCGGTCAAGGCGCGCGTGTCCGCGCTCAGGCGCTCGGATGCGGGCGCTAGCGGCATGGCGGGCTCTCCGTTCGGTGGGTTGGATTGCGATGGGAAAAACCGGATCGCACAGAGATTACCGGGGGCGGGGGGCCGCGCCAAGGGGTTAGAAGCCGTGCTTGGCCCGGTGTATCCCCGCGTCGTATCGTGTGGCCCGGTGAAGCGACTGCTTCTCGTTTGTTACTACTTTCCTCCCGCGGCGGGCGGCGGCGTGGCCCGCGCTCTCTCCTTTGCCCGCTATCTTCCGCCGCTCGGCTGGCAGGTGACGGTGCTGTGCGCGGATCATGCCTCGGCGCCGCTCGCCGATGTGTCGCGGCCCATCGATCTCCCGCCCGGGGTCGAGGTGATCCGCGTCCCCATGCCGGAGAACGCGGCGCGCGGCCGCCGCGCAGTCATCGGCGGCAAGAGCGGGCGGCCGAGCGGGATGTACCGGGCCGCACGCCACGTGTCGAGCTGGATCTGGGTGCCCGACTCGTTCGCGCCCTGGGCGCCCATCGCCACCATGTACGCCAGGCAGCGGCTCGAGCGCGGCGGTGTGAACGCGATCCTCTCGACCTCGCCGCCCGACACCGTGCATCTCGTGGGCTTGGGACTCACGACCGCGCTCCCCTGGGTGGTCGATTTCCGCGATCCGTGGATCGGCCTCACGTACAAGCGGCCGCCGACGCCGATCCACGCTTGGCGCCAGCGTAAGCTGCGCGACGCGGTGCTCGCGCGCGCCGACCTCGTGCTCGCCACCACGCGAGCCTCGGCCGAGCATCTCAGCAAGGCAGCGCCACCGGGCAAGCGCATCGCCGTGCTGCCCAACGGATGGGATCCCGATTTCACCCAGGCATCCACGCACGTCGAGCCATCGCGCCGCCTACGCCTCGTCTACACGGGGACCTTGTGGGATGTGCCGGTGGCGAAGAGCTTCTTCGCAGCGCTGGCACGCGCGCTTGCCGAGGCCAACACGCGCGCCCTCGAGGTCGACATCGTCGGGCCCTACGAGTCCGCCGAAAAAGACCTCGTGCAAAAGCTGGGGCTCGGCGACATCGTGCGCTTCGTCGGTCAGGTGGGTTACGAGGAGTCGCGCCGGCGCCAGCAGGAGGCGGACGTGCTCCTCCTCTTACAAGTGCACGGGCCCGGCTACCATCTCGCCATTCCGGGCAAGCTCTACGAGTATCTCGCCAGTTCGCGACCCGTTCTCGCGTTCCTGCCGCCGGGCGAAGGCGCCGATCTGGTCGCGCGGGTCGGCGGCTGGGTGGTTTCGCAAGAAGACGAGCGCGGTATCGAGTCGGCGCTGGTGCGACTCCTGCGCGGCGAGCGCCCGCAGGGCGAATCGCCGGCGCGCCAGATGCTCGCCTACGAATACCGCCGCGACAAGATCGCCGCCCAGCTCGCGCAGCTCCTGAACGAGGTCACGCGATGAGCGACCGCCCGGCGCCGACGCCGAGCGGCATGCTCACGGCACTCTGGCTCGCGCTCCTGCTCTTTGCCGTGCTCCTCTTCGGCCTGCGCGGCTACGTCACCGACGACACGTTCATCCACTTGCAGTTCGCCAAGCACCTGCGTGACGGCGCGGGCCTCGTGTTCAACCAGGGCGAGGCCGTGCCGGGCGCGACCGCGCCCCTGTGGCCCATCCTTCTCGGTCTCGTGGGCAAGGGCGGTGCGGATCTCCTGCGGCTGGCGACCACGCTTTCGGCGCTCGCCGGATTTTTCGCGCTCGGCGGGTTCTTCCAAGCCGCGCGTCGCTTGCTCCTGCGCCCCGAGCACGCGCAGGCGGCGACCATCGTGTGGGCGGCCAACGCCTGGATGGCGCGCTGGGCGGTGTCGGGCATGGAGACCGCACTCGCCGTCGCGCTCGTCATCGCGGGCTGGAACGTGGGCTGGAACGAAAGCCAAGCGCCGGGACCCGGCCGCCGGCTCGGCGTCGGATTCGTGTGGGGTCTCGCGACTCTCGCGCGCCCGGAGACGGCGCTGCTCGTGGCACTCTACGCCGGCAGCTCGTTCGTCTGGCCCGATGGTGCGCTCGGCGGCGCGCCCCTCCGCGCCCGCGTTCGCGCGCTCGGCGCGGTGCTGATCGGCGCCGCCATCGTGCTTGCGCCCTACGCGCTGTACGCGTTCTCGCTCTACGGCAGCCTGCTTCCGAGCACGCTCGCCGCCAAGGGCTCGGGCGCGCACGGATTCGCCGTGCTCATGGAGCAGCTCTGGCTCGCCGCCAAGGTCGCGGGTGCCGTGTGCGCGATCGAGATCCTCGCCTGCGTCGTGCTCCTGCCGCGCTTCCGGCACCTCTTCCGCCACGGCGACGCGGCGCTGCATGCGGCGATCTGGAGCTGGATCGTGCTGCTCCCGCTGGCCTATGCCGTGCGCGCGCTCCCCATCCTTTCGCGCTACCTGCTGCCCATCCTGCCGTTCATCGTTCTCTACGGTTGGTGGGCGCTCGAGCACTTCCGCCTGTCGCGCGAGAGCCGGTGGCGCCGCGGCGTGCTCGCGGCAGCGCTGGGACTCTCCGTCGCCATCAATGTTGTTGTGTACGAGGTGCAGGTGGTGCCGCACACGCGCGAGTTCGCGGCCGGCATGGAGCGCACGCTGATCCCCTGGGGCAAGCGCCTGGCCGAAACGCCGCCCAGCACGCTCATCGCCACGCCCGACATCGGCGCCATCGGCTATTACTCGGATCGCCGGGTTCTCGACCTGGGCGGTCTCGTCACGCCCAAGATCGTGCCGCTCATGAACCAGATGGATTACGACTCACTCGTTCGCAGTTTCGCCTTCCGGGTCGCAGGCCAGCCCGATTACCTCGTCGATCGCGGCCAGGGACCCAAGCGACTCCTGCACGAAAGCCCGTACTGGCCGGCCCTCGATCCCATCGCCACCGCGCGCACGCAATCGCTCGCCATCGCCAAGCCGGGCGCGGTGGACTACACGCTCTACAAAGTGGATTGGAGGGTCGCGGACTCGCTCGCCGCGTTGCGCTAATGGGTATCTGCGGACACGACCCGGCCTTCCGCGACAAGGTGGCTCATGGCAGAGGGGTTTTCGCGACTGCTCCTCAACGAGTGCACGTCGTCACGAATGCTGATTCCGCCGGATAATCCGGAGGACAAAGTTGGCCGTTCGGTGCACCGGGCACACGCATGAGGCGAATGTAGACGTTCCCGTCCTTGTCGATGCTTTCGATGAACATGGCGGCGATCTTGTCGATGAGAACGCGGCTACCGCGTCCCGAGATGATGGTCCGCGGGTCGACGATGGGGAGAAAGGCCACGCGAGGACTCTCGGGTTCCCGACTGATGACCGTCTGCGTCACCGCATCCCAGTGCGCATCCGGATCGCGGTCGATCAACGCCTCGACCCCCCGTCGCGTCGGTCCGCTCAGATCCCCGGGGTGGAAACCGACGATGTTGCCGAATCCGAGAATGATCGGATTGCAGTTCTCGATATCCCACTCATAGCGATTTCCGGTTGCGTCCAAGCGGTCTGCATCCGAGAGATCGATCGCGTTGTACTGGCCGGCGACCACGGTCGCTGAGCCGGACCCGGGCTTCAGGACGATCGGCTGGCCGGCATCCTTGTCAGGCGTGTAGCCTGTTCTGAACGGGTGATACAGCTCCTCGTTGCGATGTCCGTCCTTGTTTTGATCCTTGTAAGGCTCGCCGGCGTCGTAGAAACCGTTGTTGTTGAGATCGTCAAAGTCCTCGGCGTCATACTGGCCGTTGCTCGCCCAGTCCTCGTGGCCGGGAATCACCGTGACGTCATCCCAGCGATCGGGTAGCACCCAGGGCTTGAGACAGCTCATGCGGCAACAAGGGCACTCGTTCGTATCGAGTGACGAGCGTTGAATCGGGGACTTCGGTCCGGCGAGAGCCGGTGACCAGAGAAAAAGCGCGAGAATCGCGAGGATGATACGCATGGGGAGCGGCTCCGGGGTAGGCGGGACGGCTCCCATTATGGAGTAGGTCAATGGTTGTTCTCAAGTCAACGCGCGAGCAGCCGCTCCGCAAACCAGTAGCCGCCGGCGCACACGATCACCCACGAGCCGGCGAAGGCGACGCGCCAGGACGCGCGCAGGCTCGCCGAATGCACCCAGGCCAAGGCGGGCGCGAGCGATAGAACGATGGCCGTCTGGCCCATCTCGACGCCGAGATTGAACGAGGCCAGAGACCAGCCCAAAGCACCGGCTGGCAGGCCGGTCTCGCGCAGCACCGACGCAAACCCGAAGCCGTGCACGAGCCCGAAGCAGAAGGCGAGCAGTGCACGTCGGTCGCGCATGCCCGCGCGGTGGCGCAGGTTCTCGATCCCGATGCACACGATGCTGGCGGCGATCGCGGGCTCGACGATGCGCGACGGCGGCTGGAAGACGCCGAGGGTTGCGACCGCCAGCGTGATGCTGTGCGCGGCGGTGAACGCGGTGACGATCTTGAGCAGGCGCCGCATGCCGCCGCCCAGGAGCAGAAGGCCAACGACGAAAGCGATGTGATCAGGCCCCTGGAAGATGTGCTTCACGCCTTGAACGATGAAGCGCGCCACGACCTCACGCACCGACACGCCCGCGGCCACGTCGCACACGCTCTCGTGGTGGTCACAGGTGAGCAAATCCTGCACGCGCAGCGTGCCCGCGACGAACACGTTCAAGTAGGTCTCATGCGCCGGGTCGTAGGCGAAGAGCGGTCCGCGCGCGACCATCTTGCCCGCGCGCATCGGCGCGGTGAAATCCAGGGCCACGAGCTTGCGGTCGGGAACAGGCGCGAGCCCAGTCGGGCGCACGGCGAGCTTCTGCCCGGCGATGCTCACGTCGACGCGCTCGAGGAATACCCGCTCGATACGTGCCTGCACGCGTGCCAGGTACGCCGGCTCGCGCAGCGAATCGGCATCGAGACCCGACTCGTGCGCGATGTCGATCACGTGAGCGGCCACACGGCCTTCGACCACCCCGGCGCCCAATCGCAGATCGAGATAGCTGTACGGCTGGTCGTGCGCCGAGGCCGGACCAGCGAGTGTCAGGAGGAGAAAGAACGCGAGCTTCTTCACCGCGCCACCCGGCCGAAGGTGAGCGAGGCCCACCAGCTCTGCCAGTCGGCGGCGGCACGATCGCTCGAGGGCTCCATGTGTACCGCACTCACCATCCACTCGCCTGGGGCGGTCGCGCGCAGCCGCGCCTCGCCGCGCGCGTCGGTCCGCACTCGCACGACCGGTCCGAGCGAATCGCGCGCCGAGGGATCCGCCGGCGAAGCGCCACCGGCCACGAATGACCGGTTCCACGCCCGCACCAGCACGCCCGCCAGGGGCTGTCCATGAAACAGCACCCGAACCGGCAACGGGCTCGCCGTCGTGGGATCCGCCAGAGGCACGATTTCCATGGTGAGCCCGGCCGGTTGCGTGGCGCGCGGTTCCGCACCGCTTCCGATCCACGCCTTGGGGCAGCGCGCGTAGCGCTCGCGCCCCGGCCCCTCGGCCGCGCCCAGGTGGGCACGCGCCGCCAGCGGCACATCCAGCCCTTCAGTCTTCAAGTACGCGTCGAAGTCCTTCGCTGGCAGCTCGATGCTCGCGAAGTTGGACTCGTACGCCAGGAGCTGGCCCTCGCCGCCCGCCACCTTGAAGCGCGCCGACACCGGATCGCCATTGGTGGAGAGCCCGCTCATGTCGGTCTCGCGCGCGCCGCGCAGCACGAAGCGCACCGTGCGGGGCGTCGCGTAGGGCTTCACCTCGCCGCGAAAGCCCGTGCCCACCACCATGGAGACCGACACCACGTCCCCGGCCACCGGCCTATACGTAGAGGGGGAGAGCCAGAACTCGTGGGCGGCGGCCGGCGCCGCGCTCAAGAGAACCGCTAGAACGGCACAGGCAAACGGGCGCATTCGCTCCTCTTCGGTGGGGATTCGCCCTCTATACGGGGCGAGCGCCCCATCGGATGAGGCCTGCCGTATACTCCCGGCGTTTTCCCGACCCGAGATGTCGCTCGTCGGCCAGAGCTCGAAAGGTCCGTCATGGTGCGTCGCCTCCTGCAGTGCTCGATGATCGTCATGCTGCTCGCCGCAGCGCCGTCCGCCCACGCGCAGGTCTTCTCCAACATGGAAGTCGGCAAGAAGAACCAGGCGTACGTCGACAGCCTGAAGCAGTCGCACTGGCCCTACGTGCTTCCCATCTGGGGCGCCAAGGCCACGGCGCGCGGGTTCAACCTGCCGTTGCCCGCGGGCTTCAGCGTGCAGTACTTCGGCCAGCGCTCGGATCTGGTGATCGACAATCTACAGGTCGGCTTCAACAACGGGCCTTTGCACGATCTCGACGGCATCGTGCGCTTCGACAAGGCGCGCGCCGTGAGCGACGGCGTGTCGCTCAGGCCCGACATCTGGCTGCTCCCGTTTCTCAATCTCTACGGCATCTTCGGCATGTCGAAGGCGTCCACCGACGTGGGCTACAGCTTGTGGCTGCCCGACTCGTCGGGCCACGATCAGCAGGTCGTCTCATTGGAGAGCAAAGTCGACTTCACGGCGACGACGTTTGGATTCGGTCTCACGCCGACCATCGGCGTCGGCGGCGGCTGGATGGCGCTCGACATGAACTTCACCTGGAGCGACGTGCCGCAGCTGGCGCAGCCGGCGGCGGCATTCGTGTTCGATCCGCGCATCGGCAAGTCGTTCCGCGTGGGCGCCAATCCGGATCAGAACATCAACGTGTGGGTGGGCGGTTTCCGCGTGAAGCTCAACACCGGGACGTCAGGCTCGGTGGCGCTGGGCGACGTGCTGCCCATCGATCAGTGGCAGGGCTCGGTCGATCAGGGCATGCAGAAGGTGGCCGAGCTCGACCAGGAAGTGGAAGCATGGTGGAACGGACTCTCGCAAGCGCAGCAGGAGAATCCGGTGAACCGCGCCAAGTACGAGGCCGCGAAATCGGCGCTGGCGCGCGCGGCCGGCGCCCTCGAGGCCGCCAACGCCGCCGTTGCCAACGCGAGCACCTCCACCGTGGAGTACTCCCTCGACAAGCGCCCCGCCGACATGTGGAACTTCATCGTGGGCGGGCAATATCAGGTGAGCAAGAAGCTCATGCTGCGGGCCGAAGCGGGGTTCTTGAGCTCGCGCACGCAGTTCCTCGGCGGGCTGCAGTATCGCTTCGGTTTCTGATCGCCGCTAGCGCGGCTGCTTGCCCAGGTAGATGCGGCCGGTGCCGGTGAGGACGCGTGAATGCACCGCGTCGGGCGCGCCTTCCAGGCGCATGTCGGTGAGTCCGTCGGTATAGCGCGCGGCGATCGACAGCATCTTGAAGCGCCACTCCACTTCCATCGAGAGACCCATGTCGAGGCCGGGCAGCTTGTCGGCCACGTCGCGCTCGAGCACGTACGGTGTGCCGGCGGGGGAGACGATGCTGTAGCGGTCGTTCGCTCCGGTCACGATCCCGAGCGACGGACCCGCGCCGGCGCGAAATCCCTGCTGCCGCTTCGGCGCCCACTTGAGCAGGAGCGGAATCTCGACATAGCTCGTGCTGCGCTCCATGGTGCTGCCTGCGGTCTGCGCGTCGAAGGCGGGATCGCCGGTGGCGACGGGCGCCAGTCCGTCGGCGCCGCGGCTCGCGAGCGGCAGGATGGCGCCGCCCAGATGGAAGTGCTCCGAAAACCGCCAATCCCCGAACAGGCCGAACACCGGATGGTTCACGCGGTCGGCATCGGCAAAGCCGTCGAGGCTCGAGAAGTTGGCGCCGACTTCGAAGCCCATGTTGAAGTTCTCGGAAGACAGCTTCTCGCCGAAAAGGTAGCCGAGAAGGACCTGAGCGCGCGCCGGCGCGGGGTCGAAAAGGAGAGCCGCGCACGCGCAGGCGCAGGCGAGGACAACCACAGCCGGACGCATGGCGGCGACCATACACGAAACGGGCGGCCGGAGAAGGGGCCGCCCGTCCGTGCCTCGATGGAAACCGAAACCAGCGAAGCTACACCCGCGTGATCGCTCCCGTCGCCAGATTCACGTGATAGTGGTAGGTGCCGTCGACCACGATCTCGGGATTGGCCGTGCCGTTGAAGGTGACCACGACCAGTGCCGTGTAATGCATCTCGACGTCCTCTTTGTTGTCGGAGCGCAGACGGTCGACCGCCCACGCCCAGCGTGCCTTGCCCGACAAGGGATAGGGATTCAGGTCACGATTCTTGAGCAGGCGCACCGCCTCGAGCGAGCGTCCGCCGAGCGCGTAGAAGTAGCGCTCGCGGCTGCCGTCGTACGACATGAAGTGGCACTGCAGCGTGTCGTTGCCCGCGCCGTCGAACTGCAGCGTGTCCTCACCGGCCTGGATGCCGGTGACGTCGAGAATGCCGTTGCGTCCGACGCTCGCGCTCCATAGCGCAGTCGAGATCGAGCCCGTGGCGCGCGCGGTCAGACGCAGGCGCGTGGCACTCGGATCGTAGCCGGAGAGCGGGTTGCCATCGGCGTCGTAGAAGGTGCGCGTCACCGTGTAGGTGATGGCCCCGGCCGAGAACGTGGTCTCGGCCGAAGCGGCGACGGCCGCCGCGTTCGGATCGCCCGGACGGAGGCGGAATGCTGCAGTACCGTTCGTGTACGCACGCCTGTCAAAGCCCAGATACGGGTCGCCGGGACGCAGGCGCAGGGCGCCGTTCTGCGGCACCGAGCCTGCGCTCGCGTCGAGCTCGAGCATCAGGCCGCCGGAAGCGCCCGTGAGCGAGCCGGCCGCCTGCACGGCGATGTCGTCGGCGTTTTGCTGCGAGAGCGCGTTCGGTGTGGTGGGTGCCGTGCTGCACGCACCCAGGCCGAAGCCCAGGATGACCAAGATCGCGGGCAAGATCAGACGCTTGCCTTGCATTGCGCAATTCTCCTGTTCGGGTAACTCCGCCCGGCATCCCGGGCGGGCACGCGGAGAGTGCGTCAGGCAAGCGCTGTGCCACGTCCCCTCGCTCAAGCCACGAAGACGAAATCCCTTCCTTCGCTGCGCCCCAGGCCGCGCAAGGTTTCGCGCACTGATTCGCGCGCGCCGGGGCGTCCGACGGCGCCCAGGGCGAGCAATTGCGAGAGCGCCGGGTCGAGCCGTACGTCGCGTGGGTGGCGCACCGGCACGCCGGCCACGCGCCGGCCGATGCGCCGCGGATGCACATCGAGAAGCGCTGCCACCCCGATGCCCGCCGCGAGCAAGGCGGCGAGCCAGCGCTTGGCCACGCGTCCACCGCCGACCACGAGCACGGGCTCTCCTGAACGCAGGAATTCCGTCCGCAGATGCTGCAGCTTGAGCGCGCGGAAGGCTTCCGGGCGGTACTTGGAATCGCTGCGAATGGTGCGCGCTTCGTGGTCGCGCACGCGGACGCCGATCATGGGCAAACGCGCCACGCGTCGGCCGGAGGCGAGGAGCCTGAGCCACAGATCGTAATCTTCGGGAAAATCGCCCTCGCGATAGCCGCCGAGGGCGGCGAGTGCGGCGGCACGAATCGTGATCGAAGGATGAGCGAAGGGCGATTCGACGAAGCGCTCACGCCACACGTCCTCGTGCGAGGCGAGCCGGTTGCTCCACTCGGCCCAGCGCGTCATGCCGAGAGCGGCGGGTCCATCATCCTTGAACATCTCGAAGCGCGCCGCCACGAGATCGACGTCGGAATGCGATCGCAACCAATCCGCCGAAGCGCGCAAGCGCGGCGGCACCGAGAGGTCATCGGCGTCGTGGCGCGCGATGAACCGGCCACGCGCCTCGCCGACCCCGGTGGTCAGGGCACCCACGAGCCCGGCGCGTGGGCCGGCAATGATCCGCAACCGGGGATCCTGGTTGGCGTGCTCCCGCGCAATCTCGAGAGAGCCATCCCGTGATCCGTCGTCGACCACGAGAATCTCGATGTCGCCATCCGGCTCGACCGACAACGAGTCCAGCGCTTCGCCGAGCGTGCGCGCGGCGTCGCGCACCGGCATGAGAACCGTGAGCAGGGGAGGGTTCACGAAGTCGCTTACCCATTCGCCCGAAACGCCGCGAGCCCTCCCGAAGGAGGGCTCGCCGCGCAAAACGTCCGTGGACTCGTCGAGACTACTTCTTGCCGAGAGCCTGCACTTTGGCGGCCTTGGCGATGCGGAACTTGAGCACCGTCTTCGCCGGAATCTGAATCTCTTCTCCGGTCTGAGGATTGCGACCCTTGCGCGCCTTGCGCTTCACCACCACGAGCTTGCCGATTCCCGGAAGCGTGAAGCCTTTCTTCGCTTCCTTGTAGGCGAGCACCGCGATCTCTTCGAGCACGCCGGCGGCCATCTTCTTGGTGAAGCCGAACTTGTTCGCCAGGTGCGCAGCGATCTGCGACTTCGACATCGCACGCGCGTTTGTCTTGCCAGCCATTCGGTATCCCTTTCCTTATCCTGAGGATCCGCTGAGCGGAGCCGGTCCCTGATAGATGCCCTTTTCCGGCCAGAGTCCGGGTGGCCGGAGCAGAGCGCCCAGTGCCCCAGTTGTCGGGGCGTGGCGACCAGTGGAAGTCCCGGACCCCGCGAATATCGCGCCCGCCCTGAGGCCACGCAAGAAAAAACCGCGTCATTCGCGGGTTTTTTCGATGCCCCCGAGCCGGGGCCCCGCGGCTCAGGCCCGGGTCGGCTCGCGCCCGAAGCCGCGCGCGAGGAGACCGAAGAGGGCGCCGGTGATGAACCCGCCGACGTGGGCGAGGAACGCCACGCCGCTCGTCGGCTGGCTGATGCCCCACTGCAGGGCGCCGGAGAAAACCTGCATGACGAACCAGATGCCGAGGAAGAAAACCGCTGGGATATAAGTGGTGGTGACGGGGAAGATGGGAAGCAGCGTGAGGACGCGCGCGCCGGGGAAGAGCACGAGGTAGGCGCCGAGGACGCCGGCGATGGCGCCGCTCGCGCCGACGGTCGGGACTTGCGATCCGGCATTGGTCAGGATGTGGGCGATGCCGGCCGCGGCCCCGCAGGCCAGATAAAAGAGGAGATAGGGCACGTGCCCGAGGCGGTCCTCGACGTTGTCGCCGAAGATCCACAGGTACAACATGTTGCCGAAGAGGTGGCCCCAGCCGCCATGGAGGAACATGGAGGTGAAGAGCGTCGGGAATGCCGAGAACACGTCCGGGGAGCGCGCCGGCACGATGCCGTAGTCGGCGATGAGGAGCTGCACGTGCGAGCCCAGGGACAGCTCGAAAAGGAACACGAGCACGTTCACGGTGATGAGAAGGAAGTTGACGATCGGAACCCGGCTGGAGGGGATGTCGTCCTTGAGGGGGAACACGTCGGGCTCTCCTTCGTGGCGGCGCCCGGAGGGGCGCGGTCGCGAACGCTTCGGGGCCGAGCGTCATGGGCGATCATGGCGTAGGTCGGCGACCAGGGCAATCGCAGCCGCAACGGCGGCTCGCCGGCGCTTCGTGCGTGGGCGTGGCCCGTTGAGTGCGTAGAATGGCGGGTCGATCCGTCTTGAAACGGCGAAATGGGTCCTTCTGGCGATGGACCCACTTCTCCGTCTCGATAACGGAGAATTGGGTCCATTCCGCGCCGAACCGACGTGTCCGTTCTGGAGCAAACCAGTGGTCACCTGGGACTCCGGATCCACTCGCATACTCCGGCCCAAACGCGCGGGCCACGCGGTTTCCGACTCGTGGAGTCAGAGATAGGCGTCGGCGCGCATCTGTGCGAAGATCGCGCTCCTAAGCTGTGTCGGGCCGATTTTTCCGGCCAGGACGCCGCGGCCGCCGCGGCAGGGAGGGAAACGGCGTGAAGCGCGAAGATTACCTCCGTCACCCCACGCGACCCCTCGACCTCTCGAGCGTGAAGACGGTGGCCGATTTGGTGGAGGCTTTCGGAGGCACGTCGTTCCAGAGCCGAAACCTGCACCATGCCATGCAGATCTGGGGTCGCGCGCTGGCCGAGGACGACTGCATCATCTTCCTCGGGCTCTCCGGCGCCATGGTGCCCGCCGGCATGCGCAAGGTCGTGGTCGACCTCATGCGCTCGCGCTGCATCGACGTCCTGGTGTCGACCGGGGCCAACCTCTATCACGACCTCTACGAGGGCCGGGGCGGCATGCACTTCCTCGGCCGCGAGCACGTGGACGACGTCGAGCTGGCCAAGTACGACATCGACCGCGTCTACGACACCTACGCCGACGACCTCGTCTTCCATCAGCTCGACATCACGATCGGCGACCTGGCGGCGGGCCTCGAGCCGCGCGCCTGGTCCACGCGCGAATTCCTGCGCGAGGCGGGGCGCACCTTCAAGCTCAAGGACTCGATCGTGGGCACGGGCTACGAAGAGGACGTGCCCATCTTCTGTCCCACCTTCCACGACTCCGGTTGGGGCATCGGCTGGACCCGCATGTACAAGGAAGCCGAAGCCGCGGGCCGGCCGCATCCCACGCTCGACCTCATCCGCGACAACCAGGAGATCGCCGCCCTGCGCCTCGGCGCCAAGGAATCGTGCGGCATCTACATCGGCGGCGGCGTGCCCAAGAACTACACGCAGCAGATCGAGCCCATGATCGAGGTCATGACCGACCAGCACGCGCCCGGCCACAAGTACGCCATCCAGATCACCACCGACGCTCCGCACTGGGGCGGCCTCTCGGGCTGCACCTTCGACGAGGCCAAGTCGTGGGACAAGATGGTGGACGACTTCCAGGGCTCGCAGGTGTTCCTCGAGGCTTCGGTCGGCTTCCCGCTCCTCGCCAAGGCGGTGCTGGAGCGCTACGAGGAGAAGGCGAAGAGCCGCAAGAAAGGGTTCCTGGAAGCGCTCGCCGCGGGCCTCCGGCGGTAGTCTCGTTGCGCCGCGAACGCGCCGTCGCACTCGCGGCGCTTCTCTTTTGGCTCGCCCAGCCGTGCGATGCTCTCGCCTTCGAGCGTGTGGGCCCGTGGTCGTTCGGCGCCTGGTATGGCATCGGCGTGCCGGCGGCCGGGGATATCAATCACCAGATCGATCTCACCAACCTCGCGCTGTCGAGCGCCATCGGGCCCTTCGAGACGAACCACGAAGTGCACGCCGATCTGCGCCACGAGCTGAACGACAAGTGGGCGCTGGAAGGGCACGGCGGCTACTGGTGGAAGCGCCGCGGGGAAGGCCTCTACACGCGGCGCATCTCGGCCATCCCGCTCGAGCTGGGCGCCGTCCTCACCACGTTCAACTCGGCACGCGCGCGCGCCGGGTTCACCGCTGCGGCTGGGCTCCTGGTGAACGCGACGTTCGCCGGCGAGGATCCGCTCGGCGGCGTGCACGACAGCGGCACGGGCGGGATCGGCGAGCTGGGGCTCACGGGCGAGCTGCAGCTTTCGCCCGCATGGTCCCTGCAAGGCCGCTTCGTCGGCCGCTACGCCAAGGCCAAGAACGTGCTGCCCGATGACGGCGATCTCGACTTCAGCGGCATCTCCGGCAACATCGGCTTTCGCGTCTCCTTCGACACGCGCTCCCCGATCGACTCCACGGAAACCCAGAAGAAGTGAAGACAGCGATCGCGCTCGCCGTCCTGACGGCCGCGTGGGTCACGGCCCGGCCATCGCTCGCGGCCGAGGCGCGCTTTCCCAAGGGTGCTTGGAGCGTGGGCGCCACGGGCGGCGTGGCGTTTCTCCGCATGGGTGACGTCAACGATCAGATCCGCACCCTGAACGGCTCGACCCAGAGCTTGTTCGAAGAGATCCATCACGGCGGCGAGTGGGCGGGCGCGATCCGCTACGCGGTCGACGATCGCTTCTTCGTGGGGCTCGAGGCAGGCGGGATCAGAGCCCATTCCAAGGACCCGGCGAGCGGGCGGGAGCTCGTGGCGCGTGGCACGCCCGCGCTCGTCCAGGCCGGCGTCCAGATCGACGCCTCTGACGACGTCGCCGTGCGCGCCATCGGCGGGCTCGGCGCCCTCATCCACGCGCGCTTCGAAGAGCTCGAGCCTGGGCAAACGGGGGCCAGCATGGGGCGAGTGGAAGGCACCGCCGCGCTCGGCTACGCGGGCGCCGAGGTGGAAGTGCGCGTGAGCGGCGGCCTAGGCATCCAGGCGCAAGCGCTCCTGCGGGCCGCGCTCCTGCAGCATCCCGACGGCGCTCCGTACGACGTGGATTTCTCCGGCGGGGCGCTGCGCGGCGGCGCGCAATGGACGTTTGGCGGACGCCGCTGAGTGCTTCCCTTCTGGAAGGTGGGGGAAAGTCGCGCTAGGATTGAGCCACGACGCGGTCCGAGCGTCGACGCCCCGCGCCACGCCGGGAACACCCCCTTCCCGCCGGGCGCTCGATTCGAATCGATCCGGCATGGCTGCCCTGCACCTGGGGGTTGGATGTCACGATCCCGCTCACGGGATCTTTCACCTGCGCCTTTTCTTCTGATCGTGCTCGCGCTGGCCAGCGCGCTGCCTTGGTGCGCCCCGGTGCCGGTTCTCGCCGCCGCCAAGTCGCTGACCTGGCCCTTCGCAGTCGACACGACACGCGCCGGTCGGCACGCCGCCCGGCACGCCGCCGGGGGCCTGCGCCCGCTCGATGTTCCCGACATCTCGGGCTTCGGCAAGATCACGCGCGCCGGCAACGTGTGGATGAAGACCACGAACATCGGCGTCATGGGCAATCCTTTCACCGCGATCTCGAGCGATCCCTCTTGCCAATGGCCGGGACCCTCGGGCGTCGAATACCTCTTCTACACCGGGCTCTGGGTGGGCGCGGTGGATCCGACGACCCTGGAGCCATCGCGGCGCCGGCGCGTGAGCGCCGACACCGAGTGGCGGCCGCGCTCGACCGATGCCGTCGACCACATCTATGAAACCGGCATCAACGATCCGCGCGGCCGGGCCTATGAGAACGACGACGGCGACGGCCGGCTGGACGAGGATCCGTTGAACGGCTACGACGACGACCGCGACGGAGCCATGGACGAGGACGGGGCAGACATCGGCGACCAGGGCTTCAACTGCGTCATGCGCGACGATCAGCCGCAGGCCATTCAGGAGGCGAAGGAGGAGGCGCACGTGCCCCTGGGCCTGCAGGTGCACCAGAGCACCTACGCGTTCAGCTCGCCCGAGCTGCGTGACGTGGTCTATGTGAGCCAGGAAGTCGAGAACGTGAGCGGTCACGATCTCGACTCGGTGTACGTGGCGTGGCTCGTGGACCAGGACGTGGGGCCGATCGCCGACGGCCGCTATTTCGCCGACGACATCCCCGAGCCTCAGATCCCGCAGGGCCCCGATCCATCGTTTCGACCGGTCTCCTGGGACGATCTCCTGAGCCCCAATGCGCCGTACAAGCAGATCGTCGAGGAGAGCGATCCCAAGTTTCAGCCCATCACCGTGGACGCGGAGGTCGTCGGGCGGTGTCCCATCGACTCGATCTTCGTGCGCGGTTTCACCATGACCGATGACGACGGCGACGGCGGGCGAACGCCGGGCGCTTCCACGTTCCTGCTCCTCGATTACCCGCACGATCTCACCGGCACCAAGGCACCGCCGCACGTCGGCTTTCGCATGTTCGCCTACTACACGCCCGGTCTCGCCTTCTCGCAGGGAGGGCTGCCGGGCAACGATCTCGAGCGCTATCAGGTGATCTCGTCCACGCAGAACGTGGACGCCAGGACCGGGCTCATCACCGCCCGGCGGCCGGATCGCGCCGGCGATTACGAGTGCATTTGCTCGGTCGGGCCGTTCCCGAAGCTGAAATGGCGGGAGCGCATCCAGGTCGTGTGGGCGATGGCCGTGCAGAACGAGGATCGCACGTATCCGCGTGACGACCGGCGGCATCGCTACAAGGACGTGATCGCCAACGCGGTCACCGCGACTCTCGGCTACCACGGTGTCTACGAATCGGTCCCCTTGATCCCGACTTCCGACGGGCCGGGCCGGGAAACGCCGCTGCGCGCCCAGCCGGGTCAGGAATACGATTTCGCGGACTGCCACGATCTGGCCCAGCGGCCGTTTCCGAACATCCGCCATGTGTCGGCCAACTTCGATACCTGGTTCGATCTCGACTGCAACTACTGCACGGGCGTGGCGAATCATGTGGAGCGCCACTGGGCCGAAAGTCATCCTCCGCCCAATCCGCATCTGCGCGCGATTCCCGAAGATCACCGCGTGCGGCTCCAATGGGACAATTCCTCGGAGTACACGCCGGATCCCGATGCAGACGCGTTCGATTTCCGAGGCTACCGCGTGTGGAAGGCGTCGAACTGGAAGCGGCCGGGCGGGCAGATCGGGCCCGACGAGACGCTGTGGGAGCTGTTGGGGACGTACTATTACTACGACGAGCTTCACCCGTTGGTGGAGAAGCCGGTGTCGGTGTCGGGCGAGACTTTGACCGTGAAGACGGCCGACGTGCTCGTCAATCGCACGTGGGCCCCCGGAAATCCGTTGCCGCGCGTGATCCACGCGAGCCCGGTGCCGTGCATCCCCCAGCCTCCCGAAACGCCGGCGCCCAACAGTCCGAGCCGCCCCGAAGGGGAGCCGTGCGAGTACGTCACGGGACAGATGCACTTCGCGGGTGTCAACGGGCTGGATTCGGTGATCACCGACTATCGCGTCCACAAGTTCGTGATCGGACGCTGGCAGCTCGAGGATCCCCAGGTCCTCAACGGGTTCACCTACTTCTATTCGATCACGGCGTTCGACTCGAGCGGCCGGGGGCCGACGGCGGTCGGACTCGAGGGGCGGCGGGCGGCCTTGCAGAACGAGGCCGTGGTGCCGCAGTCCTCGTACCGGGCGGGGGAGGATGGAGGCAAAGCCTACGTGGTGCCCAACCCGTATCGGGGCAAGGCGAGCTGGGACCTGACGCCCAACGCGACCGATCCCACGGGCACGCACGTCGATTTTCTCAATCTGCCGCACGACTGGATGCTGGTGAAGATCTACACGCTGAGCGGTGACCTGGTGCAAGAGATCCGGCCCGGCGACCTGCGCGTCGACGGCCACCTTCAGAAAGAGACGCCCGACGACCAGCAGGCGACCTGGGATCTGTTGTCGCGCAACGGACAGGACGTGGTGAGTGGGATCTATCTTTTCTCGGTCGAGACGAATCAGGGACAGCGGCAGCAGGGCCGCTTCGTGATCATTCGATGAGAACCCGCATCCCGCTCGCCGTCGCCCTTCTCGTCCTGGCGGTCGGACTTTCCTGCTCGAAGCCTGCCCCGGTGGAGGTCGCGGGCGTCGATCAGCGGCCGTCGATCGAGCTTTCCACCGCGCCCCAGCAGGGCGACTCCGTGTTCTACGTGGTGAAGTTCACCTGGTTCTCGTACGACCCCGACGGGCAGGTGCTCTCGTTCCGTTACGCGGTGGACCCGCCGTTCGCGGGCGACACGGCCTGGGTCCAAACCACCAATCACGATCTGACTCTGCGCTTCAAGTCGAGCCAGCCAGGAAGCGGAACGCCCAGCGGCATCGCCGGCACCGACTATCATGTGTTCGCGATCGTGGCCGTGGACGATCAGGGCCTTCCCTCGGCCGTCCAGTCGGTGGCGTTCACCTCGTACACGGTGGCGCCCACGGCCCGGTTGCTGTTCCCCACACCCAATCACCTCATCACCGCCGTCACCCCCACGAGCGTGCGCCTGCAATGGACGGGCACGGATCCGGACGGACCCAACCACGTTCCGGTGAAATACAAGATCAAGCTGGTCGAGCAGACGGTGGTTCAGACGGCCCTGGGGCTCGGCTCCCTCCTGCCCACGGCGAGCGACCTGCAGAGCTATTTCAGCCGCGAAGGACCGGCCTACGCGAGCTGGGACTCGATGGGGAGCGACACCACCGTGAAGCAGTACAACGGTCTCACGCCGGGCACCGTTTACTACTTCGCCGTGCTCGCCATCGACGAAGTCGGAGCCTACGATCCGCGGTTCGACCTCGACCGCAATCTCTTGCGCTTCCGGCCTTCGAGCGAGCTCTTGGGTCCCAAGCTCACGGTGTACAACGACATCTTCACGGCTTCGGCTTCTTCGGTCGACCTGTCGCCCTCGCGCCTCAATCATGTCCCCATGCCGTCAGGTGAGGTCTTCCGATTCAACTGGTCGGCGACTCCGCCTCCGGGCGGCACGGTGGTGGGCTATCGCTGGGTGCTCGATCCGGTGAACGGCGATCTCAGCGACGAAACGCCCCGCGACAACGACTCCCAGACCTACCGCTGGTCGGGATGGGCGCTCGAGGAACAGAGCACCACCGTCGGTCCTTACACGGGCGACGAGCCGCACTATCTCTACGTCGAGGCGCGCGACAACTCGGGCGGCATGAGCCTGGTCCAGGTCGAGGTGGACGTCGAGACGCGGGTGGGGAAGTTCCTGGTGGTCGACGATTTCATGGGTCCGCCGGACATGGACTACGGGCCCACGAGCCCGAACAGCTTTCAGCCCTACGGGAACTTCCCGACCGAAGCCGTGCTCGACACGTTGCTCTACGCGGTGGGAGGGAAGCCGTACCAGCACCGACCGGCCGGCACGCTGAGCCAGCCCGGGATGTTCGCGGGCTTCGACTACGACACGCTCGATTACCGATTCCGCAGGACGGTCGGCCTTCCCTTGGAGCTCTTGTTCCGTTACCCGGCCGTGATCCTCTATTGCGG
The DNA here is from genome assembly GCA_036003365.1 of Candidatus Eiseniibacteriota bacterium. GTDB lineage: Bacteria > Eisenbacteria > RBG-16-71-46 > RBG-16-71-46 > DASYSL01 > DASYSL01. Next base: position 21,231 of record DASYSL010000048.1, read on the forward strand.
CGTGCGCGATGGCACCGGTCCGAGCGCGACCCTGGGATGCTTGCGCTACATCACCTTCCGCCAGACGCCCAATCCGCTGGCGGCCTATGTGGCTCACGGTGGCAAGCTTTTCCTCTTCGGCGACGGGGTGATCTACTCGCTCATGCTCAGACCTGGCGACTCGTCGAGCCAGATCATTCGCATCATCACGCCGGGCAGCTTCCTCTACGACTATATGAAGCTCCAAAGCGGGTACAAGATCGGCGGCTCGGGCACCAATCCGCTCGACTACATGATCGGCGCCACGCCCTATCTGCAATCGCACATCACGCCCGGACGCCGCTGGCCTGTGGACACCCTGCAGACGTTCACGCGTGTCTGCGACGACCCGCGTGTCGGTCCTTCCTCGGTTCGCAACCAATCCAGATGGGGCGGGTTGCCTTGCCTCGACCTCACCACGGAGTTCAACGACTGGCCGTCGGGATTTCCGGGCGGCCTCAAGACCCAGCTCTACGTCTCGACGGCCAATTCAATCATCCAGATCCTGGCGGACGGAAAATCAGGCTCCGCCCTGGATACCCTGTATCTATGGCGCGCCGTGAACTACATCGGAGGAGCCCGGGCCACGAATCCGGACGGAAAACCAGTGATGTGCGCGTACGAAGGCCCGGACTCGGGCCCCCTCGTGTGGAGTGGCGTGGCGCTCTGGTTCTTCGATCGTCAGGAGCTGCGGCAGCTGGCGAGAGCGGTCCTGGGCTCTTTCGGCATCCAGCCAGCGACCGGCGACCCATCCTTGTTCCGCGGTCCCGGAAGCGCGGAGCACGTCGCCGACGGGCCGCCGCCTTCCGCGGGCGCGCGTCCTATCGCAAGCGCACGGCCTTCTGAGTGAAAGGTCCGTGATCGGTGATGAGCCGGAAGAAATAGACTCCCGTCGGAGCGCTCGTCCCCGCGAGCGTCTGGCCGTCCCAGTAGACCTGGTAATAGCCGTCGTGCGGCATGAGCGCCGGCTCCTTCCACAGGAGCCTCCCGCGCATGTCGAGCACCTGGATCTCGCTTGCCATCACGCCCACGGGCAAGGCGAACTGGAAACCGGTCGCGCCGCGGAACGGGTTGGGGGACGCCGGGCTCAAGGCGGGGCTCGCGGGCACCGGGAGGGCGTCGGAGAACAAGTTCACCCACCCCTCGCGGGCGGCGGCGAAACCCTCGCGCAACGCCTGGACGTTCTCAGCCACGCTCGTCGCCCCCGCCCGGCTGCCCACCACGTAGGCGATCACGACATCGATCAGGGCGCCCGGATTCACGTCGAAGGGGCCGGTCGAGACTAACAGACGCTTGTCCCCCGGAACCGGATCCAGGCACCCCGTCCCGCTGAACGGGTCTCCGTCGTAAAGAAACTTCGTGGTGTCCGGCCCGCACATCCAGTTTTCGCCCGACTTCGTGTATCCGCGCGCCAGATTCAAAGCCTGCTCATAACTCTCGGGATCGGTTTCGGAGGTCCACGAGCTGATGGCATGCACCGGGGGCACGGGGCGATTGCGCAAGGAATCGAGGAGGACGCACACGCCCACGGCAGGAGGAGGGGATCCGGCGACGCTGGGCGCGGAATCGTAGGCGTAGGCGGCTTTCAGCGCGCTGTCGGCGCCCGCGAGGTCGTCGTAGGGATCGCCGATGTCGGGATCGGCCCACATGCCGACGTAGAATTCGGGCCAGCGGAAGGACGAGCGGTTCTTGATCTCGTAGTGGACGTACATGACGCGCGCGAGCGAGAGCTGGCGGTTGGAGCCGAAGACGGTCTGATGCACCTCGGCTTGCAGGCGCGGAGAAGAGCCGTCGAGGTTGTGGTGCGCGCCTTGAAAGGCGTCGTTGAACGTGTTGTAGAGAGTCTGGTCACCGATGAGGCGCGGATGGCCGATCGAATCCAAGGGCGCGCCCTCGTTGATGGGCCAGGTGAGCCAGTCGTGCCCGGGATCGCTGAGATCCGTCCGCGAGATCTTGTGCACGTAGTTCGACGCGTCGTCCCCGTATGGGTCGGTGGCGTTGCCCGCTCCGTCCATGATGCCGGGCGTGAACTCCGAGCCAAAGTCCGCCATGGCCGAGCGCGGCACGTCCTGGCGAGCGTAGGACACGAGCCACAGACCCGCGCCATGGATCAGGCGCTGGCCACTGCCTTGAGGCCACTCGAGCCCGATTTGCTCCGGGCGGTAGTCGCGTGCGATGGGCCCGAAGTTCGGGATGGCCACGCTCAGCTCGTTGATGTCGAAGCGCACCGCGGTGTCGAAGACGAGAGCTTGGACGCCCGCGGCGGGGGCGAGCGGGGCGGCAGAAGCGGCGGCAGGAGCGAGCAGGAGTGCTGCGGCGAGCCAGGGCCTGAGACGCATGCTCAACGCAGCATGACGAAGCTCGCCTTGGCACTCGTGCCCGCAAAGTCGAGCCGCGCGTAGTAGATGCCAGCCGCGAGCTGGCGTCCGTGCGCGTCGCGGCCATCGAAGGGGAGCGACTGCGGCCCGGCTGCGAGCGCGCCATCGAGCAGCACCCGCACCTCGCGTCCGCGCGGATCGTAGAGCGCGAGCTTGGCGCGCCCGGGAGCGGGCAGCTGGAAGGCGAACGAGGACTGACCGCGGAACGGATTGGGATGCGCGCCGGCGAAGGCGAGGGTGCCCGGACGCGGTGGCCCGCTCACCGCGACCGTGGGCGTCGAGTTGGGGTTGGCGGGATCGGAGCCGGCGTCGATCTCGTCGCGGTCGAGAGAGCCATCGCGGTCGCGATCCACCGCCGCGCGCACGCCCGTGCCCTTGAATACGCCGCTCCACGTGAGCACGTTGCCGCCCGTGGCGAGGAGCCGCATCTGATCCGGCGTGAGACCGGCCTCGGCGGCACGGTCGGAGTGGAAGAGGCCGTCCACCTCGAGCACGTAGCCGCGCTGCAATCCGCCCACCACGCCCTGCACGATGACGTCGCAATTGCCAGCCTGGAACTGAGTATTGAGCAGGGACTCGTCGGAGATCGCCTGGGCCGAGCCCGCGCTCGAGGCGTCGAGCGTGAACTGATAGCCCACCGTGGGTGCGGTGCCGGTGTCGAAAGAGAGCAGGAAGGCTTCGATGTCGCGGCGCTGCGGATCGCCAGCCGGAAAGTTGAACACCGGGAGCTTGAGGAAGTCGAACAGGTTGTCCACGGTGCCGTCGTGAATGAAGCCGACGCCGCGCTTGTTCTGCGCGTTCAGGCTGTCGCGGAACCCGGTCTTCACGTACAGGTTGCGCAGCTCGGGCACCTTGAAGTCCTGCGTCTCGTTGAGCGCGTTCGCGTCCACCAGCTGACCGTTGGTGCCATGGGGGAGGCTGTGGCAGCTCGCGCAGCGCAGGAGGCCGTCATGCACATCGTTGGCGAACGACGCCGCGCCGCGCGCCGCGCTCGCCTGGCCGAGCGGTGCCTGGGCGAAGCTCCGGTCCAGGTTCTGCCGCGGGTTGGCCGGGAAATGCACGCTCTTCACGAAGGCGTCGAACTGCGCGAACTCTCCCGCCGTGAGCTGGCGGTCGTTGCCGAGCAAGCTCACGAAGGCGGGGTTGAACTTGTCGAGCCCGGTGCGGTCGCCGCGCCAGTGGAAGGGCTCCGTGTCCTGAATGCCGCGCAGCGTCTGCGTGGTCATCGGACCCTTCATGGGATGGATGGGTTTGAGGAAAGGATCGATCTGCCCGCTGGGGTAATTGGGATCGTTCACGTGAACGATCGCGCCTTGCGGGTCGCCCAGATCCCAGGCGATGGCGTCCAGGTTGGTGAACACGTGGCAGCTGCCGCACGCCAGATCGCCGTGGCCCGAGGTGACCCGGGCGTCGTACTGGAACTGCCGCCCCTGCTTGATGTCGTCGGGCGTCGGGTCGAAGCCGTCGAGACCGATGGGCAGGACCGCGATCTGGATCTCCGAGCCCAGGTTCACCACCGACACCGTGTTGTCGAAGCGGTTCACCACATAGAGCTGATTGCGCGTCGCGTCGAACGCCACGCCCGAAGGTCCGCCGCCCACGGCGATCCGGTTGAGCACGTTGCCCGCGGCGTCGATCACGCCCACCAGGCTCGAGCCGAAGGCGGCCAGGTAGCCGCGCGTGCCGGAGGCGTTCCAGGCGAGATCGAGCGGCAGCGCCAACGACTGATCGCGCTCCGCCGCCGGGCCGGGAATGACGGCGTAATTGATGTGCTTGTTCAGGTGCACGGTGTCGACCACCGCGGGCGCGGCCGGATCGACGATCGAGACGCGATTCTTGTAGAAGCGCCCTTTCAGGTTGGGCTCGAAGCGCGTCAGGTTGAGAGCGTCTTCGTTGGTCACGTAGACCTTCTGATTGCCCGGGTTCCACGCCGCATTGAAGTTCACCGTGCCCACGCCGGACGCCTGGCCGGTGATGGCGCGCGCGTTGGCGTCGAGGATCACGAGACCGTAGTCGGTGACGTTGTAGTTCACCGCCCCGTTCCAATTGCCGCCGGTCTCGTCGAGCCAGTTGGCGCCCACGCGCTTGACGATGAGGCCCACTTGCGGCGCCGAGTCGGCGATCGCCGGCGTCGGCGCGGGCACCGGCGGCGGCGGACCGCCCAGGGCGCCCACCTCCTCGAACGGCACCACCGTGGTGCGGTTCCCCGCCTCCTGGATGGTGACGTAGACCTGCGTGCGCGCCGCGTTGGTGGACAGGGCGCGCGGGTGGCGTCCGGGCATGGCGAGCGTGCTGGGCGGCGTGGTGAGGCTCGCCGGGTCGTAGACCTTGACCGCGTCTTCCTGGGACACGCACACGAAGGCGCGCACGCCGCTCGTCGTGCCCGCGAAGACCACGTCGGTGGGCTCGTCGCCAACCCGGAGCGTGCGCACCACGGCGCCCTGCGACACGCTCACGATGCTCACATCATCGGAGACGTTGTTCACCACCCACACTTCGTCGTTGTCGCGCGGGGCCACGGAAACGGGCTCGATGCCGACCGGGATCTCCTTTTCGAGAACGGGCGCGCCCGTGGCCAGCGAGAAGACCGAAAGCCGCATGTCGGGCGTGTTGACGACGAAGAGATGGGAGCCGTCGGGCGAGAGCGCGACCGGATGCACGTGCCCGCTCTCGAAATTCACGAAGTCGCCCGGCGGCAGGGGGGCCTGCGACGAGAGACGGCTCGCGAAGAAGAAGAGGCCCAGGACGGAAGCCACCACGCCCGAGGCGACGACGACGGCACGACGCATTGAAATGGGACCTCGCGCCCCGGGGGAGGGGAAAACCCGAGGCATGAAGGGGAGCCCTCGGGTAAGGTACGAACGCCAAAGTTTAGCGCCTCGGCGGCGGCCTGGCCAGAGCGGGAGCCGCCGCGTTGGCGCCCGCGGCACCGCGCTTCGCCCCATTTCCGGAGAACCGAATGCCCCATCGCATGCAGAACCCCCGCGGCGTGGTCGTCCGGCACCGTTTCGCGAGTCGCGCTCTGCGCGGCAACCCGCTCGGCGACCCGGCGGAAAGGGACGTCTACGTCTACCTGCCGCCCGGCTACGACACGCTGGCGGCGCGCGAGCGGCGCTATCCGGTGGTCTTCGTGCTCGCGGGCTACACCGGGCGGGGCGTCATGCTGCTGCAGTCGAGCGGCTGGAACGAGGGGCTCGACCGCCGGCTGGACCGGATGATCGGCGAGGGCCGCGTGCGGCCGCTGATCGCCGTGTTCCCCGATTGCTTCACGCGCTGGGGCGGGAGCCAGTACGTCGATTCGACCGCCACCGGCCGCTACGAGACCTACCTCATCGACGAGCTGGTGCCCTGGGTCGACGCGACGTTTCGCACCCTGCCCGGGTCCAAGCACCGCGCCATCGCCGGCAAGTCGAGCGGCGGCTACGGCGCCATGATCCAGGGCATGCGCCATCCCGAGGTCTTCGGCAGCGTGGTCTGCCATTCGGGCGACGCCGCCTTCGAGTATTGCTACCTGCCGGACTTCCCTCATTTCTTGAACCAGACGCGCCAGCACGGCGGGGTTGCCGGGTTCGTCCGCGCCTTCGATCACGCGCCCAAGAAGACCATGCCGCTGATCCAGGCCATGAACATCCTGGCCATGGCTTCGAGCTACTCGCCCAATCCAAGGCGCAAGACCACCTTCGGCATCGAGCTGCCCTTCGACCTCGAAACCGGTGAGATCATTCCCGAGATCTGGCGCCGCTGGCTGGCGCACGATCCGGTGCGCCTGGTGCGCCGCTCCCAGGGCCGCCTGAAGAAGCTGCGCTTCCTGTTCCTCGATTGCGGGCTGCGCGACGAGTTCAACCTGCAGTGGGGGGCGCGCATCCTGTCGCGCGAGCTGTCGCGCCACGGCGTGCGCCACGTCCACCAGGAGTTCGACGACGGCCACATGGACGTCGCCTACCGCTACGAAGTTTCGTTTCCTCTCTTGTCGAAGCATCTGGGATGAAAACCGGGCTCGCCGTCCTGGCGCTGGCTCTGGCGCTGGTCTCCACGGGCGCCTGCGCGACCGCCACCGAAGGCGACCGGGTCGCCGCACGGCTCGTGGTGCCGCGTGGCTTCGCCGTCGATCTCTTCGCCGACAACCTGCCGGACGTGCGCTTCCTGGCGGTCGGACCGGGGGGAACGATCCTGGCGACGCTCACGCGACAGGGGCGCGTGGTCGAGCTGCCCGACGCCAATCACGACGGCCGCGCCGACCGCATCGTGTCGGTGGCCGACGGGCTCGACCTGCCGCACGGCATCGAGTTCCATGCCGGCTCTCTGTGGGTCGCCGAGACGGGACGCGTCATCCAGTTCCCCGGCTACAAGGGGGGCAAGGCCGGCGCGTATCGCGTGATCGTTCGCGACCTGCCGGCGGGTGGCGGGCACTTCACGCGCACGCTCACCTTCGGCCCCAAGGACGGGCTGCTCTACGTGGCGGTGGGCTCGTCATGCAACTTGTGCGTCGAGAAGGATCGGCGGCGCGCCGCGGTGCTGCGCTTCCAGCCCGACGGCTCGCGCGGCGAGGTCTTCGCCAAGGGGCTCCGCAACGCCGTGGGCCTGGCGTGGAATCCGGCCAACGGCGAGCTGTGGGCGACGAGCAACGAGCGCGACATGCTGGGCGATGACCTGCCGCCCGAGGAGATCGTCGACGTGCTCAAGGCGGGCGGCGATTACGGCTGGCCGTACTGCTACGGCGATCGCATCCCCAATCCCGAGTACCACGATGCCGCGCGCTGCGCGATGACCATTCCGCCCGCGCTCACCGACACGGCGCACTCGGCACCGCTTGGCTGCACGTTCTACAGCGGCACAGCATTTCCGGCCGAGTACCGCGGCGACTATTTCGTGTGCTATCACGGCTCGTGGAACCGCTCGCGTCCGACCGGCTATCGCGTGGTGCGCGTGCGCGTGCGGGACGGCAAGCCCGCCGGCATCGAGCATTTTGTCGACGGCTTTCTGCCGGGCGGTCGCGAGCCCATCGGCCGGCCGGTCGACGTGCTCACGGCACCCGACGGCAGCCTGCTCGTCTCAGACGACTTCGGTGGCAGGATCTTCCGCGTGCATTGGGTGGGAAGCGCGCGCCGCTGACCGCGTGCGTGGCCTGCGCGGCGTTCAGTTTTTCAGTCCGACTCTTCTTCCTCTTCGCCGCCCGCTTCGTACTCCCGCAAGGCTTCTTCGTCTTCGTCGTCCAGGCCGAACACGAGGTCGGTCGAGGCGTAGGTCGTGCCCGTGTTCTTGACCAGCGTCACCACCTGATCGAGGAAGAGGCCGAGATCGTCGGAGACCAGGGTCGAGAGCGGGTGCACGAAGAGCGACCACAGCTCCTCGCCGCGCAGCGCGAACTTGGCGTCCAGGGCGCGGTCGAAGTTGGCGCGCAGCAGGAGGGCCAGGAAGTCGGGATCGAGCTCCTTGAGCTCGCCGATCGGCGCCATGAGCCGGAGGCGGTTGTGCTCCTCGTCACAGAGCACATAGATCGGCACTTCGCCGCGGTTTCCCCGCCAGAAGCCAGGGCGCCCGTCGAGATCGGTGAGCAGGGAAGGAAGCAGGGCCTCGATCGTCTTCAAGTTCATCCGATTCCTCCAGGTACGGCGCGCCTGGGAAACAAACCCATCCTACACCCGCGGGGGTCGCGCGCACGCGCAAAAAGGGAACCTGAATTCCCGGTGAAAACCCGCGGCGCGGACAAGACACGTTCGTGGCTGCTATGTTCCTGCTTCGAGCGCGGCCACACGAACCCCGGCGGCGCGGAAGGAGTCGAACGTGACGAGACCCTGGGCCTGGATCGCTGTCGCGCCTTTGCTTGGCTTCGCGTTTTCCGCGGCCGCCGCCGATGCGCTGGTGCACCGCAAGCTCATGGTGGCGGCGATCAACGACGACTGGGCTCGCACCGGCATCGTGGTGGAGCCGGGCCAGCTCGTGGTGATCATCGCCGAGGGCAAGGTGAAGCTGCGCACGGTCAACGAGGGCGACGGCGTCGGGCCGCAAGGCATGGACAACGGCTCCGGCCGGCTGGAAGGAAAGATCGGCGGCGCGTCACCGTTCTTCGTCGGCTCGAGCATCGCCTTCTACGCCAAGGATTCGGGCATGCTCAAGCTGCGCATCAAGGACAAGCGCTACGACGACAACATGGGCGGCTTCAACGTGAAAGTGCTGGTGATGAAGCCGTCCGAGATCCCGCCGGCCACCGACGTGCCGGCCGAGAGCCAGTAGCCCCGACCCGCTTCGGGAGACCCCATCTGTGGACATCCAATTCTTGGGCGGCGCCGGGACGGTGACCGGATCGAAGCACCTGCTGCGCTTCGCTGACGCGCAGTGGCTGGTGGATTGCGGGCTCTTCCAAGGCATGAAGGAGCTGCGCGACCTCAACTGGAAGACGCCGCCGATCCCCGCCGAGCAGCTCACCGGCATCCTGGTCACGCACGCGCACATCGATCACATCGGCTACATGCCGCGCTTTCTCCAGGGCGCGTTCAAGGGGCCCATCTGGTCGACCAAGGGAACGGCCAAGCTGGCGGGGGTGCTGCTCCCCGATTCGGGGCGGCTGCAGGAAGAAGAGGCGAATTACCACAACAAGCGCGGCACCTCGAAGCACACGCCGGCGCTTCCGCTCTATACGGGCGACGATGGCGAGAAGACGGCCGCCCGCTTCAAGGGCGCCGACTTCGGCCAGAAGATCGATCTCGGCAACGGGGCGACCGCCCTCTTTCAGCCGGCGGGTCATATTCTGGGATCGGCGCTGATCCACCTCGAGATTCCCAACGGCAACGCGCCGCGGAAGATCCTGTTCTCGGGCGACATCGGGCGTTGGGACGCGCCCATCATGCCCGATCCTTCGCCGGTGGGCGACGCCGATTACGTGATCATGGAAAGCACGTACGGCGATCGCGAGCACTCCGAGGAGTCGCTGCCGGGGCAGCTCGAGTCCGTGGTGAAGGACATGGTGTTGCGCGGTGGCGTGCTCGTCATCCCGGCCTTCGCGGTGGGACGCACGCAGGAGATGCTCTACCAGCTCGACGCGCTCGAGCGCGCGGGCAAGGTTCCCTCCATGCCCATCTACGTCGATAGCCCGATGGCGCAGCGCGCCACCGAGATCTACGACGACGCCACGGCGGAGTTCGATCCCGAGATGCAGGCGCTCGTGCGCTCGGGCAACTCGCCGTTCCGCAATCGCGATCTCCACACCACCGAGAGCGTCGAGGAATCGCGCGCCATCAACCGCGTGAAGGGCCCGGCCATCATCATCTCGGCGAGCGGCATGGCGACGGCGGGGCGCATCCTGCACCACCTGCGCCGGCGGTTGCCGGACCCGGCGAACACGGTGCTCCTGGTCGGCTATCAGGCATTCGGGACGCGCGGGCGCCAGCTGCAGGACGGCGCCCAGACGGTTCGCATCTTCGGCGAGGACGTTCCGGTGCGCGCCAAGGTCGAGACCATCCAGGGCTTCTCGGCGCACGCCGACGCCGACGGTCTCCTGCGCTGGCTCAAGAGCGCGAGCCATGCGCCCCGGCGCGTGTTCCTGGTGCACGGCGATCCCGGGCCGGCGAAGGTGTTGTCCGAGCGCATCCAGAAGGAGCTGAGCTGGCCGGTCACCGTGCCGCAGATGGGGGAGACGCACACGCTCGATTGAGTGAGCGGGCAGAGGGCGTCGAAAGCGAACAAGAGAAGCCCGCGGGGGTGACGCTCCGCGGGCTTCTCTTCACGGTTTGGGGCAGGCGTTGGTCAGGCGTTCGTTAGACGACCAGGTGCGACACGGTCTCCCACAGTGAGCCGCGCTCGAGGCTCAGCCAGAACTTCGCGAATCCGCCACCTTCATCCGAAATCGGCTGGGGACGGGGGATCGGGCGAAGAACCGAGGTCGCTCCGGCCTCTCCGGCCGCGAGTCCCATCATCAAGGCGATCATCATGACCGCCGCCACCTTCTTCATGCTCTGGGTCTTCATGGGGAGACCCTCCTTTCCTCGCAGAGTTCACTGAGCATCAGGCGTGCCGAAACGAAAAGACGAGGAGAATCAATGAGATCGGCGCCCGTGACGGCCGCGGGCGCCGGGAATCCTCATCGGCTGCGGGAGGAGTTGAGGAAGAGAGCTGGCCAACCTGCGCTGGACTTCCGCGGAGAGGCGCTTAGTCGACCGCCCCTAAGTAGCGCACCACCAGCACGGTGATGTCGTCGGCCTGGGCGGCGTTGCCCGAGAATTCGCTCACCGAGCGGAAGATGCGCTCGAGCACGGCGTTGGCGGTGAGGCCGATGCATTCGCGCAGGCAGTCGTAGACGCGCTCTTCGCCGTAGAACTCACCCGAGAGGTCGGTGCATTCGGTGACGCCGTCGCTGTAGATGACCACCAGGTCGCCCGGGCCGAGCGTCGTCGACTGCTCGGCGAAAGTGGCGTTCTCGAAGGGGCCGAGCATGAGGCCGCCCTCTTCGAGCAGGTCGATCTTGCCGTCGGCCCGAAGGACAAGCGGCGGATTGTGGCCGGCGTTGCAGGTCACGAGCCGGCCAGCGCCGTCGATGACGGCGCATGCCATGGTGACGAAGCCCTTGGTGGCGCGGCGGGACAGCGTGCGGTTCACCTGGGTCATCACCTGCGCGGGGCTTTCCATGACCTCGGCGCGGGTGGAGAAGATGCCCTGCGTCTGGGCGGCGAGGAGAGCCGCCGGCATGCCCTTGCCGGAGACGTCAGCGACCGCGAAGACGAAGAGATTGCCCGCCGAGTCGAAGTAGTCGAAGAAATCGCCTCCAACCGAGCGGCAGGGCAGCGTGTTGCCGGCGACCTCGAGCGGACCCGCCGAGTGCAGGCGCGGAGGCAGAAGCGAGAGCTGCACCTCGGCCGCGCGCATGAGGTCCTGCTCCATGCGCTGTCTCTCCGCCGATTCCTTGAACAGACGCGCATTCTGGATGGCGAGCGCGGCCTGGTCGGCCACCGCCTCGAGGGCGGCGCGCGTGGCGGGGGAGATGAAGCCGGCCCGCTGGCTCGAGTCCACATAGAGCACGCCGATGGTCTGCATGTCGGCGGCACTCGGGAACGCCTGGTCGCCCCTGGAGGCAAGCCGGAGCGGCACGCAGATGGCGGCCCGGATGCCGGCCACGAGCGTGTGCTCGTGCTTGCCCTTGAGGTCGGCATCGAGCAGGTCCTCGCGCACCAGCGCCACGCTCTCGCGGAACACCTGCTCGGGGATCTTGTGGCTGGTGACGATGTCCTCGCCGCGCAGCGTACGGCCGCCGCGCCCGCGCGCCAGCTTGAACTCCAGCACGCCCTTGGCGTTGGCCAGCATGACCGCGCCGCGCTCGGCGCCCGCCAGGTCGATGGCCGAGTCGAGCACGATGGCCAGCACTTCCTCGAGCACGCGGCCCGAGCCCATGGCGCGCAGGCCTTCCAGAAGCAGCGTCACCTGGCGCAGGTCGCCCACGATCGGCGCCGAGATGGACGACGTCTGGGTGGTGCGCTCCTTGGCGCCCGAGGTGTCTCCGACCTTGAACACGAACTGCGTCTGCGGGGAGCTGCCGACGCGCACGCGGTCGCCGTGCACGAGCGTGCTCTGCTCGATCTTCTTGTCGTTCACGAAGGTGCCGAAGCGCGAGCCCAGGTCCTTGATGACGAATTTGTCGCCGTCGACGACTTCGATGATGGCGTGCTCACGCGACACGTCGCCGAGGTTGAAAATGAGGTCGTTCTGAGGCTTGCGCCCGATGCAGAACTTCTCTTTGTTGAGGACGTACGTCTTTCTCTGGCCGTTCTCTTCGGTCTCGATCCGGGCGGAATCCATGAAACGGTCTTCTCCAGGCTTTGGGAAAAGTCAGACAGCCGCCGGAAGTATAGCTCCGGCGGCTGTTCTTGGACTACCTGACCCGCGGTTGACGACGGGAGGGTGCGCGGCGGCTACAACAGAATGTCGGTGCCGAGCGAGACCGTATTTCCAGACTGGCCCGCCGTGTAGTAGCCGAAGTTCGAACCCGTGGGGCAGCGAAACACGTTGATGTAGTGCGCATTGAGGCGCCAAACGCGCGACTTCGTTGGATAGATGTCGGCCCCGGCCGAGATCTCGTACGGAAAGCGGTGGAAGTCGTCGTTCACGTAGCCGTACGTCGCATAGAGGGCCAGCGTGCGGGGCACGACCATCTGCATGGCCTGCACCATGAAGCCCTGGTCCTGGTTGACGTTGAGCGGCAAGGGGCCCCTGGCCCTGAAATTCGAGAGCTTCCGATAATAGGCCTCGGCCTGGAACGAGAAGCCCTTGAGCTTGGCCCCCGCGTCCGCCGAGACGTAGTCGTAATCGAGAGTCTCGACCGTCACTCCCGGCGCGAGCGCGTCGGCCTCGAACGGGTTGACGCCGTCGGAGAGTCGAATCTGCGTCATGTTGGGCGGCTGATTGAGCGGCGCGTAGCGGCTCTCACGTGCGTGGCATGCAGAGACACCGAAGCGCGTGGCCAATTTCTCGTGGACCTCGAGATCGCCCAGCCCTCCGCGCGGGCCGAATTCGCCCGTCGTCGGGAACCAGATGAGACTCGCGCTCGTGGCCACGTCGCGCGTGTCGTTGGTAGCCGTCGTGCCGAGCTGGCTCAGGTTCGTGTTGACCGAGGCGATGTAGTTGAGCCTGGGCACGACCTGTCCACTGACCCAGGCGCCGGACGAGAACCCGCCGCGGAAGAATTCCTCGGCCATCTGGCGATCCGTCGCTGCCCAGTAGGGCCATGAGCCCTGCGTCGAGCGGGCGGTCATGTTGGGGCCGATGCCGACTCCGAAGTTGAGCTGCGGGGCGACGCGGTACTGCAGATTGCCGAAAATCAGAGCCTGCTGCGTCGTGCCCAGAGACCACAGGCTGATGGTGTAGCGGAACTCGGGCCGCCAGAACCAACCGGACAGCCACACGAACGTGCGGTGCCAGTTGAGGTCGTTGCGTTCTTTGACGTCGCGGACGCGGCCGAGATGATCGGTGAACGTCTGCTGGCCGGGCATCTGATTGATCCAGCGGAACAGGCCGTAGAAGCTGACGTTCAAGGATCCCTTCTTCGTCTTGACCAGATCGAAGCCGCGGCCGGGCGTCAGCTCGCCCGCGGTCGTGTTGGGATACGTGTCCGGCGAATACTGCGTCGGTGTCGCTTTGGCCGTCGTGGTGTCGACCGGTTGCGTGTCGGCTTCGTCCTGGGCGCGCACTGCGTGCGGCGAGGCCAGCAGAAGCAGAGCGGCCAGCAGTGCCGCCGCTCGTGACGGGAGACGGAACATCGGAGACGAAATCACGCTGGACCTCCATGGGGCAGCACGGTCATGACGACGAGGTGGCTGGCGCGAAGCCGGCCACCTCGTCCTGTGTCATTGCAAGGGAGCTACTTGGAAGCCGTGGTCACCATTCCCGGGGCGTAGGGGTTGCCGCCGAGCGCGTTCGACACCTCCGCGATCGCCTTCTGGGCCTTGACGCTGTTGCCGGCGGCGTCGAGCGGGGGAGAGACGACGGCGATGCCGAACTTGCCTGGCGAGACGGCGATGATGCCGCCGCCCACGCCGCTCTTGGCCGGCAGGCCGGTCGTGAAGAGCCACTTGCCGGAGTCGTCGTAGAGACCGGCGGTGGCCATAACGGCGAGCACCTTGGGCACGTTCGCCGAGCTCATGCACTGCTTGCCGGTCACCGGATTCTTGCCGGCGTTGGCCAGGGTGGCCGCCATCTCGGCAAGATCCTTGGCGTTGACGTTCACCGCGCACTGCTCGGTGTAGATGTCGCACGCCTGCAGGGGGTTCTCCTTGATGTGGCCGTAGGCATACATGAGCATCGAGATCGCCTGGTTGCGCTGATTGGTCTCGGCCTCCGACTTGAACACCGGCTGGTTCACCTCGAGCGGCCGCCCGGCGAAGTCGCTGTAGAAGGCGACGATCTTGTTCCACACCTCGTCACGCGAGGCGCCGCCCACCATGCTCGTGGTCGCGATGGCGCCCGGATTCACCATCGGGTTCATCTCGGCGCCCTTGTATTGCTCGATGGCGTTGATCGAGTTGAAGACCTGCCCGGTCGCGTCCACGCCCATGTTGTTCACGAGGGCGTCGGGACCCTGCTCCTCCATGACCTTGGCCATGGTGAAGACCTTGGAGATCGACTGGATCGAGACCTGGGACTTGATGTCCCCGGCCGTGTACACCTTGCCGTCCACAGTCACGAGGGCGATCCCGAAGATGTTCGGGTCGACCTCGGCCAGGGCCGGAATGTAGTCGGCGTTCTTGCCTTCCTTGAGGTCCTTGAACTTGGCGTATGCGGCGTCGACCGCGGCCTGGTAGCCGGCGGTCTTGGCGTTGTTCTTGGGCGCGGCGAGCGCGGGCGTCCCGCTGGCGGCGATGACCGCCGCGGCAACGAGGAAGAGGACATGGCGAGTCAACGGGCGAAGCATGATGCACCTCCTGTAAGCGCTGATGAGAGCTCCTGGATCAGTAGTACGTCAGGAAACGGAACTGGAAGAACTGCGTCGTGCCCTTGACGCCGAAGCGATCGAGCTTGCTGTATCCGTAGGCGAAGCCCAGATGGAGGACGTCAGCCATGTGCCAGTAGGCCATGGGGGTCAGGCGCCAAAATTTTCCTCCTCGATCGCTTCCGTCGTCGAAGTCGTTGAAGGTCATGTCGAGGATGAGCTCGACGGCTCCCGGACCGCCCTCGAACACCGACTTGTTGGGCGAGACCGCGTCGAAGTAGGCGCCTTTCACGTTGTACGGCCGCGTCTCGCCGGTCGGGATCCAGGTGACCGAAGCGTTGCCGCCGCGAAACGTCGGATGGTCTCCATTGAGAGCGCTGACGTGCTCCCAGTTGTATTCCGAGCCCACCATCCACGGTCCCGACCGGTACCAGGCCTCGATGCCTTCGCCGGTCACCTTGTCGGCAGGAATGCTGCCGGTGTCGAGGAAGTTGGGTGCGTGGAAGGCTCCCGGCTTCGACTTCACGCGAATCGCGTCGTTGTCAGGCTTGGCGTCGCGCCCCATGACTCCGAGGTGGAGCACCCGGTTTCCAGATTCCGAGAGGATCGGCTGCCACACGAGACGGGGAGTGAACTGGTGGTCGTAGATGGCGAACTTCTCGTCCTCCGACCACGCGTCGCCGTAGAAGCCCAAGTTCACGTAGATCCGGGGCTTCTTGAAGTAGCCCATGTACTTGACGCCATCTCCCAGGATCGGCACGAAGGCGTCGAGGGCCTGCGATCGCTCGACGTTCCAGATGTAGTAGCCGGTCATCACTTTGACCGCCGAATACCCCTCCTTGGTGCGGCCGACGAAGAAGCGTCCGGAGACCTCGGGAACCTCGACCTGGATTCCGGTTTGCCGGAAGTGCCACTCCTCTTCGGCGCCGTCGTACATGTATCCGACCGACCACGTGATGGGCCGCTTGGTCTTGAACTTTCCCTTGAGCAGCAGACGGAAGTCACGCAACCCCAATTGCGGCGTCAGACGGAACTGTTGCTTGGCCTCGTCGTCCTGCGAGTAGCCGACGTAGTCGATGCCCAGGCCGTACCCAAGGCGGAGCGAGGTAATCGGCCCGTCGTATTCGTTCCACTTGACCAGCTTCCGCTTGGGCTCCTGCGCGTCGCCGTCGCCGGCGGCGGAGGTGGTGTCGAGGCTCGACGAAACCGCCGGCGCGGCGTCTTCGCCGCGCGCGGCGCCCGGGAGCGCAGTCGCGAGGACCGCCGACATCCCGAACACCGCGAGAGAGAAAGTGAAGCGGCCGGCTGACTGCTTGACCGATCGAAGATGACCCAAGATTCCTCCGTGGCGCGGCTCGATCAGTAGCGGTCGAAGTAACCCTGGATGGTCTTGGGGTCGCTCGTCTTGAGCAATGCGAGCTGGAGAAGCACGCGGGCCTTCGCCGGATTGAGCTCCATCGAAGTCACCGTGCCCATGTCGTCGTCGTTGAGCTCGATATTGCGGCGGATGATGCCGCCGTTGGTCCGCGACGAGCGCACGACCACGACTCCCTTGGCCGCCGCCGCCTTGGCTGCCGCCGCCGCCGGCGCGGTCATGTTGCCGTCGCCCACGCCCGCGATCACCAGGCCCTTGGCGCCGTTGGCCACCGCCGAAGTGATGATGTCGGGAGACATGTTCGCGTGCGCGTAGATGATGTCCACGCGCGGCAACGCGTTCACGTTGCTGATATTGAACTCGCTCTTGGTCGTGTGCACGTTGTTGGGCGAACGGAACCAGGTGTTCTTGCCGAACAGGGCCGCACCCAGCAGACCGACCTCGCCCGAGCTCATGGTGCCGACGTCGGTGGAGTGCGTCTTGACGATGTCGTGCGCTGAGTGGATGTCGTCGTCGACCGTGACCATGACCCCGCGGCCCTTGGCCAGGGGATCGGCCGCGATGGCCACGGCATTGTAGATGTTGAGGGGCCCGTCGGCGCTCATCGCGGTCGAGGGGCGCATCGAGCCCGTCAGCACGACCGGCTTGTCACTGTGCACCACCAGATCGAGGAAGTAGGAAGTCTCCTCCATCGTGTCGGTGCCGTGCGTGATGACCACACCGTTCATGTCGGGGCGCGCGAGCACCTCGTTCACGCGCTTGCCGAGCTTGAGCCAGATCGAGTCACACATGTCCTGGCTGCCGATCGAGGAGATCTGCTCGCCCGAAACATCGGCGATCTCCTTCATCTGCGGCACCGCGTTGATGAGCACGTCCACTCCGACGGCGCCCGACTGATAGCCGGCCGAAGTGTTGGAGGTTGCAGAGCCGGCGATCGTGCCGCCGGTGGCGATGATCATGACCTTCGGCTTGCGTGACTGCGCCGTGCTCGCGCCGCAGCTCACGATGACGCCGATACCGAGCACGAGAGCGAGGCTGGCGAAGATGCGGATCTTCATGGGGTTCCCTCCTGGAGCGGTCATTTCTTGGTGTACTTGCTCTTGTCGAGATTGGCGAGCTTGATGGGATCGAGGATGTCCTTGATCTGATCCTCCGTGAGCACGTGCTTCTCGCGGATGACTTCGAGGATTCCCTTGCCGCTCTTGTAGGCCTCGTTGGCCAGCTCGGTCGCCTTCTCGTAACCCAGCACGGGGTTGAGCGCGGTCACGATTCCCACGGTAGTCTCCATGTAGTGCGCGAGCACCTGCTCGTTCACCGTGATGCCGTCGATGCACTGGGTACGGAACGCCTTGCTGGTGTTGAAGAGGAGCTGCTGCGACTCGATCGTCGACAGCCCGTTGAGCGGCTCGTACGCGTTGAGCTGGAGCTGCCCGCTGTGGGAGGCGAGCGTGACCGCGTAATCGTTGGCCATGACGCGGTAGCAAACGATCCCCATGACCTCGGGCATCACCGGATTGACCTTGCCCGGCATGATCGAGGAGCCGGGCTGGATGGGCGGCAGATTGATCTCGGCGAGGCCGGCGCGCGGCCCGGACGCGAGCAGGATGAGATCGCTCGAGATCTTCGAGAGCTTGATCGCCACGCTCTTGAGTGCCGCCGAGTATTCGACGAAGCCCTGCTGATCCCAGGTCGCGGCGAACATGTCGTCGGCCATCGTGATCGGCTTGCCGGTGAGCTTGGCCAGCTCCTCGGCGCACTTCTCCGGATAGCCCTTGGGCACGTTGATCCCGCTGCCGATCGCCGTCGCCCCCATGTTCTCCGGATAGAGGTACTTCTCGGCATCCTTCAGCACCTGGATCTCGGTATCGAGCCCGGAGCCGAAAGCGTGGAACTCCTGGCCCACGGTCATCGGAACCGCGTCCTGCATCTCCGTGCGGCCCATCTTGACCACGGTCAGGTACTTGTTGCCGAGCGCGTGGAAGGAGCTGGAGAGCGCCGTGAGCTCGCCGATGAGCTTGTCGTTGCGCATCATCAGCGCGACTTTGATCGAGGTGGGATACGAGTCGTTGGTCGACTGCGACATGTTCAAGTCGTCGTGCGGCTCGAGAAACTGGTATTGGCCTTTCTTGTGGCCGCCCAGCTCGAGGCCGACATTGGCGAGCACTTCGTTGGCGTTCATGTTGGTCGAAGTGCCCGCGCCGCCCTGGTACCAATCGACGAGAAACTGCTCGTGGTACTTGCCGTCCATCACGGCCTTGCAGGCCTTCTCGATCAGCGCCAGCCGCTCGGGCTTCATGGCGCCCACGTCCGTGTTGGCCCGCGCCGCGGCCAGCTTGACGATGGCCCAGGCTTCGACGAAGCCGGGATAGTGATCGATGGAGACGCCCGAGAGCTGGAAATTCTCGAGCGCCCGCGCGGTTTGCACGCCGTAGTAGGCGTCCGCCGGCACTTCCTTGTCACCGAGAAGATCGTGCTCGGTGCGGGTCGCCTTGGTCGTTGCTTGATGGCTCTTCGTCGCCGCTGCCGCGATCGCGGGGATCACGATCGCGAGAGACGCCGAGAGAGCGATGGCCGTCCAAAGGCAGAGATGACCTGGGCGGGGTTGTCTTTCCGTGCTGCGCATGACTGCCTCCAGAAGGAGAGGCGGACTACTGTCCGCCTCCGATGGAAACCGAGAAGTTGTATCTCGCTGAAACCTGGATGTGGGTGTTGTCGACGGTGAAGCCGTCACGGAAGTTCTCGCGGCGGATCCAACCGCCTTCCACGCCCCACATCAGATTCGTCACGGGGTAGAAAAGGACGTTGGCCAGCGCGTAATGGCCGGTCTTGAAGGCATCGTCAGGCATGCCTTCCGAATTCTCGATGTGCACCAACGAGTAGCCGATCGAGCTCGAAGCCTTCTTGCTCCAGTTGTGATCGAGGAACGCCACGGCGCCGGTCACCGGAAGCGCCACGCCCTCGGGAATCAGCGGATTGTTGTCGCTCGGCCGGGTGCCGATGTCGACCGGGGCGTCGTTCATGTAGTTCTCGATGCCCTCGCCGTGGAGCGCAGACAGACGCAGCGTGTTGTCTTCGCCCGCCTTGATGTTCGAGCTCAGGTTGAAGCCCCAGCCGGTGACGCCACCCGCGAGATCGGGCGCGGCAGGATTGTTGTCCTCCCAGCGAATGTCGCGAACGATGCCGGCGAGCTCGACGTATCCCTTGCCTAGCGGAGTGCGGTATTCCGCTGACAAGTCGGGCACGGGGAAGCGCGGCGTGATGCCGGAAAAATCGACGCGGCCGGCATAGACGCCCTGATCGCCGCTCGCGCCCGGACGCTCGAGCGCGATCGTCATGCGCTGGTTGTCACTCTTCTGGATCGGCATGTAGCGGAACTGGACGTTGCGGAAGAACGCCATGCCGGGAGGGCCCCAGTACTCGACCGTGTTGGGGAACACGTCGATGTCCATGAACGGGCTCCAGGTCTGGCCGGCGCCGAACTTGCCCAGCTCGCCGTAGGCGTGACGCAGCCGAAGCGTCGTCTGCCCGGCGTCCACGCCCGTGCCGAACAATTCCCATTCGAACTGCGTCTTCAGCATGCCTTTCTCGGTGGGCAGCCAGGACTTCACGCCGAAGCGCGTCTGGCGGACGCTGAAGAAAGTGTTTCCCTCGTGGCCGAATTCGTTCGGAAAGGCGTCCAGCTTGGTCGGCCGCTGCACGTCGAACCAGTCGGGATCGATCGCTCTCTGGTTGTATCCGGCGTCGGTCATCACGTAGCCGTAGATCTCGGTCTTCGCGTCCTCGGCGTGAGCGAAGCCGGCGAAAAACGAGCAGGTCGCAAGAGCGATCGCGCTGAGGGCAGCGGTACGCGTTCGTGTGGTCATCGTATTCCTCTCCCGTTGGTTTGAGGTTCGGCTGCAGTCGTCCCACCCTGGCGCACGTGGTTCTTCTCCCACGCGCGCACGTTCTTGCGCGCGGCATCGAAGATGCGCTCGTAGTTGCCCTTCAGGATCTTGGTCTTGGCGGCGGGGGTCAGACGGTCGAACACGGGCTTCCACAAGTCGAAGACCGCGTAGTAGGACTTCGCGTCCTTGGGGGCCACCGTATCGGTGCCGAAGAGGAAGCGATCGGGGTACTTGTTCAGCATCTCCGAGGTCTTCTGGATGGCCTCGGGACTCGAGATGGCGTACTTGGCGACTTCGTCCCACGAGATGTCGAAGTAGAGATTCTTGTAAGCTGGATCGCCGAGCAGGCTCTCGACCATGGCGATGTGGCCGTCGACCGGCTGCACCACACGCCCGAGCCCGGTGTGCGCCCAGATGATGGTGTTGCGAGGATGCTTCGCGAACAGCCGGCGTGCCTGCTCGATGAAGATCGGCGGCGCGTTCTGCTTGCCGAACGGACGGTTCACGTCGCAGTGGAAGATGGCCACCAGGCCCGCGTCGGCGGCGAAGTCGAGCAGGCGATCGAGTGCCGGGTCGGCCAGACTGGCTGGACCCCCCGCGGTTTTCGAGGACACGAACTCCTTGTGGATGGAGAACTCGCCGATTCCCTCGAACACGCCCGGAAACGTTTCCAGCACGCGCCGCACGTGATCGGCCGCGTACATGTCGGCGGGGTTGAACCCGGTGATCATGGGGTCGAAGCGCGCTCTCTCGGACGGGCTCAGCTTGAGGTATTCGGTGGCGATGACCGCATCGGTGAACGAGTAGTAGTACAGGGGAGCGTCGGAATCGAGGTAGTACGTGGGGGCCTCGTCACCCGAATTGGAATACGACCACTCCTGCTGCAGCGGAATGCCGAACAGCGTGGATCGACCCACACGCGTTCCCATGATCTTCAAGAACTGGCGGGCGTCGATTCCTTCTTGGATGTAATTGGTGAGATGGAAATGCGAGTCATCGAACTCGTATGCCCAGGCGGGGACCGAGAGAGCGGCGAAGACGAGCGCGAGAGAGGCGGCCAGCGTTCTTGGCGCAGACCAATAAACGGGCCACTTCCATGAGAGTTCCGTAAAGCACTCCTTCCCTGGGGGCACAAAGAAGGCTGCAGTGGCTACTGCACACTTCGCCTGCGAAACTATAGGGCAAGAGCACGCGGGTCAACTTCTTGGGGCGAAACAGTCTCCATCGTCGAACGAACGATTCCTCGTACAAGACGCATGTGCGGTGGCGATTACCCCCCGGCGTGGCGTACTTGTGGCCTTTATCGTCCCTCGCACGGGCAAGTGGA
>DASYSL010000049.1:0-28174 GCA_036003365.1 Candidatus Eiseniibacteriota bacterium
GCAGAGCGTCGGAGGCAAGCTCGGGCACTGCGAGGAGAGGGATGGCGAGCGCGACCAACTCGGCGTCCAGCGGCTCCTCCGCTTGCAGCGCGGCGCGAGCTGCCACGGGCTCGCGGGCGCGGAGCGCGGCGGCGCGGTCTGCGGAGGAGAGAACGCCCGATGCGATTGACGCACCGCCGTCCGGCGCAGGCGCGGGTGCAGGAGCTGAAGCGTCGGCCCCGGCCCCGGCGGCCGCGACCGCCGCCACGCCCAGCTCGCGACGGAACTGCATGCTGTCGAAGACGGTCGTGCGCGTGAGCGCGTCCTCGCCCACGGCGATCTCGGACTCCGCGGCTTGCTCGATCAAGCTCCGCTCCAGGGCGCGCACGTGTCCGCGCTGCAGCCGCCGAGCCGCCCACCAGGAAAGCGCGGCGAAGGCCAGGGCGCCGCCCAGCAAGGGTGTGATGTACCGCGTCACCATCGTCATCTGAGCGATCCAGGCCACGGTACCCGCCGCCATGTCGCCCAGGCGCGAGAAGCCCACGTCGATCACGCCCTTGGCGGCGCGCTTCTCGGCCCGCGGCATGGGCGCGTACAGCAGCTCGTAGCCGGATCGGAACAGCGAGCTGTGGACGATGCCCTCGGTCACCCACGCGCCACACGCGATTCCCAAAGTGGGAAAAGCCATCGCGACGCCCGCGCCCGCCGCGGCGGTGACCGGCAAGGCCAGCACCGATCCGCCGACGCCGAACCGCTCGAGCGCGCGGCGCGAGAACAGCGCCTGCAAGCCGAACACGCCCACCGAGGTGACCGTGTGGCCGAGAGCGATCATGCGCTGCAGATCTGCCTTGGCAGGAAACGCGTCCTGAGCCTTGACGCGAAAGACGTATTCCAGGATTGCCTGGCACGCCGTGACCGAGAAGGCGAGCAACGCCAGATCGCGCAAATACGGAGAGTGCGCAATGGCGGCGAAGCCCTTGGGCGCGCTGCGGAATTCGGAGGCGGCACGAGTGAGGCGCAGCGGCGCGCCGCCTCGCGCCAAAGACCACACGAGCCACGCGCACACGGCTTGCATGGTCGCCAGTCCGAGCAGCAAGGCCGAGGCCGGCACGTCGGCCGTGACGCCGCCGATGGTGCCGCCGAGCGCGCCGCCGATGGCCGCGGCCCCGACGATGATGCCGATGCTGCGCCGCGCGGTTCGCGGATCGAAGCGCTCGTTGATCGCCGACCAGAACCCCGAGACGAGCGCCGCACCCGTGGCCGCAAAGTGCAGGTAGACCAGAATCGCCGCCAGCCGGGGGGACCTGTGGAACAAGGCCCACTCCACTACATAGAGGAGCGCCGAGGTCAGGAATCCGGCCGGAACCGCCCGGCCGGGTCCGTGCTTCGTCAAGAGTTTGGCGAAGGGCGGCACGGCCGCGATCGCGACAATGGCGGCGACAATGGTGATTTGGGCCAGGGAGCGCTGACTAAATAAGGAAAGGAACAGCGTATCGCGAATGATCTTGCCCGCGATCTGCTGGGCCAGGACCGCGAGCGCTGCGGTCACGGCGAGGACAAACGCATTCTCCTTGACACGATTCGGGCTCGACATGTCTCTCTTGGATAGGGGAGGCTTCCTAGGGACGGTAGGGCGGCGAAAGGGGGCTGTCAACGCGCGTTCCAAGAAGGCCGGGTTTCCCAGTTGACCCCTCGGGACCCATTTGTATACTGCGCGTTGCTCCGGGGTTCGTCGCGCCAGTCGCGCCTTGTACGCGACTCACGCGACGCGCGTATGAACGCTCGGAAACGGCAGTCGATGGTTGGCATCTCAACACGGCGCACGCGACCGCTCCCCGGCGGTGCGGGCCGACAACCGTAGGGTGGACCATGACGCGGCACGAGAGTTGGCTCGAAGCATCGGACGAGGAGCGGATCGTCGCGGGCGGCGGATTCGAGGACGACGAAGAGGACGCCGAAGACGACGAGGAAGTTGACGATCTGGACGACGAAGACGACGACGACTTCGACCTCGACGAGGACGATCTCGAGGTCGACGACGACGACGAGCTCGACGAAGAGGACGAGGAAGATTCGGACGAAGACGACGATTTCTAGCGCGCGCGGGCGCCGGGCTGAAGCGGGCGCCCCGCGAGGATGGTCAGCGATGGAGAGTACGGGCTCGCACCTCATGCTCGACGGCTACGGGTGCGAGCAGAAGAAGCTCGAAGACCTCGAGCACATCTACAAGACTCTCGAGGACTATCCCGGCACCATCGGCATGACCAAGATCATGCCGCCTTACGTGTTCCGCTACACCGGCGTGCGCCCCGAGAACTGGGGCGTGTCGGGCTTCGTGCTCATCGCCGAGAGCCACATCTCGGTGCACACGTTCCCGGAGAAGCAATATCTGTCGCTGGACATCCTCTCCAGCAAGCCGTTCGACGTGGACGAGGCGGTGGCGTACGCTCGCCGCGCCTTCGGCATCGAAAAGATCGAGCACAATTTCCTCGACCGCGGCACCGAGTTCCCGAAGGAGATCGCGCGCGCCACGCAGCTCGTGCGCCGCGACCGCGAGGAGCTCGCCGAGCGCGCCGCGCGGGCGCCCGGGCGCACGCGTCCGCGCAGCGTCTAGCTCCTTTTCTACCCGCACCCCGCCGGAGCCCGCGATGGACAAGACATTCACCGACCGCCCGCCTCATGCGGTGGAGTTCTCGTTCGGCGGCCTGGACTCCTCGCCCGCCGCACTCGAGACGGCGCACGCGGTGGTGCTGCCCGCGCCCTATGACGGCACCACCTCGTATCGCCCGGGCACGCGCTTCGGGCCGCACGCGCTGATCGACGCTTCGCGCAACATGGAGCTGTACGACGAAGTGCTGGGCGCGCTCTATCCGGCCGGCTTGTACACGCTGCCCGAGCTCGAGCCCGTGGCCGACGCCGAGAAGATGGTGGCGCGGGTCGAAGAGGCGGCCGAGTGGGCGCTCGAGCAGGGCAAGACCTTGATCACCGTGGGCGGCGAGCACTCGCTCACCACGGGTCCGGTGCGCGCATACGCGCGTCGCCTTCCCAAGCTCTCGGTGCTCCATCTCGACGCGCACGGCGATCTGCGCTTCGAGTACCACGGCACGCGCTACTCGCACGCCTGCGTCATGCGGCGCGTGCGCGAGATCGTGTCGGTGGGCGTCCAGGCCGGTCAGCGCTCCATCTCGGAGGAGGAAGCCGAGCTGATCACGCGCGAACACCTCACGGTGTTCTCGGCGCGGCGCGTGCGCGACCTGGCGGGCGCCTACGCGCCCATCGTCGACGCGCTCACCGACGACGTCTACATCACGGTCGATCTCGACGTGATCGATCCTTCCGAATGCCCGGGCGTGGGCACGCCCGAGCCCGGCGGGCTCACCTGGTTCGAGATCACCGACCTCGTGGCGGCCATCGCCAAGCGCCGCCGTATCGTGGGCTTCGACCTCATGGAGCTCATGCCGATCGGCGGCGACACGCGCTCGGAGTTCCTGGCGGCGCGGCTTCTCTATCGCATGTGGGGATGGACCCTGGTGAGTCAGGGCAAGCATCCCGGCCCCGCGGCCGACCGACCTCTCGCCTGATGTGAGCGGCGTCCGGCTCAAGAAGAACCAGGACCGGCGCCTGCGCGCTGGGCATCCTTGGGTCTTTTCCAACGAGATCGAGGAGTACGTCGGGCCGGTCGAGGACGGTGACATCCTCGACGTGCTCGACTCCCGTGGCGCGTTCCTCGGGCGCGGCTACATCAATCGCCGCTCGCTCATCGCGCTGCGCCTCCTGACGCGGGGACGCGACGAGATCGACGAGGCCTTCTTCGCGCGCCGCTTCGAGCGCGCGCTGGCGTATCGCGAAGGGCTCTATCCCGGCGACGACGCGATGCGCGTCGTGAACGCCGAAGGCGACGGGCTTCCTGGCCTGGTCGTCGACCGTTATGGCGATGTGCTCTCGGTCGGCATCCAGACGCTCGGCATGGACCAGCGCCGCGACGTGATCATGGGCCAGCTTCAAAAGCTGCTCGAGCCCAAGACCATCGTCCTGCGCGCCGATTCGCCGTTTCGCAAGCTCGAAGGGCTGGAGCTCGAGCGGCGTGTGTGGTCGGGCGACGAGAACGCGCGCCCGGTGGTGACGGTCGGCGGCCTGCGCTACGTCGTCGACCCGCTCGAAGGGCAGAAGACGGGCATGTTCCTCGATCAGCGCGACAACCGCCGCCGGCTCTCCGGGCGGGTCGCGGATCGCGGCGTGCTCGACGTCTATGCGAATACCGGCGCCTGGGCCATGTCGGCGCTCGGCTTCGGCGCGCGCGAGGCCACGCTGGTCGAATCCTCGCGCCCGGCACTCGATCTCGCCGAGGAGAACCTGCGCGCCAACGATCTCCTGAGTCGCGCGCGCATCGTGCACGGCGACGCCTTCGACTTCCTGTCCGAGCTGGGCCGCTCGCGCGAGCGCTTCGCCGCCGTGGTGGTGGATCCGCCCGCGCTGGTCAAGAAGAAGAGCCAGCTCGCCGACGGGCTCCGCGCTTACAAGGAGATCAACCGCCGGGCCATGACGCTGCTCGAGGAAGGCGGCTGGCTGTTCTCTTCTTCATGCTCGCATCCGGTCTCGCAGGAAGACCTGCGCCAGACGCTCGCGGCCGCGGCGCGGGACGCCAAGCGGCCGTTTCGCCTCGTCGAGTGGGGCTTCCAGAGCGCCGACCATCCGGTGCTGCTCGCCGCACCCGAGACGGCATATCTCAAATGCGCGGTCTTGCGCGCGCTCTAGTCGTCGCCGGGCTCTTGGCCACGCCGGCCTTCGCCGAAGGCCGCCTCACGCTCGATCGCAACGACGTCCCAGTGGATGGCCTCATCTGCGTGTGCGCCGACCGCGCCGCGCCTCCCGTCCTCCTCCATGTCGACGGGCACGAAGCCGCACCGCCGTCGCTCTGGGCGCGTCCGGCGGGCGGCGCTGCGCCGCGGCCCATCCATCTCGCGATGCCGTGGCCCAAGCGCGGGCCTTTGCGCCTGCTCGCGCTCGTCCCGGCGCGCGGGCACGTGCGCGAGCTTGCGATGTGGGGACAGGACGGCACGCTCGGCCCCGGCGACTACGTGCTCACGGCCAACGGCTTCGCGGCCGAGAGCTTGCACGTGCGCGCGCCCGATCCGTCGGAGGAGCGCTCGCGCGCGCTCCTGGCGCGGGCGCGTCTGCGCGCCGAGCAGGGCGACTCGACGCTCGCCGCGCGCCTGCTCGAGCAAGTTGCCGACCGCAAGAACGATCCGTATGCCGAGGCCGCGACCCTCGCGATCGGCGACGTGCTGCCGTACTCGCGCTATGGCGAGCATCCGGAACGCTGGCTCGTGGAGTGGATCGCGCGCCGCCACTCGGCGTGCGTGGTAGGGGAAGGCATTCGCGTCTGGCTCGCGCACCACGATGACATGGACGGTCGCGTGGCGCTGGCGCGCCTGGTGTCGCGCTATCCCGAGACGCGCGCCTGGCAGGAAGCGCAGGCGTGGCTCGTCTCGGCGGTGCCGGTCGCGCCCTAGGCCGGGTGCCAGAGTGGCCCTTATGATCCCATCACTGGCCGTACGGCCAGTGATGTCGTGATGCGCTGTGTCGCGCTATCAAGCACCCTGTCTTACACTTGAAGTACCCGTCGCACAGTTAATCATCGAAGGCGATGGCTCATGCATTCCTCCGCTGTGCTCGCTGTCCTTTTGGCAGTCGTCGGGCCTGGAGCCTCTTCATCGAGCTCCTTCCAGTGCCCGCCTGGATCCGCTCACACCCTGACCACGTCGTCCGAAATCCTCGGCAAACCTCCAAACTATGCCCGGGCGGAGGAGTATTGCCTGAGAACGCTCGCATCGAAGGGAGGCGTCTGTCTTTCTGTTCCGGTGGGCCGTTACGTTCTTTGGGGGCCGAATGGCGAGCGACTTCAAGAGGGTGACTACATCGATGGGAGAAAAACGGGTGTGTGGGTCTCCTGGTCTCCCCAGGAAGCCTCGCAAATCGTTTGGAAGGACGGCGCGGAGGATAGCTCCAGCTGGAAGAGTTTGGGCCGCCCCACCAGCATCACGATCGACTGTCTCGCGTGTCTGCAGCAGTCATTTCACGTGGATGGCGGCGTTGGATCAACAGACTATGGAGTTCTCGGCGCAGAGGGTGACACTTGTCGATTGAGTTACCTGGAGGGCAAGTACGAAGTCCTCTGCAGCGTTCCTCGCAATATCGGAACCGTCACGTTCCCGAGCAGGGCAGAAGGGATCGACTTCTCGAGGCTGAGGCCGTTTGTTCGCGAAGTCCATGAGGGGGAGTTGCCGATACCGACGCACCCGACACCAGTACGAGAAGAAGAAATGGTGATTCCGGTCGAGGAACTGCCGCGTCCCATCAAGACCGTCGTCCCGGCATATCCGGACAGTGGGCGAGGAGTGACGGGCACCGTCATGATTCAAACGCTGATTGGAATCGATGGCCGGGTAAAGGAGATGAGGGTGGTCCACTCGCTACCCGGTTTCGACGAAGCGGCAAAGGCGGCCCTTCGTCAGTGGGTATTCACCCCTGCGACCAAAGAGGGGAAGCCGGTCGCGGTCTGGATTCCCATTCCCTTGCGCTTCAAGCCTCCCGACAAATGACCTATGCCGTCGCTTCCGGGCCCGCGGGCGGCGTCGGAGCATCCGGAGCCGCGGCGTACTCGCCCTTGCGCGCCTCGTCGAGATAGTTCAAGCGCAAGTCGCCGAGCGCGCGCTCGAAGAAGCGATTCTCGTCCTCGGTGCGGTTGCCGCGTGAGCGCGCTTCGAGAGCGCTCAGCGTGTCGATGGCGGCACGCGCGGAGCCCAGGTCGCGCTCCATGCGCCCGCTGATCGGACTCGGCACCTTGCCCAGCGCCGCCCAGGCGGCGTGGAAGACATTGGCGGCCAGCGCCAGAAACAATTCGCTCTCGCGATCGCCGTTGCTCATGACTTCTCCTCGCGCTCCCGCGCCTTGGCCTCGTTCCACAAGGCATCCATCTCGTCGAGCGTCGACTCCGAAGGCGATCTGCCGCGCTCGCGCAACCTCTCTTCGATATGGAGGAAGCGGCGGCGGAAGCGGCTCACCGTGGCGCGCAGCTCGCGCTCGGGATCGACGCGCAGGTAGCGCGCGAGATTGGCGACCGCGAACAGAAGATCGCCGACCTCGTGCGCGAGCTCGTCGTCTTGGCCCTCGGCACGCGCGCGCATGGCCTCACGCACCTCGCGCAGCTCTTCCTCGATCTTGTCGATCACGCCCTCGACGCTCGGCCAGTCGAAGCCGACCGACGAGGCCTTCTCCTGCGTCCGGTAGGCGGCGGTCAACGAGGGCGCTCCGGCCGGCACCTGGCCCAAGACCGAAGCCGAGCCCTTCTCGGCCTGCTTCAAGTGCTGCCAGCGCCGCTGCTGGTCGGAGGACGAGATCACCTCGGGCGTCTCGAACAAGTGCGGGTGGCGCCGCCTGAGCTTACGATCGGTCGCCTGCGCCAGCTCGTCGAGCCCAGGACCGCCTCGCTCCTGCACCATCTCGGCCAGGAACATCAACAGGAAGAGGAGGTCGCCCAGCTCCTCGGCCGTCGCGGCCCAGTCGTCGTGCGACACGCTTTCCAGAATTTCGTAGGTCTCTTCCACCACGTAGGGGGTGAGCGTGGCCGGCGTCTGCTCGCGGTCCCACGGGCAGCCCGCCTCGCCTCGCAGGATGCGGCACAGGTCCCAGAGCGCGACCAGCCCGGCGCCGCGCGCGGCAGATTCGGTCTTGGATTCGGGGCTCATGCGCCCAAGGTAGCACGCCGGCTGCCGTAGGATTCGTTGTCGCCGCCGCCCGCGTGTGCTATCCGTGGTCTGCCCCCGCGGCACGTCACCCCCCGCGCTCCACGCGCGGCCCGTGGAGGTTTTCTGCCCCTCGCCACCTGGGTCGAAGTCGACCTCGATCAGCTCGACGCCAACCTCGACGCGCTCTCGCAACGGATCGGGCCGGAGCGCCGCATCCTCCTCGTCGTCAAGGCCGACGCCTACGGGCACGGCGCCATCGAAGTCGCGCGCTCGGCCGCCGGGCGTGGCGTTCGCGACTTCGGCGTGGCCACCCTGCACGAAGGCATGCAGCTTCGGCTCTCTGGACTGGCGGAGAATATTTGGGTGCTCTCGCCGCTGCTCGAGAGCGAGATCCCTGAAGCCGTCGCGCACCGTCTCGAGCCTACGCTGCCGTCGCTCGACTTCGCGCGCCGCCTCTCCGCCCAGAGCCTGCACGCCGGACGCGCCACGCGCGTGCACGTGGAGATCGACACCGGCATGGGGCGCACCGGGATCGATCCCGACGATGCGCTGCCGTTCCTCCAGGAAGTCACCGCCCTCGAGGGCCTGCGCCTGGGCAGCGTGTACACCCACTTCCCGGACGCCGACGGCGAAGACACCGCCTTCACGCTCGCGCAGTGGGACGCCTTTCGCGCACTCATGGGCGGGCTCGCCACGCACGGCATCCATCCGCCGCTCGTGCACGCGGCCAACAGCGCCGGCGTGCTGCGCTTTCCCGAAACGCTGGGCGATCTCGTGCGCCCGGGGCTCGCCGCCTACGGCCTCTATCCGCCCAACGCCAACGGGCTCGGCATCCATCCCGTGATGACGTTCAAGAGTCGCCTCGTGCAGATCCGCCCCATGCCGGCGGGCCGCTCGATCTCCTACGCGCGCACCTTCACCACGCGGCGGCCGAGCGTCATCGGCGTGGTGCCCGCGGGCTACGGGCACGGCTATTCCTGGCTCTGCTCCAACCGCGGTGCTATGTTGGTGGGCGGCCGGCGCGCTCCGGTGGTCGGGCGCGTCACCATGGACCTCACGATGATCGACCTCAGCGACCACCCCGGCGCCCGCGTCGGCGACGAGGTCGTGCTGTTCGGCGCACAGGACGAAGCTCGGCTCCCGGTGGAGGAAGTCGCCGCCTGGAGCGACACGTTGAGCTACGAGATCCTGTGCACCATCGGCAAGCGCGTGACGCGCATCT
Organism: Candidatus Eiseniibacteriota bacterium; assembly: GCA_036003365.1. GTDB lineage: Bacteria > Eisenbacteria > RBG-16-71-46 > RBG-16-71-46 > DASYSL01 > DASYSL01. The sequence goes on from DASYSL010000049.1 coordinate 8,950, forward strand.
ATATGAGGCAGGGACGCCCGGTGAAGGTGCTCACCCTGCTCGGCGAGCGCGGCACCGACGGATTCAAGCCGCTGGAGAGCGAGCCGGCGAGAAAGTAGGCGAGGCCGCGTGCGTGTCGAAGCGCCGTTCAAGGTTGGAGATCGCATCAAGCATCCCGTGTTCGGCGACGGTCTCGTGCTCGAGGTCTCGCCCCGCGGTGAGGATTACGCGCTTCGCGTCTCGTTCTCCAAGGACGGCGCGCAGCGCAAAGTGCTGGCGCGAGCCGCGCGCGTCGAGAAGCTCGGAGCGGAAGAAAAAGGCCGCCGCTAGATCGCTGTTGCTCGAAAGCCCCATTCCGGAGCCCATCGTTTGACGCCCGAAGCCAAGTCCGCCGTCTCCGATTCTCTGGTCGCCGAAGCCCGCCGCGTTCTCGCGCACGCCCACGCGCCGTACTCGCGCTTTCCCGTGGGCGCGGCCCTCCTCACCGAGTCGGGCAAGGTGTTCACCGCGACCAATGTGGAGAACGCGTCGTTCGGGCTCTCGGTGTGCGCCGAGCGCAGCGCGGTGTTCGCGGCGGTGGCGGCGGGTGAGCGGCGCTTCTCGGCCCTGGCCGTGGTCACCGACACGCCCGAGCCCACGCCGCCATGCGGCGCCTGCCGTCAGGTGCTGCGCGAGTTCGTCGAGGATCTGCCGGTGGCGCTGGCCGGCCGTCCCGGCACCAAGGTTCAGATGCACCGGCTGAGCGACCTCCTGCCGCAGGCCTTCTCGCCGCCGATCGACGGGCGCTCGTTCACCGCATGACTCCGGACATGGATCGCGCCCAGCTGGTCGATCGCATCACCGATCTCTTGCTCGCCGAGCTCTCGGGCCGGGCGCTCGTGCCCCGCGCGCCGGCCTCGCCCGGTTGCCCGGATTGCGACGCCTGGGGCGCGTGTCCGGTGCACTGCATGCGCCAGCTCGAGTCGGCGTGGGACGCAGGCGCTGCGCGCGCCGCCTCGAGCCTGGGCTTCGCCTGTCCGGCCGACGACGGCGTGCGCTCGCGCATCGACCACACGCTGCTCAAGCCCGAAGCCACGACGCAGCAAGTGATGCAGCTCTGCAAGGAAGCGCGCGAGAATTGCTTCGCCTCGGTGTGCATCAACCCGACGTACGTCGCCCTCTGCGCCAAGGAGCTGGCGGGCACGCCGGTGCGCGTGTGCACGGTGGTCGGCTTCCCCCTCGGCGCGCATCTTCCGGAAGTGAAAGCCTACGAGACGCGCCGCGCCGTGCAGGATGGCGCGCGCGAGATCGACATGGTGGTGAACATCGGCGCGCTCAAGTCGCACGAGCACGATCTCGTGCGCAGAGACATCGCGGCCGTGGTCGAGGCGGCGGGCTCGCAGGCGCTGGTCAAGGTCATCCTCGAGATGACGCTGCTCACGCTCGACGAGAAAGTGGCGGGCTGCCTGCTCGCCAAGGCGGCTGGCGCCGACTTCGTGAAGACCTCGACCGGCTTCGCCGCCGGCGGCGCCACGGTCGAGGACGTGCGCCTCATGCGCCTCGTCGTCGGCCCCGAGATGGGAGTGAAGGCGGCGGGCGGCATTCGCTCGCGTGAGGACGCGCAGGCCATGATCGCCGCCGGCGCCACGCGCCTCGGCACTTCGGCTTCGGTGAAGATCGTGCGCGGCGAGACGGCGGCTTCGAGCTACTGACACCGCTTGTCGTGCGCGCGTCCGGAATTCGGACGCTCGCGGTTGACACTCGCGCGCCCGGCGCGCACGATCCCACTCAACGGCCCCTTGAATCGCACCCGCGTGAGGCGAACGTGACGCCCCGCGAAACCTCATCAGGTCCCCGCGAAATCCCCGCGGTTTCGCCGCATTTGATCGGCGTGCCCAGCGCACTGTGGGAGAGACTGCACCAATCCGGGCGCCGACTCCTGCTCCTCGACTACGACGGCACCCTGGCGCCATTCCATGTTCATCGTGAGCGTGCCCAAGTGCCCGCCGGCACCGCCAAGGTGCTGCGCGCGCTGGCCGCCAGTCCGCGCACCACGGTGGCCGTGATCTCGGGGCGACCCGTCGCCGAGATGCTGGGGCTTCTCGGCGATCCGGAGCTTCCCGTCTATCTGATCGGCGAGCACGGCTGGGAGGAGCGCGAGCCCGGCGGAGACGTTCGACTCCATCCCCTGAGCGAGGAAGCGCAAAGCGGGCTCGAAGGCGCGTGGAAAGCCATCGGCGCCCGCGGCTTCCAGCCGCGTGTCGAAAGGAAGCGCACGGCTCTCGTTCTGCACACGCGCGGCTTGTTCCCCGATGCGGATGCCGCCATGCAGCGCGCCGCCGAAGCCGTGTGGCTGCCATGGACGGAGCGCGCGCCCCTTCGCCTCGACACGATCAGCGGCGGTCTCGAGCTGCGCGCCATCGGTCGCGACAAGGGCGTTGCGGCGCTCGATCTCCATCGCCGCTCGGCTGACGTCGATCTCGTCGTGTACGTGGGCGACGACGAGACCGACGAGGATGCCTTCCGCGCCCTGCGCGATCTTGGCTTCGGCATTCGTGTGGGCCGTGACGAGCGTCCCACCCTGGCCCACGGCCATTTGCCCAAGGCCGAGGTCATGGACGAGTTTCTGACCCGCTGGCTCGATGCCGATTCGATCGAGATCCCGGCCGCGGGAAGGCGTGAATGAGTCGCCTCTTCGTGGTCTCGAACCGGCTTCCGAGCCTGCGCTCGGGGCCCGCGATCGGCGGCCCCGAGACCGCGGCCGGGGGGCTGACCAACGCCGTGCTCGCGGCCTTGCGCCGCCATCCGGGCAGCTCGTGGGTGGGGTGGACGGGACGCCCCGCCCAGGACGGCGAGAGCGAGGAGCTGTCGCAGCGTATCGTGCGCGGCGTGCGCTTCCTGGGCATTCCGCTCAGCAAGGTCGAAGTCGATCTGTATTACAACGGCCACTGCAACCGCACGCTCTGGCCGCTGCTCCATTGCTTCCAGGATCTCGTCCACGTGCGTCTGGAAGAGGATCGCGCGTATCGCTCCGTGCAGCGGCGCTTCGCGAGCGTCATCGCGCCCCTCCTCCAGTCCGATCACCTCGTGTGGGTGCACGACTATCACCTCATGCTTCTCGGCCGCGAGCTGCGCGATCAGGGCTGGGCCGGGCGCATGGGCTTCTTCCTGCACACGCCTTTTCCGCCGCTCGAGCTGTGGACGCTGCTCGCGGACCCGGCCGATACGGTGGCCGCCCTCCTGGAGTACGACGTCATGGGATTCCACGTCGCGCGCTTTGCCGAGAACTACGTGCAGGCGGCCACCCGTCTCCTGGGCGCGACCTGGGACGGCCGCCATCTGCGTTGGCGCGACCGTGAGCAGCGGGTGGGCGAGTTCCCGGTCGGCATCGATCTCGCGACCTTCGTGCCGTCGCCCGCGGACCTCGTGCGCTCGCGCAACCGCGAGGTGCTGGGGCGCGTGGTGGGGGACCGGCGCGTGCTCGTGGGCGTGGACCGCCTCGACTACACGAAGGGCATCACCGAGCGCATCCTGGGCTACGAAGAATTCCTGCGCCGCCATCCGGAGTGGCGCAACCGCGTCGTCTTCCTCCAGATCGCGGCTCCCAGCCGCACGCGCGTGCGCGCGTATCTCGAGCGCCGCCGGCAGGTGGAGTCGCTGGTGAGTCGGGTGAACGGCGAGGTGGGCGAGCACGACTGGATGCCGATTCGCTATCTCTATCGCACGTATTCGCAGGACTTCCTGTCCGATCTCTATCGCGAAGCCGACGTCGCGCTGATCACGCCGCTGCGCGATGGCATGAACCTCGTGGCCAAGGAATTCGTGGCCGCGCAGGACCCGGAGAATCCCGGAGCGCTCGTCTTGAGCCGCACCGCGGGCGCGGCCGAGGATCTGCGCGAGGCCGTGCTCGTCAATCCGTTCGTTCAGTCCGATCTGGCGCGCGGCATCCACGAAGGCTTGAGCATGAGCGGGGCCGAGCGCCGCCGCCGCCACCAGGCGCTCTTCGCGCGCGTGCGCGCCGCGACCGCGGAGGAGTGGGGCCGCCGCTACATCGGCGAGCTCGAGCACGTGGCCTTTCCAACCCCGGCTCCAGCGCCATCGATGATGACCTCATGAAGGGAGGGAACGTGCAAACGACCGGACCAGCCCTTGGTGTGTCGACGACCCCGGAACCAGCGACCCCCGCAACCCAGGTTCGGGTCGAGCCCTTGCCGCAGGATGCGGCGCAGCCGTTCGCACTGCGCGACTGCGCGCTCATCGCCATCGCCACCGGCGTGCGCGCGCACAACTTGAAGGAGCTGCAGGACCGCGTGCAGGGGATCGAGCCCGGCTGCCTCTACTATCACTTCTGGGGCGGCCTCCTGCGCCCGCGCTTCGACGATCCCGAGTACCGCAATGATTTCGCCATCTGGGTGCGCAACGAGGTGCACGACGAGGAGCTGGCCGAGCGCCTGGCGTCCGTGGATCCGACACAGCACGAGACGCTGGAGGGGCTGCGCGAGGCGGTGGCCGAGGCCATCGAGTCGCGCCTCGAAGTCATGGAAGCCGCCGCCTGGCAGCGCACGCAGAGTCCGTTCCACTTCGTGCGCTCGCAGATCGCGGTGTTCGACACCGGGCAGCTGCTCAACCAGCCCTCGCAGCTCGCCGAGTGTCTGCCGCGCCTCAGCCTCGGCAGTGTCTTCTACCATTTCATCGATGCCCGCCGCCGCGTGCCCGAGCATCTCGATGACTTTCGCGTGTGGCTCCAGCACTGGGGCGCCCGCTACGCCGATCTGTGCGACCGCCTGGCCGAGGTGGACTACTACTTCGTCTCGCTCGCCGATCTGCGCAAGGAGCTGGCCCAGATCCTCGGCGAGTACTTCGAGATTCCGCCGCGCGCCTCAAGGGAGGAGGTGGCATGAGCCTGCTCGAGCAGTATGCCGCTGTGGCGGGAGAGGAAGTCGTCGACCAGCTGATGCAGCTCGGCTCCAAGGTGAAGGGCGCCCGCGTCATGCACGTGAACTCGACGAAGAAGGGCGGGGGCGTGGCCGAGATCCTCGACCGTCTGGTGCCGCTCATGCAGGAAGTGGGCGTGGACGCCGAGTGGGACATCATCGACGGCCCGGAAGAGTTCTACGAATGCACGAAGGGCTTCCACAACGCGCTCCAGGGCCAGCACGTGTCGATCCCGGCGTCGCGGCTGCGCGCCTACGAGCAGGCCAACGAGCGCGCCGCCGAGCGCCTGCGCCCGCAGCTCGAAGCCGCCGATTTCGTGTTCATCCACGATCCCCAGCCGGCGCGCCTCCTGGCGCTCTGCCCCGGGCGCAAAGGCAAGTGGATCTGGCGCTGCCACATTGACATCAGCCGTCCCTTCCTGCCGGTATGGAAGTATCTGCGCCGGGTGCTCGCGGGCTACGACGCGAGCATCTTCTCGCTCTCCGACTTCGCGCAGCCTCTGCCGTTCCCGCTCTACTTGATCCCGCCCAGCATCGATCCTCTGAGCGACAAGAACCGCGAGCTGACACGGCAGGAAGTGGAGGCCGTGGTGAGCGAGTTCGACCTCGATCCCGATCGGCCCATGGTGCTCCAGGTGTCGCGCTTCGATCGCTTCAAGGATCCGGTGGGCGTGATCGAGGCCTATCGCTTCGCCAAGCCGTACGTGCCCGGGCTCCAGCTCGTGCTCGCGGGCGGCACGGCGAGCGACGATCCGGAGGGCGAGGTGGTGCTGCGCGAGGTACAGATCGCGGCCGAGGAGGATCCCGACATCCACATCCTGCTCCTGCCGCCCGACGCTCATCGCACGATCAACGCGCTGCAGCGCGCCGCCACCATCGTGATCCAGAAATCGCTGCGCGAGGGCTTTGGCCTCACGGTGACGGAAGGCTTGTGGAAGGGAAAGCCGGTGGTGGGCGGCAACACCGGCGGCATCCGCCTGCAGGTGGTGAATCACCACACTGGATTTCTCGTCAGCTCGCCCGAGGGTGCGGCACTTCGCATCCGCTACCTGCTCAAGAACGCCGTCGAGCGCCAGGAGATGGGGAAGAAGGCGCGCGCCTTCGTGCGTGAGAATTTCCTGCTCACGCGCCAGCTGCGCGAATACCTCACGCTGCTCGTCGGGCTCGGCCACGGCCAGACCGAGCGCATCGAGCTGCTCGGCTAGCGATTCGCACACCGAACCGTGTAAAATCCGTCGACATTTCAGCCTAGCCAGAAAGGCAGGGGAAACGTTGGCGGACGAGACGAACCAAGCACAGTGGCCGCCCCTGGGCGGCCCCGAGATCGACGCGCGCGCCGCGATCCGCAAGAAGCGCGACGGTGGCAAGCATGGCGCCGACGAGATCCTGGCGCTTACCGCAGGGTTCACCCGCGGGCGCATCCCCGACTACCAGATCGCTGCCTGGCTCATGGCCGTATTCTTCGAGGGACTCGACGCCGAGGAGACCCTCGCCCTCACCGAGGCCATGCTGCATTCGGGTGAGGTGATCTCGCTTCCCGGCCTCTCCGGTCCCACGGTGGACAAGCACTCGACGGGCGGGGTCGGCGACAAGATCTCGCTCGCGCTGGCCCCCATGGTGGCCGCGTGCGGCGCGTTCGTGCCCATGATCTCGGGGCGCGGTCTGGGCCACACCGGCGGCACGCTCGACAAGCTCGAATCCATTCCCGGCATGCGCGTCCAGCTCGGCGCCGAGGAGTTTCGCAAGCTGGTGCGCGCGCACGGGCTTGCGTTCGGCAGCCAGACGTCCGATATCGCGCCCGCCGATCGTCTGCTCTACGCCTTGCGTGACGTGACGGCGACCGTCGAGTGCATCCCGCTCATCGTCTCCTCGATCCTGTCCAAGAAGTTCGCGTCGGGAACCAAGCGCGTCGTGTTCGACGTCAAGACGGGGCGCGGGGCGTTCATGCGCGATCCCGAGCGCGCGCGCGAGCTGGCGCGCCAGCTCCTCTCGGTGACGCGCGGACTGGGCTTCGACGGCACGGCCTTGATCACCGACATGGAGCAACCCTTGGGGCGCGCGGTGGGGAATACGCTCGAGGTGGCGGAAGCGGTCGACGTACTGCACGGTGGCGGTCCCGAGGACACGCGCACGCTCACGCTCAAGCTCGCGGGCGAGATGCTGGCGCTCGCCGGTCTTTCGGCATCGCCCGAGGAGGGCGAGAAGACCGTCAAGATGGCGGTGAGCGGCGGGCGCGCCTACGCCAAGTTCCAGGAGATCATCGAGGCGCAGGGCGGCAACCCGCGCTATGTCATCGATCCGACGCAGCTCCCCAAGGCGCCGCGCGTGCACGGGATCGAGAGCCCGCGCGATGGCTACGTCACCGGGCTCGACGCGTTCGAGATCGGTGAGATCGTGGTGCACCTGGGCGGCGGACGCCTGCGCAAGGACGACAAGGTCGATCCCTCGGTCGGCATCATCCTGCTCAAGAAAATGGGCGACCATGTCGCCAAGGGCGAGCCTCTGGCCACGATTCATGCCCAAGATGCGGCCCAGGTCGCGATCAGGGCGCTCACCGAGGCCTACCGCATAGGCGACGAGCCGCCGCCGGCGCGTCCGCTCGTGCTCGAGCGCATGCAGGCTCCCACGGCCGTCGTCTGATAGACTGCCGGCCGACATGACGAGCCCGCCCGCTTCTCCTCTGGCCGCCAAGCCGGCGAGCGATGCGACGGCCGAGATGATCCAGATCGTCCTGCCCAACGACGCCAACATCCATGGCTCGGTGCTGGGCGGCACGGTGATGCACTGGATGGACCTCGCGGCGGCCGTGGCCGCGCACCGTCACGCGCGCCGCCCCGTGGTCACCGTCCACGTGGACACGATCACGTTCGAGGCGCCGATCAAGATCGGGCAGCTCGCCATTCTCAAGGCCAGGGTGACGCTCGCCGCCACGACCTCGATGGAAGTCGCGGTCGAGGTCTCGAGCGAGGACCTGAACGGCGCCGTGCGCCGTCACACGAGCACCGCGTACTTCACGTTCGTGGCCATCGACGAGCAGGGGCGGCCAGCGCCCGTGCCGCCGCTGCGCCTCGACACGGACGAGGAGCGCGCCGAACATCGCGCTGCCTTGTCGCGGCGCCAGCGGCGCTTGGCGCTTCGAGCAGGAGGAGAACGTGCCGGTTAGCATCGTCGTGCCGCAGCTCGGCGAGAGCATCGCCGAGGGGACGATCTCGAAGTGGCTCAAGAAGGCGGGCGACACCGTCCGCAAGGACGAGCCCGTGGTCGAGATCATGACCGACAAGATCACGGTCGAAGTGCCGGCGCCCGTCGAGGGCACGATCGGCGCCATCACCGTCGAGGAAGGGCAGACGGTGCCGGTCGGAGTCGAGATCGCGACGATTCTCAAGTCGGGTGAAACCGCTGCCAGTCCCGCCGGCGGAGCGGTGGCCGCTGCTCCGGCGGCAAAGCAAGCAACGGCCTCCGCAGCGGCAGCCGCTCCTCCGGCGGGGAAGCCAGCAACGGCTCCCAGCCGGACGGGTGTCGCGGCGCCACCGCCGCCGCCGCTTCCCCAGATTCCCATGCCGGCGTCGCGGGGCGGCAATGGAGACGCGCGTCCCGGATTCCTCTCGCCCATCGTGCGCCGTCTGGCGCGCGAGCACGGCGTCGATCCGAGCCGCGTGCGCGGCACCGGCCGCGGCGGACGCATCACGCGCGAAGACATGCTCTCGTTCATCGAAGGCGGCGGCGCGGCCGCCGCCGCGAGCGCCGGGCCGGCGCTTCCTTCCGTGCCGCGCATCGGCATGCGCGCGCCCTCGGGCCCGCTCGAGGAGCGCATCGCGCTCGCCGGCGTGCGCAAGGTGATCTCCGAGCGCATGGTGAAAAGCAAGTTCACCGCCGTGCACACGACGTGCATGGAAGAAGTCGACGTGAGCGCCATCGTGCGGCTGCGCGAGCAGGTGAAGGAGAGCGTGCGCCGCGACCATGGCGTGCGACTCACCTACACGCCGTTCTTCGTCAAGGCGGCGGTGTTCGCGTTGCAGGACTTCCCGCGCATGAACGCCACCTGGCAGGGCGACGATGCGGTAGTGGTCAAGCGCTACTACAACATGGGTGTGGCCGTGGGCCGCGACGAAGGGCTTCTCGTGCCCGTGGTGAAGGACGCGGGCAACCTCGACCTCATCTCGCTCGCCCGCGCCATCAACGACATCTCCGAGCGCGCGCACGCCAACCGGCTGGCGCCCGACGACCTCTCCGGCGGCACCTTCAGCATCACCAACGCCGGTCTCTACGGCTCGCTCACCTCGACGCCGATCATCAACTATCCCGAGGTGGCCATCCTGGGCGTGCACAAGATCGCGCCCCGTCCCACCGTGGTCGACGGCCAGATCGCGATCCGGCCCATGACCATTCTGGCCTGCACCTTCGACCACCGCTGGATCGACGGTCACACCGCCGTCCAGTTCCTGGTCCGGGTCAAGGAAGTGCTCGAAAAGCCGGAGCTCTTCTGGCTCGCGGTGTGAAACGGAATTCTCACCCAAGTTCCGATCCTGCAACGCTCTTGCCGCTCTAGCCGGGCCCGGCTAGACTGGGGCCGAATGGAGATCAAGCTGTTCACGGCCGACGAGGCCTCCGCCATCATTCCGTACCTCGAAGCGAAGGTGAGACGGATCCGCTCGACCAAGCGTGAGCTGGATGCGACCGTGCGTCGTCTCGAGGTGCTGTCGCTCATCGTCGGAGCGGGGGCGGCGGGGGACAACCCGGATGCCAAGGCCCGCGAGCGCACGCAAGCGCGGGCCCGCCACCTGGCGCGCGAGATCGAGGAAGAGATCGAGGCGATCCACGAGCGCGGGGTGGTGATGAAGGATTTGGACGAGGGATTGGTGGACTTCTACGGACTGCGAGGCGACCGCCTCGTCTTCCTGTGCTGGAAATCGGGAGAGAGCGTGGTCGCGCATTGGCATCCCCTGGATCGCGGTTACGCCGCTCGCCAACCTCTTTCCACTCACGAAGCCTGATTCCGGAGCAGGAGAAGCCATGGTGGACATGAAGCGGGTCACGGGACCCACGCCCGGTCTGGAGAACGCCGCGAATCCCGGGCCCAGGAGCGAGATGCCGCGGGAGGCCGAGCCCTTCCGGCAGAATTTCGTCACCACCAAGCTCGACTACTTCATCAACTGGGGACGCAAGAACGCGCTGTGGCCGATGCCCTTCGGCACCGCCTGCTGCGCCATCGAGTTCATGAGCGTGGTGTCGTCGCACTACGACCTGTCGCGCTTCGGCGCCGAGGTCGTGCGCTTCTCGCCGCGGCAGTCCGACCTCATGATCGTGGCCGGCACCGTGGTCGACAAGATGGGCCCCATCCTCAAGACGATCTACGACCAGATGCCCGAGCCCAAGTGGGTGATCGCCATGGGCGTGTGCGCGTCGTCGGGCGGCTTCTACCGCGCCTACCACGTCATGCAGGGAATCGACGAGATCGTTCCCGTCGACGTGTACGTGCCCGGCTGCCCCCCCACGCCGGAAGGGCTCATGCACGGCATTCTTCGTTTGCAGGACGCGATCCAGAAGGGCGAGACGCACGTGCAGCGCGACATGGCCCTGCGCGCGCGTAACCAGAAGGTCGATCTGCCGCAGTCGGTGATCACGGCCGAGGACTTGAAGAAGCGGCAGGGGGTGGCGTGACGCCCAGGCCGTCTCCCGAAGCCCCCATGGCGTCGGTCGAGAGCCCCGATCCGCGCTGGAAGTCGCGCTTCTGGGGACACACGCAAGGCGCCGAGGCGCTGCGCGAGAAGCCGACCTTCCGCGTGCTCGAGCAGGCCTGCCCGGGTGCGGTGACCGCGGCCGAGGACCGCTCGGGAGACCTCTCGCTCACCGTACGCGCCGCCGATCTGCTCAAGGTGGCGCGCACGCTGCGCGACCATCCCGACCTGCGTTACGACATGCTCTTGGACGTGTGCGGGCTCGACCGCTCGGCGCTGCCGGAAGGCGACGGCGGCGAGCGCTTCCACGCGGTCTATCACCTGTATTCCATGCCGCGCGGCAAGCGCGTGCGCCTCCATGTGCCGCTCGCCACCGAGCACCCCGAGGTCGACTCGCTGACCTCGCTGTGGGCTTCGGCCAATTGGGCCGAGCGCGAAGCTTTCGACATGTACGGGTTCCGCTTCCGCGGCCATCCCGACCTGCGCCGGATCCTGTGCCACGAAGAGTTCGTGGGCCACCCGCTGCGCAAGGACTATCCGCCCGACCGGCGGCACATGCTGTCGCGCACCTACTCGTCTTTCCCCGGCCTGCCCGCCGATTCCCCCGAGGGCCAGCGCATCTCGGTCGTCGAGGGAGACGTCGAGAAGGTGTACATCAACCTTGGCCCCTCGCACCCGGCGACCCACGGCACGTTCCGCATCCAGGCGCGCCTGGACGGTGAGGTGATCGAGGAGTCGCGCACCGAGGTCGGCTACCTGCACCGCTGCTTCGAGAAGATGTGCGAGGCGCACCAGTTCACGCAGATCTTTCCCTTCACCGACCGGCTCAACTATCTCTCGGCGTTCAACAACAACGTCGGCTATGCCATGACGGTGGAGAAGCTGCTCGGCCTCGAGCTGCCGGAGCGGGCGATCGCCATCCGCGTCATCCTCATGGAATTCAGCCGCATCATGGATCACATGGTGACCATCGGCACCAACCTCGTGGACATGGGTGCGCTCACCAACTTCTGGTACGCGTACCTGCCGCGCGAGGAGATCTACACGCTGATCGAGGCGTGCTGCGGGGCGCGGCTCACGGTGAGCTACGGGCGCATCGGCGGCGTCTCGCAGGACGTGCCCGAGAACTTCATCGCGCTCGCCAACGGCGTGCTCGAGCGGCTACCCGAGTTCGTCGACTACATCGACGCGCTCATCACCAAGAACATGATCTTCCAGAAGCGCACGCGCGACGTGGGCGTGCTGCCGCGCGACCGCGCGCTGTCGTACGCGTGGACGGGGCCGGTCCTGCGGGCCACCGGCGTGCAGTTCGATCTGCGCCGCGCGCACCCGTACTACGGCTACGAGACGTACGATTTCGAGATCCCGGTGCGCACCAACGGCGACGTGTACGACCGCTACGTGATCCGCATGCAGGAGATCCGCGAGAGCATGAAGATCATTCGCCAGGCGATCGAGCGCTTCCCGGGCGGCGCGCACATCGTCGACGACTGGACGGTGGCCCTGCCGCCCAAGAACGAGGTCTACACCAACATCGAAGCCCTCATGGCGCACTTCAAGTTCGTCATGCACGGGCCCAAGGTGCCGGCGGGGGAGGTCTACTCGTATACCGAGAGCCCGGTCGGCGAGCTGGGCTTCTATCTCGTCGCCGACGGCGGTCCCAAGCCCTACCGGCTGCACTGCCGGGCGCCCGGCTTCTACATCTTCAGCGCCATCGACGAGAATCTGAAGGGTGCCATGATCTCGGATTTCGCCGCCAACCTGGGCAGCCTCGCCATCGTCGCCGGCGAGCTGGACCGCTGAGGAGCCGCGCGTGAGCGAGGCAACCGCCAAGCCGATGGTCGAGCTGACCATCGATGGCAAGAAGGCCACGGTGCCCGATGGCACCAACGTGCTCGAAGCCGCCAAGTCAGTCGGCATCCGCGTGCCCAACTTCTGCTATCACGCCGATCTCACGTGGGAAGGCTCGTGCCGCATGTGCCTGGTGTCGATCGAGGGCCGCCCGAAGCTCGCGCCCTCGTGCTGCGAGCCGGTGAAGGCGGGCATGGTGGTGCACGTGGGCTCGCCCGAAGCCGAGACGGCGCGCCGCGCGCAGCTCGAGTTCATCCTGCTCAACCATCCGCTCGACTGTCCGATCTGCGACCAGGCCGGCGAATGCAAGCTGCAGGACTACTACGTCGAGCACGGCCGCTACGAATCGCGCATGCCGCGCGGGCTCAAGGTGCACAAGAAGAAGGTCGTGGACCTGGGCGAGCGCATCGTGCTCGACAAGGAGCGCTGCGTTCTGTGCTCGCGCTGCGTGCGCTTCTGCCGCGAGGTGTCCGGCTCGCACGCTCTGCAGTTCTTCACCCGCGGCGTGACCACCGAGATCGGCACCGAGAACGACGGGCCGATCACCGGCGACGACTACATCGGCAACGTCGTCGACATCTGTCCGGTGGGCGCGCTCACGGCCAAGGACTTCCGCTTCCGCCAGCGCGTGTGGTTCCTGAAGAGCGCCGAGTCGGTGTGCGGGCACTGCTCCACCGGCTGCAACATCCGCGTCGATTCCAAGGACGGCACGGTCTACCGCTTCGTGCCGCGGCGCAATCCCGAGGTCAACAAGTCGTGGATCTGCGATGCCGGCCGCGATTCGTACAAGCTCTTGCAGGGCCCGGGGCGTTTGGCGGGGCCGCGACTGCGTCGCGCGGGCACGCACGTGCCGGCGAGCTGGGAAGAAGCGCTCGACGCCGCCCAGGCGGCCATCGCGCACGGCAAGAAAGCGGGCGCGAACGGCATCGCGGCGATCGCTTCGCCCGACGTTTCGACCGAAGCGCTCTACGTCTTCCGCGCCTTTGCGCGCGACGTGCTGGGCACGTCCCTGGTCGATTACCGCGTCGACGGCTCGCACGAGAAGACGACGGTGATGGCCGACAAGATCCTGCGCCACGCCGATCCCCACGCCAACAACACGGCCTGCGCCTGGCTCGGGCTCGGGCAGGCATCGGTGAACGACATTCTCGACGCCTGCGAGAAGGAGCAGGTGAAGACCCTCTATGTCCTGCGCGCCGAGTTCCTGCGCGGCCATCCCGAGCCCGAGCGGGTGCGCCGCGCGCTGTCGCGCGTCGAGCACGTGATCGCGCACGCCACGCATGACATTCCCGAGCTGACGCTGGCGTCGGTGGTGTTCCCGGACGCGACCTACCTCGAGATGGACGGCACGTTCGTCAACTACCAGGGCCGCGTGCAGCGTTTCGCGCGCGCCTACCCGCCTGTTGCCGAGGCGTGGCCGGCCACGGGCGTCATGGCGCAGCTCGCCAAGCGGCTGGGTGGCGCTGTACCGGCGGGCACGGCCGACAAGCTGTTCGACGAGATGAGCGCGGCCGAGCCGGCGTTTGGCGGCCTGCGCTGGAAGGACCTGGGACTTCTGGGCGCCCAGCCCAAGTCGGCGCAAACGGTGGGGGCGGAGGAACGATGAGCAGTCAGGCGACCGAAACGCACCGCGAGACCGAAGCGCGCCGCCAGACCGAAGCCCCGCAGGGCTCGAGCCCGACCGTGCAGGAGCGTTACCGTATCGTCGAGGGCGGCCCCGCCGCCGCACCCACGGGAACCCACACCGGACACCTGCCCAACGACATCCCCGACTGGGAACGGCCGTCGGTGTGGGCCACGATGAAGGGCCTCGTGGTCACCACCACCAACTTCATGAAGAACCTCTTCCCGCAGAACCGCTGGCAGAAGCCGACCATCAACTATCCCGAGGAGCGCCGCGCCTACTCGCCGCGCTTCCGCGGCATCCACCAGCTCACCAAGCGCCCGGACGGCAGCCTCAAGTGCGTCGCCTGCTTCATGTGCGCGACCATCTGCCCCGCCGAGTGCATCGTGATCGAGGCGGCGGAGTTTCCCGACAAGCGCGTCGAGAAGTATCCCGTGCGCTTCGACATCGACATGCTGCGCTGCGTGATGTGCGGCCTGTGCGTGGACGCCTGTCCGGAAGAGGCCATCATCATGACCGGCGACTACGAGATGGCCGCCTTCAGCCGCGCCGAGACCGTGTACCCGATCAGCTTGCTCGCCGATCGGCCGCAGCTCGCGTCGACGCCTCCCGGCTATCGCCCGCGCTACACGCCGGGCCCCGACCTCGTCCGCTGATTGCCTCGCTGTGAGCCCGGCCGTCGGCGATCCGCCCCGCTCCAAGGGGAAATCGCGCGCCGGCGGCGGGGCGAAGAAATCCAAGGTCGACGTCGCCGCGCAGATCCGCGTGTTGAAGCGCCTCTATCCGGGCGCGCGCACGGCGCTCGATTACGAAACGCCTTTCCAACTTCTGGTGGCCACCATCTTGTCGGCGCAATGCACCGACGAGCGCGTGAACATGACGACGCCCGCTCTCTTTCGCCGCTTCCGTGGCCCGCGCGACTTCGCCGAGGCGGAGAGCGGTGAGATCCAGGAAGCCATCCGCTCGACCGGCTTCTTCCGCTCCAAGACCAAATCGCTCCAGGCCATGTCGCGCGATCTCGTGGACAAGCACGGCGGCGAGGTGCCGCGCACCATGGAGGATCTGGTGACGCTGCGGGGCGTCGGCCGCAAGACGGCGAACGTCGTCTTGGGGGACGCTTTCGGCATCTCCGAAGGCATCGTGGTGGACACGCACGTGACGCGTCTCTCGCGGCGCCTCGGTTTGACCAAGCAGCGCGATCCGGTGAAGATCGAGCGCGATCTCATGGCCAAGGTGCCCAAGCACGACTGGACGCTGTTCGCGCACCTGCTCATCCTGCACGGCCGCGCCATCTGCCAGGCGCGCAAGCCGCGCTGCCCCGAATGCCCGCTCGCGCCTCTGTGCCCCAAGATCGGCGTGCCGGCGCCGATTCGCGCCGCCGCCAAGCCCTTCGCGCCGTCCGCCTGACATGGGCAAAGGGCCCGACGGGTTCGACCGCGCTCCTGTCGTCCAGCGCATTCACTCGCCACGCCACGAGCCCAGGCTGCCGCCTGGCCAGTTCGAGACCGAGAAGTGGCCCGTGCTCTCCTATGGCACCGTGCCGCGCTTCGATCCCGCGCGCTGGGATTTTCGCGTGTACGGCGAGGTCGAGCGCCCGCTCACGCTCGACTATGCCGCGTGTCTCGCGCGTCCACGCCTCGAGGTCACGGCCGACATCCATTGCGTGACGCGCTGGTCGCGCTTCGACACCGTCTTCGAAGGGTTCTCGGTCGCCGCACTCCTGCGTGAGGCCGGCATCAAGCCGAGCGCGCACTTCGCGGTGGTTCACTCCGAGCACGGCTACACCACCAACTTGCCGCTCGCCGCTCTCCTCGACCCGGACGTGATCCTCGCCGACTGGGCCGACGGCGCGCCACTCGAGCCCGATCACGGCGGACCGATGCGCCTCGTCGTCCCCAGCCGCTATTTCTGGAAGAGCGCCAAGTGGGCGCGCGCCATCGAGCTCGTTCCCGAGGACCGCCCCGGCTTCTGGGAGAAGGGCGGCTACCACAACGACGCCGATCCTTGGCGGGAAGAAAGGTTCGGCTAGACAGACCTCTATCGCCTCTGGCTCGCGCCATGGGGTCAGAGGATACTGAGGCCATCGCCCTGAACGCCCGCGCCACGCCGGAGGAAGCGATGGCCAGCGCACGTCAGAAGTCCGCCGCTCGCAAGAACATCAAGAAAGCCGCACGCTCCGCGCGATCGAAGAAGACGATCGCGCATCTACCCAAGAAGACGCGCACCGCGCTCGGCAAGCAGGGCGCGAAAGTGGCGAAGCGGAAGTAGTGGCCCATGAAGAGGCGATCTCGATGAGCTTTCGGTTGCGGCAAGCCACGCCCCAGGACGCCGAGATCATGACGCAGATGCGCTGGAAGCTCTTCCAGGAGACGAACTCGACGGAGACGCCGGAGCCCCCGGCGGAGTTCCTGCGCGAAAGTCTCGCCGCCGTCTCCGATCTGCTCGGGAATGGGCAAGCGTTTGGCTGGCTCGCCGTCGCCGAAGACGGATCCGCGGTGGGAAATCTGGCGCTCCTGCTCCACGCCCGGCTTCCGTCGCCGCGAAACGTCGTGCCGGTCGAGGGCTACGTGATGAACGTCTGGGTCGAGCCCGCGTGGCGCCGGAAGGGGATCGCGACCGCGCTCATGGAAAAAGCCCTCGAAAAGTCGCGTGAGCTCGGGCTTCGACGCGTGCGTTTGCACGCGACGGCGGAAGGTCGCGGTGCGTATGCACGCGCCGGCTTCGTGCCGCGTGAAGACGGGATGGAGCTGACACTGCCTTGAGAGCTACAGCCTGATGCGGTCGGGCTCGAGGGACTTGTTGTCGATGGTGCGGAAGTTCTCGCGCTTGTGGGTGGTGTCGGCGCGGGCCGGTGTGGACACGGTGGTGACGCCGCCGGGCTCGCCAGGCTGGAGCGGCATGCCGACGTGCACGTTGCACACTTCCTGCGGTTCCGAGCCGATGGTGAACACTTCCGTGGTCACCTCAGGGCACGCGTCGGTGGCGAGCATTCCGGTTTCGGCGCACACCTCGCGCGTGACCGTGCCGGCGGGCAGGTCGAAGTACTCCGTCTGACGGTTGGCGGTCCAGGACTTCATCGTCTCCGTCCAGATCGGCAACGCCGCCACCGCGCCGGTCATGGCGTGGCCGAGCGGGCGCTTCACGTCGAATCCCACCCACACGCCGCATACCAGGCTCGGCACGAAGCCCACGAACCAGGCGTCGGAGTAGTCGTCCGTGGTGCCGGTCTTGCCGGCCGCCGGCGCGGTGAAGCCCATGGCGCGCGCCGGATAGGCGGTGCCGTGGTCGACCACGCTCTGCAGCATGTTGGTCATCACGGCCGCCGTCTCCGAGGACAGCACGTCGGTCGGCCGCGGGGGATTGGTCTCGAGCACGTTCCCCTGCGAATCCTCGACCTTGAGGATGTAGAGCGGCTCGGTGCGGATGCCTTCATCCGCGAACACGCAATACGACGACACCAGCTCCATCAGGTTGACCTCGCTCGTGCCCAGCGCGAGTGACAGGTTCTGTCCGATGGGGCTCTTGATGCCCATGCGACGCGCGTAGGACGACACGACGGTCGTACCGACTTTGGCCAGGAGCTTGATGGCCGGGATGTTGATCGACTTCTGGAGCGCGTAGCGCAGCGTTACCGGACCGGAGTAGGTGCCGTCGTAGTTCGTCGGCGCCCACACGCCGCCCGAGCCCGCCGCGTACGACACCGGCGCGTCCACGATCACGTCCGTCGGCTTGAATCCCAGGTTGTCGATCGCGGCCGTGTAGATGAACGGCTTGAATGCCGAGCCGGGCTGGCGCTCCGCCTGCACGGCGCGGTTGAACGGCGAGTCGCTGAAGTCGCGCCCGCCGATCAGGGCCCGCACGTATCCGGTCTTGGGATCGAGCGCGACGAGAGCACCCTGCAAGTACGGCGTCCGCGGCTGCGCCGCCTCCCCGGCCCCGCTTGCCGCCGGGCGCACCCAGTTGGCACGCGTCACGCTGTACTTGTTGCGCTGCTCGAGCGAAGTAAGCCCCTTCTCCAGGGCGCGCTCAGCCGCCGCCTGCAGGTCGAGATCGAGCGAGGTGTAGATCTTGAGGCCGCCTTCGTAGAGAAGGTTCGAGCCGTACTTGTCGTCCATGGTCTGGCGAACCATCTCGATGAAGTAGGGCGCGTTGTCGGCGGTGAACTTGTCGGCCGTGACGCCGAGCGGCTGCGCGTCGGCGCGCTTGAACTGCTCGGCGGTGATGATGTGCTCCTCGTACATGCGCCGGAGCACGTGCTCGCGCCGCAACTTGGCCGCGTCCGGATGGCGGCGGGGCGAGTAGCGCAAGGGATTGGCCGGCAGGCCGGCGAGCAGGGCGCACTCGTGCAGCTGGAGCTGGCTCGGCGGCTTGCCGAAGTAGTTACGCGCCGCCGAGGCCACGCCATACGAGCCGTCTCCGTAGTAGATCTGGTTGAAGTACATCTCCAGGATCTCGTTCTTCGAGTGCACGCGCTCGATGCGGATGGCGAGCAGCGCTTCCTTGATCTTGCGCTGCATGGTGACGTCGTTGGTGAGGAACATGTTGCGCGCCAGCTGCTGCGTGATGGTGCTCGTGCCGCGCGGCCGCTGCCCGTGCAAGAGCGCCACGATCGAGGCGCGCATGACGCCCACGAGATCGATGCCCCAGTGCGAGTAGAAGCGCTTGTCCTCGGTGGCGATCACGCCCTTGATGAGGAAGGGCGGCACTTCCGAAAGCGGCAGGCTCTGGCGGTTCTCGCGGAAGAACTCGTGGATCAGGCGGCCGCGCACGTCGTAGACCGACGACTTGAGCGCCGGACGATACGACTGCACCTTGTCGACGGGCGGAAGATCGCCTTCCATCCATCGCGCCAAGCCGAACACGGCGCCCGCCGAGGCGAAGAGAACGAAGGCCACGACGCTGAAGAAGAAAGTCCAAGGGAAACGGCGCAGGCGCTTCTGGATGTCCGGAAAGTCCGGAACGGTCATCGATCTCCCTCGGTGGCGGGTTCCCGTGAGTAGGCTAGCAAGCGCGGCTCCAGGGTCAAGTCCCGATCTGGTAAAGCTTTCAAGGGCTTCGTACCGGCCTCATCAGAGCGTATTTACGCCACTTCATTTCGATGCCCATGGTCCAGCCTGCTCCCAGGTGAAGCTTCGCCAGCTTCTCGTCACCGAAGACCCAATCGCCGGTCACGCCCCTCC
>DASYSL010000050.1:0-2654 GCA_036003365.1 Candidatus Eiseniibacteriota bacterium
GAACACGCCACCGACCACGATGAGCAAGAGCTCGCGCTTGAGCAGGATGGCCACGGTGCCGAGCGCACCGCCCAGAGCGAGCGATCCGGTGTCGCCCATGAAGACGTCGGCCGGATGGCAGTTGAACCACAGAAAGCCGAGCGAGGCGCCGACCATGGCGGCGCAGAACACGGTCAGCTCGCCGGCCTCCGGCAAGTAGAGGATGTTCAGGTACTCGCTGAAGCGCACGTGCCCGCTCACGTAGGCGAAGCCCGCGAAGGTGAGGGCGGCGAAGATCACGAGCCCGGTGGCCAGGCCGTCCAGGCCGTCCGTGAGATTGACCGCGTTCGACGAGCCGGTGATCACGAGCACCACGAAGGGCAGGTACAAGATGCCGAGATCGATGTAGCGGAACTTGAGGAATGGAACGGTGGTCATGGTCGGCGGCACGGACAAATTGGGCAGCCCGAGCAGGAAGACGCCGATCAACACGCCGAGCGCCACCTGGCCGACCAGCTTGTAGCGGCCGAGGAGTCCCTTGCGCGCCCCCTTCACCACGCGCAGGTAGTCGTCGAGAAAACCGACAGCGCCGAGCCACAAGGTGGCGAGCAAGGCGAGCAGGACGTCGTGACTCTTGAGATTGCCGAACAGGAGCACGGGCACGAAGACGCACAGGATGATCAGCACGCCGCCCATGGTGGGCGTGCCGGCCTTCACCTGATGGCCGGCCGGGCCTTCCTCGCGGATCTTCTGGCCGATGCGGAAGCGGCGCAGCCACGCGATCACCGGCTTGCCGAGGATGAGCGCCAGGAACAAGGCGAACACCGCCGCATAGGCCGAGCGGAAGGTGATGTAACGGAAGACGTTCAGGAAGCCGAGCCCGGGATGCTCGTGCAGCGGATAGAGGAACTCGAGAAACATGGCTCAGTCCTCTTTCCGCTCGGGGTTCTTGTCGAAGGGCGTGCGCAAGCGCGCACGCAGGATTTCCGCCACTTCTTCCATGCGCGAGGAGCGCGAGCCCTTGATGAGCACCACGTCCCCCGGCTGCAAAGCATCGCCGAGCGCTTGAGCCAGCTCGTCGCGGGAAGAGAAGCCGCGCACGCGCTCGTCCTTGAGGCCGGAGGCTTTCGCTCCGTCGGCCACGTGCGCGGTCAGTTCCCCATACAGGTAGAGGCCGTCGAGAAATCCCGCCGCCTCCCCCACTTCGTAGTGCCCCCGCTCGGCAAAGTCGCCCAGCTCCTTCATCCCGCCCAGGGCGGCGAAGCGGCGCTTGGCCGGCCAGCGGCGGAGCGTTTCGAGCGCGGCGCGCATCGAGTCGGGATTGGCGTTGTAGTAATCGAGAACGAGCGTGACGCCGCCCCACACCGCCGTCTCCATGCGTCCGCTCTGGGCGTCGACCGTGCCCAGAGCCTGGGCCGCGTTCGCCGGATCGATGCCGAGCACCTGCGCCACGCAGAGGGCGGCGAGCGCGTTCTTCACGTTGTGGCGGCCGGGTAGGCGCAGGCGGATGGGCGGGAAGCCCTCGACCTGGAACGACACGCCGGCCGGACCGAGATCGCTGATGCGCGTGGCCACGACATCGGCCGGCTCGCCCTCGAGCGCGAAGGTGACGCGCCGGGCGCGCACGCCGGCTTCGTTCAAGGCCGCGTGCAGCACGGTCTCGCCGGCCGGGATGACGAGCGTCCCGTCGGCCGGCACCGCTTCGGCCAGCTCGGCCTTGGCGCGCGCCACTTCCTCGATCGTGCCCAGGGCTTCGAGATGCGCGGCGGCCACGTGCGTGATCACGCCCAGGTTGGGGCGCGCCCACTCGGCCAGGCGCGCGATCTCGCCGCGATGGTTCATGCCCATCTCGATGACCGCGTACGCGTGATCGTCGGAGAGGCCGGTGAGCGTGAGCGGCACGCCGAGATGGTTGTTGCGGTTGCCTTCGGTGGCGAGCGTGGCGCCGCCGGTGGCGAGCACGGCCGCGATCAGGTTCTTGGTCGTGGTCTTGCCGTTCGAGCCCGTGACGCCGACGGCGGTGCCGCCCCAGGTGGCGCGGCGTGCCGCACCCCACGTCTGGAGCGCGGTCTCGGGAGACTCCACGATCATGAGCGGCCCGCCCGACTCGATCTCCACCTGGTCGGCGAGGGCGGCGCGGCAGAAGCAGGCGATGGCGCCGTGGGCGCGCGCCTCGGTCAGGAACTCGTGGCCATCGGCGCGCGTGCCGGCGAGCGGCACGAACACCTCGCCCGGGCGCACCTGGCGCGAGTCGAGCGTGGCGCCGACCACCGCCTTGATGATGGTGGCGGGCAGCGTCTGGCGCGACGGCAAGCGCCACTCCGCGCTCACCGTCTCGGCCACCTGACCGAGCGTCCAGCGCCGGAGAGGCTTCTTGCCCAAGGTCGAGGTCTCGGGAAGGCCCGCGGGATGATTCATCGCCCCGCCTTTCCGAGGCCGAGCCGCTCGAGCGCGCCACGCGCTTCCGTGCGGTCGTCGAAGGGCGCGGCCTTGCCGCCTGCCGTCTGCGTCGTCTCGTGGCCCTTGCCCGCGAGCACGACCACGTCGCCCGCGCGCGCGCCGGCGAGCGCCTTCTCGATGGCGCGGCGGCGGTCGGGCTCGATCTCGACCTCGACGCGCGTGCCCGGCGCGATGCCGGAGCGGATCGAGGCGAGGATCTCGTTGGGATCCTCGGA
>DASYSL010000051.1:0-7390 GCA_036003365.1 Candidatus Eiseniibacteriota bacterium
GCAGCCTGCGGCCAGCGCCGGCGCCACCTTGTGCGCGCACAGATTGAGCGGAAAATTGAACGGCGTGAAGGCGAGCACCGGCCCTGCGGGAAAGCGCCGCTCGATGGCCCAGCGCCCCTCGGCGCCGGGCAGCCAATCCAGCGGAATGGCTTCGCCGCCGATGCGCTTCGTCTCTTCGGCTGCCGTCGTGAACGTGACCGCCGCGCGGTCGACCTCGGTGCGCGCGTCCTTGATCGGCTTCGCGTTCTCGGCCGTGATGCTCCGCGCCATCTCCTCGCGCCGATCGCGCAGCCGCTCGGCCACGCCCGCGAGAATCTTGTAGCGCTCGTGCGACGGCAGCGCGCGCATGCGCGCGAAGCCTTGCACCACGGCACGCGTCGCCTGCTTCAGCTCCTCTTCGCCGGCGAAGAACGTCGCCCCCACCACCTCGCCGGTGTGCGGATTGCGAATCTCCACACGGCGGGCCGTGCGCACCTCGCGGCCGTCGATTTCGAGCGCCAGCTCCTGCGTCGACATCACTCGCGTCCCATGCGGCGGTGGATCATGCCGTCGATCGAGATGCGGCCCGGCCCGGTGAACACGAGACAGAGCATCGCGAGCCCGTAGACGATGGCCAGCTCGGGGTTACCCCACGTCTTGATCGTCTCGGTGGGCGTGGAACCGGCGCCGATGGCATGAAGGAATTGCAGGTGAGCGTGATGCACGACGAAAGCCGCGACCAAGAGATCGATGGCCGCGAACGCCGCCGCCACGCGCGTGCCCAAGCCGATGAATACCAACAGGCCGCCGATGAACTCGGCGCAGGCGGCGAGCCAGGCGAAGAGCACCGGACTGGGAGCGCCCATCGAGCGCACCATGCCGATGAACATGTCGGCTTCGCCGTGCAGCAGGGCGGCGAACTTCATGTGCCCGTGGCCAAAGGCCAGGTACAGGCCCGTGAAGCGCAGCAACAAGAGTCCCAGGTTCCAGGCACGATCTCTCATGCGAACCTCCGGCAGGCGACCTGCGTCCGGGGCGCGGCAAAAAACGGGGTCGAACGCGATTGTTCCCCAAGCCGCGCCGGAATCCAAGCGGTGCCAATGCACTCGGGCTTGCCCTGCTCCCGACCGCGCGAATAGACTGCGCCCCATGCCTGTCGACATCCTTTCCTTCGGACCGCATCCCGACGACGCCGAAATCGGTACCGGTGGACTCCTTCTCAAGATGAAGGCGCTCGGCTACCGAACCGGAATCATCGACATGACGAGCGGCGACATGGGCTGGGGCACGCCCGAGCAGCGCATGGCTGAGAGCGAGGAAGCCGCGCGCCTTCTCCAGCTCGACATGCGCGAGTGCCTCGACATGGGCGACTGCCGCGTCGAGGACACGTTCGAGAACCGCGTGAAGGTGGCGGCGGCGATCCGCAAGCACCGGCCGCAGATCGTGTTCGCGCCCTACTACGACTTGCCCATCGGGCGCGGGCTCGGTCACAACGATCACTTCAAGACCGGCGTCCTGGTTTCGCAGGGATTCAATTTCGCGCACCTGCGGAAGATTCCGGCCGAGGGCGAGGCCTATCAGGCGCGCGCCATCTTCTATTACTTCCTGCCGCCCGGCCTCGCGCCCACGTTCATCGTCGACGTGTCGGATCACTTCGAGCCCTGGATCCAGGCGCTGGCCGCGCACAAATCTCAGTTCGCCAATCCCGAGAAGCCGCGGCCGCAGTCGGGCTATGGCTCGATTCTCGATTTCATGGACGTCTACGCGCGCCAGCACGCCTTCGCCATCGGCGCGCGCTACGCGCAGGCCTTCTACTCCACGGGCCCGCTCAAGATCGACGATCCGATGTCGCTGGTGAAGTCCGTGGTGACGCGGCCCTGACTTCGTCTTCGTCGAGCAACAGGTCTTCCACCGGGCGTCGATAGCTCTTGGCCGGCTCGGGCGAGCGGCCGATGCGAAATGCCAACCAGATTCCCGGCACGCGCCAATCCAGCGCGCCCCGTTTCGCCGCCTCGACGTCGTTCACCAGCGACGCGAGCGGCTGAATCGCCAGCCCGAGCCGCGTGCACTCGAGCCAGAAGTGCATGAGGAACCGCCCGGCGCGATACGACTCCTGGCACGGACCGTAGGGCCCGGACAGGCATCCCATGGTCGCCGTGCGCGGCAGCGTTTCGTTGGTCGACCGAAACTTCGGCAATCGATGTTCGGCGAACAAAGCGAACGGCTGCCGCCCCAAACAGCGCGCATCCAGCCCATCGCCACGCGTGCGCGCCTCGCGATCGCTGAAGCGAACCCAGCGCGTGACTTCGTCGCGACATCCGGGCTGACTGAATCGCCGGCGCAGAGCGCGCTCGTTCGCCTCGAACAGGCGCTCGATGCGTTTGGGTTCCGAGCTCTGCGTGTAGCGATAGCCCCACGGCGACGCAATCTTGGTGAGGGCGCGCGTCTCCTTGAGCCCGACGGGATCGGTATCGAAGGGGAGCCGCGATGTGCGGCGCGCGAGAATGAGCGCGCTCGCATCAGGCGTCGGCGAAGAGGAAGGACGCAGACTCAGACGCGCAAAGAGCAGATACTCTTCGTCCCGCGCGTCGAGCGCCTTGGCTTCAAAAGAATCGTTGGCGGCCGCCAGCTCGTCGTCGAGGCGATGGCCGCGTTGCGCGGCGACCAAGCGCATCGACTCGATGAAGAGTCCCATGGTGAGAACGAGAGACGAACCGGTGAGCTCCTCCTCGGGCAGCGTGCGCGCCCGTTCCACGTAGACCTCGGCCCGAGACTCGTCCAGCACGCGCACGCGCCACGGCTGCGCGTTGTAGGGCGAGGGCGCGTGGCGGGCCAGCTCGAGAATGGAGTGCCAGGACGTGTCCATGGTGTCTCCGAGAGACGGCGCAAACGACGGTGTTTCATGCTACTCGACGATTCTCGGGCCGTCATGCTTGACCCGATGCCCGGGATGCGACTAGCTTCCGAAGTCACGAGCGGCCCCCGCCGCCCCAACCCCCCGCCGATCTCACAGGAGTTCACGCCGACCGGTGCCGATAACCCGGCGGTAGAGGTATTCTCTTCTACCTCCGCTCTGGCGTGTCATTTGCAGCGCCGAAGGAAGCCCTTCCGCGCGATCGTCCATGAGGGCCACATCATGCAGTCGAAGATCGGCAAGATGCTGGTGCAGCAGAACATCGTCACGGCGGATCAGCTCAACGAAGCTCTCGAGCGGCAGCGTCGCGAAGGCGGCCGGCTGGTCGAGAACCTCGTCAAGCTCAACTACATGGAAGACGGCGACTTCGAGAACTTCGTCGAAGCCGCTCCGCCGCCCCCGACGAACATGGAAGAGACGAATCTCGGCGAAGAGTTCGTCACCGATCTCACGCTCAAGCACTTCTATTACGCAGGCGTGGTTCCCGGGCACGAGATCGCGCAGCGCATGCGCCTGCCATTCCAAGGCGTGGTGCACCCCATCATCCGCTTCCTCAAAGACGAGAAGCTGATCGAGATCAAGAAGGGCACCGGAATTTCGGAGGGCGCTTATCACTACTCGCTGACCGACGAGGGGCGTCGCCGCGCGCGCGAGCGCATCGACCAGTCCTCGTACGCCGGCCCCGCGCCAGTGGCCATCGAAGAGTACGAGCCGATGTGCAACCGGCAGACGGTGCGCAACCTGACCGTGAGTCGCAACGAGCTCGAGCTGGCGTTCGAGGACCTGGTCCTCGACCAGGCCATCTTCGATCAGCTCGGTCCGGCGGTGAACGGCGGCAAGTCGATTTTCCTCTTCGGCGATCCGGGCAACGGCAAGACCTCGATCGCCGAGGCCATGGCGCGCCTGCTCAAGGGCGGCATCTACATCCCGCACGCGCTCAAGGTCGACAACCAGGTCGTGAAGGTGTTCGACCCGGTGCACCACACGCCGATCGACATCCCCAAGCCGCAACTCGAGACGGGCGAGCCCGACATCACCGGTGGGCCGCGCTACGACACGCGTTGGGTGTTCTGCCGCCGGCCGGTGGTCGAGGTGGGCGGCGAGCTGAGCCTGAGCATGCTCGACCTGGAGTTCGACTCGATCTCCAAGTTCTATGAAGCGCCGCTCCAGGTGAAGGCGAATGGCGGCATCTTCATCATCGACGACTTCGGCCGCCAGCAGGTGTCGCCGCGCGACCTCCTGAACCGCTGGATTCTGCCGCTCGAGAAGCGCATCGACTTCCTGACCCTGCACACGGGCAACAAGTTCTCGGTGCCGTTCGAGCAGCTGCTCGTGTTCGCCACCAACCTCGAGCCGCTCGAGCTGGTGGACGAGGCCTTCCTGCGCCGCATCCGCTACAAGATCCACGTCGAGGACCCGACGCCCTCGCAGTACACGATGATCTTTTCGATGGTGTGCGAGGCCCGCGGCGTGCCTTTCGACCCGCGCGCCGTCGACTACCTGCTCCAGAACTGGTACCAGCGCCACAGCCTGCCGCTCCGCGCCTGCCATCCGCGCGACATCATCGAGCACTGCATCGACATGTGCCGCTATCACCAGGCCACGCCCGAGCTATCGCCGCAGGTCCTGGACCATATCTTCCGGACGTATTTCATCTTGAAGGACTAGAAGTCCCGAGACTCCACCTCCGATCGGGTCCGCTCCGGCGGGCCCGATTGCTTTGCCCTCCAAGCGCAAATTATTGCGAGACTTAGCAAAAGTTCGCGAAACGCGGTTTGTCCATTGCCATGAAAGGGGTTAAGCTCGCGGGCGTTGTCCATTTGGGAGGATTTCCTCGATGTCGGCGAACCCGGAAGCCCCGTCCTCGCGAACCTGGTCTCCCAAGGATTTGATCGAAGGCCGGTACCGCCTCGTCCGCCTTCTGGGCGAAGGCGGCGCGGCGCACGTCTGGCTGGCGGAGGACATTGCCGCCAAGTCCCTCGTCGCCCTCAAGGCCCTCGACGGCGGCCTTTCCGTCGACCACCTCCGTACCGAGTTCGCCCGCCTGGCTCGGATCTCCCATCCCAATGTCGTGACCGTCCACGATTTCGGGCTCGCGTCAGACGGAGCCGGAGCCGCCTTTTTCACCATGGACTACATCGACGGCCTGCCGCTCACCGAGTCGGTGCCGGCGGGCGACCTCGAGGACATCCTTCCCCTGCTCGAAGGCGCGGCGGCCGGGCTCGAGGCGATCCACGCGGCCCAGCTCATCCACGGCGACGTGAAGCCGGCGAACATCTTGGTGCTTCGGAACGGGGCAGATCGCGTGCGCCTCGTCGATCTCAATCTCTCGGCCGACTCCAATCGTGGCCGCACCGGCGGCACGCCGGGTTTCGTCGCGCCGGAAGTCGTGACTGGTGGCGCCGCCACGCCTCTTTCCGATCTCTACGGCCTCGGGGCATCGTTCTACACGGCCCTCGCCGGGCGCGCGCCCTTCATCGGCGCGAGCGTCGACCAGATCCTTCAGGCGCAGATTCGCCAGGACCCCTCGCCCGAGCCGTTGCGTGCCTCCGGCGTTTCTCCCGACCTCATCGAAATCCTGCTGCGTCTCTTGTCGCGCGATCCCGCCCAGCGGCCGCGCTCGGTGACCGATCTGCGCGAAATGCTTCAGGCGCTCAGCGGTCGAAAGGTACGTAGCCAGCCGCTCAGCGCCGTCCTCGCCGTCGGTACGTGGGTAGGCCGCGAGAAGGAGATCGCGCGCATCGAGTCTCGGACCGCGCGCGGTGGTCTGCCGCTGATCTTGACCGGCCGCTCCGGAATGGGGCGCAGTCGTCTGCTTCGTGAGATGGCGTTACGCGCGGAGATGAAAGGCGGCCACGCCGTCGTCGTCTCGTGCCGCGGTCGCTCCGATGCCGGCGACGAGTGGTTGCGCCGCGTCGGGATCGTGGGCGGCACTCCGGCCGCGCCCCTTTCCGATCTGCTCACGCGCTTGAAGGGCGCCGGGCCCATCCTCTTGGCGTTCGAAGATCTGCAGGCGGCCAGCGAGGCGGATCTCGATCTCGCACGCCGTTTGCTCGTCTCGCGCACGCCCGCCGGGGCGCTCGTCATTCTTTCCTGGGACGAATCGGCGGCCGCCGAGAACGAACGCTTCGAAGAGTTTTCGCTGGTGGCGCGTGGCCCGTGGCTCGAAGAGTCTCCCTATTTCCTGCACCTGCCGGCGCTCGCCCGCGAAGACTCGGATGCGTTGGTGCGCTCGCTCCTCGGCGGCACTTCGCTTCCGGCGATCGAAGAAGCGATCTGGAAGATTTCCGGCGGCGCGCCGGCATGGATCGAAGGGGCTGCCCGCGCGCTCGTGGAGCGCGGCGCCTTGGTCCGCGATGCCGACGGCTGGCGCGTGACGCCCGATGCCGATCTCGCCGCTCCCCTGCCCGCCCTCGAGCGCATCCACGCCGGCCGCCTCGCTTCGCTTTCGAGCGAGGCGAAGCTCTGGCTGGCGGCTCTCGCCTGTCTCGGCGGCGAAGCTCCCGTACAGACCGTGCGCGAGATGGCCGGCGGTTCCTATACGCCGGAGAATGAGGTGGCTCAGCACGCCCTCGCCGTGATCGAGGACCGAAGCGGTGAAGCCTGGGCGCGACTCGATCCGCCTTCCATCGCGCCGGTCGTGCTTCGGTCCATCCCGCCCGACGCTCTGAATTCCCTCTACGCAGCGGCCGCGGAGCACCTTTCTTCCCAGCCTTTCCGCGCTGCCGAGCTTTGGTTGTTGGCGGGCAGTCCCGAGCGAGCCTTGGCGGCCGTGCCCGCGGAAGCGGATGCGGACCTCTCGGCCAACGCCGCCTGGGCGCGCGCCGAGCTGCGCCTCCGCGCTCACGAGCAGATGGGCAGCCTCGGCGCCGCGCATCTCTTGGAGGGCGCCCTGGCCGCCAAGCGCGCGCTCAAGATGCAGGCCGCCTCCGAGCTGTGGGAGCGCTACGCGGAACGCGCGCGGGCTGATTCGCAGCCCTTGGAAGCGGTGCGCGGATTGCTCGAGGCCGCGGAATGCGCCCGTTGGCTCGCCGATCACGATCGCGACCGCGCTCTTCTTGATCAGGCGGAAGTGATTCTCCGCGACGCGCCTTCGGATGCGGGTGCCCCGCTAAGGTCGCTCCTTTTGTCCGAGCGTTCGTGGTTGGCGCTCATCGGCGGGGACATGCCAAACGCAGAGGCTTTGGCACGCTCGGCGCTGGAAATCGCACCTACAGAATTCCTTGCTGCGCGCTTCACGGCCTGGAATCGCCTGGCTGCGATCTATCAGCAGACTGGGCAGCTTCAGGAGGCGCGGGACGCCATCTCGGAGGCAATTCGACTGGCCACGCAAACGGGTGACGAGCTGGCACTGGCACGCGTCAAGGGGAATGCGGCCGTAGTTGCCAGAATGCAGGGCGATCTTCGCGGTGAGGTCGAGGGGTTTCAGTCGAGCATTGCCCTGGCAGAGCGAAATGGTGCCTTCAATCTGGTCGCACGTGGACACATCAATTTGAT
>DASYSL010000052.1:0-8488 GCA_036003365.1 Candidatus Eiseniibacteriota bacterium
CCCACTTCGACCACGCGCACGCGGGCCGGGAGCTTCGAGAGCATCGTATCGGTCATGACGCCAAGGCTAGCACGGCGTCACGATCAGCGCAGGACGACCGCCTTTGTCGTGGTCGAGACGGATCCCTGACTCAAGCGGAGCCAGTACACGCCTTGGGCCCAATCGCTCGCGTATGCCAGAATCACCTGATGCTCTCCGGGGGAAGAACTAGCATCAACGCTCGACACCCTTCGACCACGCACGTCGAAGACATCGATTCGGGCGGGTCCGCTCGAGGGCAGGGAGTAGCGAACGGCGACCTTTCCGCCAATCGGATTGGAACCGAGGGCTGCCAGGAACAAACTACCGCCCGCGGGCTGTCTTTCGATACCCACCGTGGGTCCGAGCGTCAGAAACCACGTGTCACCGCTCCCGCTCGGACCACCCCCGAAAACAACCAACCGATCGAGCATCGAGTCATAGGCCAGAGGCAGGTACTCTCGCGTTCCTGGCTGATTGCCTCCAGCATCGAGCTTCCGCCAGACCATGGGCGAGGAAAGCGTCAGTTCCCACATTTCTCCGGAACCATTTCCCTGAACCAGCATGCGATCACGATTCGGATCGTAGATCGCGCCGTGACCCTCTTCCGGCGGCGGCGCCGATCCCAGAGGGACGAGCTGGGTCCAGGTCATCGTGGAGAGGGCGAGCTCCCAGAGATCGTTGTAATTCGTCCCGAAGAAGTTATCGCCACCGAACAAGAGCATGCGATCGCGCACCGGGTCGTAAATCGCGGCTTGTCGATAGCGCGCGGAAGGAGGCGTTGCCGACGACAATAAGGTCCACTGAGGACTCGCTCCCAGAGACAAGGACCACAGATCGTTCCTCACTGCCCCGTCGGAGTACCCGCCCCACACAAGCATACGATTCCGTGCCGCATCATAGATCGCGCTCTGGCCATCGCGTCCCGAGGGTCCCCCGGAGACGACGAGCGACCACGCCGGCGCTCCCGAGGAAGGAAGCTGCCACGTGTCGTTGAACCGCACCGTCGACCCGCTGACGAGTCCCGCGCCTCCGAAAACGAGAAGACGCTGACCAGCCACATCGTAGATCGCCGAGGCGCCGCCACGGGGCAAGGGCGGAGTGCCCGTGGGAGAAAGCTGCTGCCATGTCGCGGGGTTCATCGAGGGCAGCTCCCAGAGATCATTGAGATCCCCCACGCTGTTGTCGGTGCCACCGAACACGAGCGTCGCCTGGCGCACCGGATCGTAGGCGGCGGCGTGGAAGGTTCGAGGCAACGGCGTGCTCGAAGTCACTTGCGTCCACACCGGCGGGTCCGTGAGCGCAAGCCGCCATGTCTCGTCGAAGACGTTTCCGGATCCATGTATCACCATTTCGTCGTGCACCGGGTCGTATACGGCGATCTGTCCGGTCTTTTGTCCAGGTGTCGATCCAGTCGGCGTAAGCTGCGTCCAAGTGGGCAAGCCCGACAAGGAAAGAGCCCAGAGGTCATTAAGGTTGAAGTTGCCCGAACCGCCAAAGACGATCATTCGATCGCGCACTGGATCGTAGATGGCCGAGGCTGCTGACCTTGGCGCAGGCGGCGTGCCGGCCGGAGTCAACTGCGACCAGGTCGGCGTGCCCGAAAGCGAGAGTGCCCAGACGTCGTTGAAGCGCGTGGTGATTCGAATCCCACCGAAGACGATCATGCGATCACGGACAGGATCGTAGATGGCAACGAGCGACGATCTCTCCATGGGCGGCGTCCCATTCACGGGGAGGTTGTGCCACGTCGGGGGATCCGACGAAAGATCGAGCGACCAAAGCTGGCTCGAGTACAGGAAGGCATCCCGCCCTCCAAAGAACAGCATGCGATCACGGACGGGGTCGTAGATGGCGGAGGTCGACGCAATCGCCGGGGTCGTGTCGCCGGCCGCGGCAATCGGCTGCCAACCCGAGTTCGAGGAAAGGTCGAGCGCCCAGACGTCGTTGAGATAGGGCTGGCTGCCGCCCTGATGGGTAGCATTACGCCCGCCGTACACGAGAAGGCGCTGCCGCGCCGAATCGTAGACCATGGTGTGCAAATCACGAGGCGGCAGGACGGATTTCTCGACGTCGAGGCCCCATCCCAAGGAACCTTCGAGATCGAGCGACCAAGTCTCGTTGCGATAGTCGCCCGAAGCCGGCCTGCCCCCAACGAGGAGCATTCTCTCGCCCGCGGGGTCATACGCAAGGGTGTGCCCAATCCGATAAGGAGGGGCCATCTCCACCCAGTAGCCATCGAAGCCGGAATCGGCGTGCCCACGCGCAAAAGAGCAAGTCAGAAAGAGGGGGATGAGAAAGAAGCGCCAGGACCGTCGCATGAAAGGCCTCCTCAAAGAGGGATCGGGCACTCTCTTGGGAGCCGCCTGGAAGCAGATGGGGCGACCCAGACCTGGGGGATTGGGGCGAGAACAATGCTACTCCCCGTCGGGAGAGGCTGTCTACGATTCGGTGACGTCCAAAAGAACGGCTCCCGCGTCCACGCGCTCGCCGTTCTTGGCCGCCAGGCGGCGCACCACGCCGTCCCTCGGCGCGCGCAGCGTGTGCTCCATTTTCATCGCTTCGACGACCAAGAGCGGGTCGCCGCGCTTCACGGCCTGGCCCTCCGCCACCGCCACGGAAATCACGAGCCCGGGCATGGGCATCGTCACTTCACCGGAGGCGGCTTCGTGGGCGGAAGCGCGGCGCGCGCTGCTCCCTCCGCCCGTATCGAAAACGTAGTCGCGGCCATCGAGGGTCACAAACACGCGGCGTCCTTCGGCCGTGGCCCAGGCGACGCGCGCGCCTTCGGGACCCGTGATGCGCACGCGGCCATCGCCGAGCGGCTCGCAAAGGAACGACGCGCCGTCCACGGTGACCGCGTCGCCATGGACGTTCACGCGGTTGCGATCGAATGCATTCACGAGCGGCCCCAGTTGCCGATCGTGGCGAAGGGATCGGCGGCAGCACGGGTGGGCGCGGGCGCGCCCCCCGCCGCGCGCGCAGGCTCGGCCACCGCCGCGGCCGCGAGCGCCACGGCCGGCGCCGGCTCCCCTGCTCGCTCGCGATAGCGATCGATGACACCCGATTCCAGGGTCGTGGTGTCGAATCGCCCAGCGACGAGCTCAGGATCGCGCGTCAGCGCGCGCAGGAAATCGATGTTGGTGACCACACCGTGCACGACCGTCTCGTCGAGCGCGGCCGCGAGACGCGCCCAAGCCGTCTCGCGATCCGGTCCCCAGGCGGCGATCTTGGCCAGAATCGGATCGTAGTGGAGCGGCACGTCGGAGCCTGACTCCACACCGGCATCCACGCGCACGAAGGGCAAGCGAGGCCACACGACGCGCGCCAGGCGCCCCGCCTGCGGCAGGAAATCGGAAGCCGGGTCTTCGGCGTACACGCGCACCTCGACGGCGTGCCCGCGCGCCTGAACCGCGCTTTGCTCCGTCACCAGCGTCGTCTCGGCCGCGACCACGAGCTGCCACCACACGAGATCGTGCCCGGTAAGGAGCTCGGTGACCGGATGCTCGACCTGGAGCCGTGTATTCACTTCGAGGAAGTAGAACTTCTCGTCGGGCGCGAGCAGGAACTCCACCGTGCCGGCGCCGCGATATTGCACCGCGCGCGCCAGAGCGACCGCCGCTTCCGCCATCGCCAAGCGCGTCTTTTCGCTCGCCCCCGGTGAGCGCGTCTCCTCGAGCACCTTCTGGTGGCGGCGCTGCAACGAGCACTCGCGCTCGAAGAAGTGCACGGCATCGCCGCGACCGTTACCCACGAGCTGCACTTCGACGTGGCGCGGATGCTCGACCAGCTTCTCGAGATAGAGGCTGCCGTCGCCGAACGCGCCGAGCGCGACGCGGCGTGCCGATGGAGCCGAAGCGATCAGATCGCTGTCGCTCGTCACCACGGTCATGCCCTTGCCGCCACCGCCGAGCGCGGCCTTGAGCACGACGGGATAGCCGAGCCGCCCCGCCTCGGTCGCGAGCTGGCGATCGGCGACCTCACTGCGCGCTTCGTAGCCGGGGACGATCGGCACGCCCGCCTTGCGCGCCGCTTCCCGCGCCAGGCGCTTGTCGCCAAAACCACGCGATTGGCCGGGCGTCGGCCCGATGAACACCAGGCCGGCTTTCTCGACGGCTTCGGCAAACGCAGCGTTCTCCGACAAGAACCCATAGCCGGGATGAATGGCTTCCGCGCCCGAAGCGCGCGCCGCCTCGACGATGGCTTCGATGTTCAGGTAGGAGGCGCGCGGCTCGGCAGGCCCGATGCGCACGGCTTCGTCGGCCCGGCGCGCGTGCACCGCGCCGGCATCGGCGTCCGAGTACACGGCGACGGAGCCGATCCCGTGCTCGCGCAGCGTGCCGATCACGCGGCACGCGATCTCCCCTCGATTGGCGACGAGCACCTTGCGGAACATCGCTACTCTTCCCGCATCCAGGCGGGCTTGCGCTTCTCGAAGAAGGCCTGGAAGCCTTCCTTGGCCTCGTCGCCCGAGCGCGCCTCGGCGAGCTGGCGCGGCATGATCTCGATCAATTCATCGAACGTGTGGTTGGCATTCAGGCGCAGCACTTCCTTCACCCGCGCCTGCGCATGCGGCCCGCCCTTGAGGAGCTCGGCCAACGTGGCATCGATCGCGGAATCCAGCTCCTCCGGCGCGACCGCGCGATGCAAGAGACCGATGGCAGCGGCCCGCATGCCATCGAAGCGCTCGCCGGAGAGCATGAGCGGACGCGCGTTGCGGTCGCCCAGGCGTCGCAGCAAGTAAGGCGAGATGAGCCCGGGAATGATGCCGAGCCGCACCTCGGAGATGGCGAACACCGCATTCACCGCACCGATCGCGACATCGGTCGCCGCCGTGAGCCCCACGCCGCCGCCGAACACGTTGCCATGCACACGCGCCACCACCGGCTTGGGGCAGCGCGTCACTGCGTCGAACAAGGCGCCGAAGCGCTTGGCCTCGGCGAGGTTCTCCTCGAACGACGCGTTCGCAGAAGCCTTCATGTCCCCGAGATCCGCGCCCGCACAGAACGATGGCCCACGCCCGCCGATCACTACCGCGCGCACCTCGGCGCGCTCGCCCAGGCCGCGCATCGCCTGCGTCGCTTGATCGAGCAGGGCGCCCGAAAGCGCGTTGTGCACCTCGGGCCGGTTGAGCCAGAGGCGCGCGACGCGGCCGCCGTGCGTGAATTCGATGTCGATGAGATTGGTCATCGCGTCACATCCTGAACACGCCGAAGCGCGCCGGCTCGATCGGCGCGTTCAACGACGCCGCCAAGGACAGCGCCAAGACGTTGCGCGTGTCGGCCGGATCGATCACGCCGTCGTCCCACAGGCGCGACGTGGCGTAGTAAGGGTTCCCCTCGGCCTCGTACTTGTCGAGAATGGGCTTCTTCAAAGCCTCGAGCTCCTTCTCGGCCAGGCTCTTGCCCTCGCGCGCGAGCTGCTGCTGCTTCACCGTGGCCAGCACGCCCGCCGCCTGTTCGCCGCCCATGACGCTGATGCGCGCGTTGGGCCACATGAACAAGAAGCGCGGCTCGTACGCGCGCCCGCACATGCCGTAGTTCCCGGCGCCGAACGAGCCGCCGATGATCACGGTCAGCTTGGGCACCGGCGCGTTGGCGACGGCGTGCACCATCTTGGCGCCGTCCTTGGCGATGCCACCGCGCTCGTACTCGCGGCCCACGATGAAGCCGGTGATGTTCTGCAGGAAGATCAACGGAATGCCGCGCATCGAGCACAGCTCGATGAAGTGCGTCGCCTTGAGCGCGCTCTCCGAGAACAGCACACCCTGGTTGGCCAGGATGCCGACCGGGAATCCGTGCAGGTGCGCGAACCCGCACACCAGGGTCGTGCCGTACAGCGCCTTGAACTCGGCGAAGCGCGAGCCGTCCACGATGCGCGCGATCACTTCGCGCACCTCGTACCCCTTGCGCAAGTCCCGTGGCACCACGCCGTAGATCCCACTCGGATCGTAGGCCGGCGGCTCGGGCTCGCGCATGTCCAGCGTCGGACGGCGCGCACCCCCCAGGTGATCCACGATGTCGCGCGCGATGGCCAGCGCGTGATCGTCATCCAGAGCGTAATGATCGGTCACGCCCGAGATGCGGCTGTGCACGTCGGCGC
The DNA here is from genome assembly GCA_036003365.1 of Candidatus Eiseniibacteriota bacterium. GTDB lineage: Bacteria > Eisenbacteria > RBG-16-71-46 > RBG-16-71-46 > DASYSL01 > DASYSL01. The sequence goes on from DASYSL010000052.1 coordinate 6,121, forward strand.
CGCCGAGCTCCTCGGCCGTCACCTCTTCGCCGGTCGCCGCCTTCACCAAGGGCGGCCCCCCGAGGAAGATCGTGCCCTCGTTCTTGACGATGATGGCTTCGTCGCTCATCGCGGGCACATAGGCGCCGCCCGCGGTGCACGAGCCCATCACGGCCGCGATCTGCGGAATGCCCAGCGCCGACATGCGGGCCTGGTTGTAGAAGATGCGCCCGAAGTGATCGCGATCGGGGAACACTTCGGCCTGGAGGGGCAGGAAGGCGCCGCCCGAGTCGACGAGGTACACGCAGGGCAGGCGATTCGCCAGGGCGACCTCCTGCGCGCGCACGTGCTTCTTCACCGTCATGGGGAAGTACGTGCCGCCCTTCACCGTGGCATCGTTGGCTACGATCATTACTTCGCGGCCGGAGACCCGGCCAATGCCGGTGACGATGCCGGCGCCAGGAGCCTCGTCGTCGTACATCCCCTCGGCAGCCAGAGCCGAGAGCTCGAGGAAGGCGGTCCCGGGATCGAGCAGCTTCTCGACGCGCTCGCGCACGAAGAGCTTGCCGCGGCTCTCGTGCAGGCGCCGCGCCTCGGCGCCGCCGCCTTCGCGCACGCGCGCCACGCGCGCCTTGAGATCGCGGCTCAATCCTTCGTGAAAGGCGCGGTTCTCAGCGAACTCGGCGGCAGAGGAATCGACGTGCGACTCGAGGACGTCCATCGGCTCCTCCGGGCGATCAGAGATCCAGCTTGAGGTGCAGCTCCCGCAGTGACTCGTCGTCGACTTCGGCCGGCGCTCCGTCCATCAAGGACGTGGCCGAAGCCGTCTTGGGGAAGGCGATCGTGTCGCGCAGGCTGTCGGCGCCGACCACGAGCATCACCACGCGGTCCAGGCCGATGGCGATGCCGCCGTGCGGCGGCGCGCCGAAGCGGAAGGCGTCCAAGAGAAAGCCGAACTTCTCGTACGCCTGCTCGCGCGAGAGGCCGATCACGGCCATGACGCGCTCCTGCAGCTCGGGGCGATGGATGCGCACCGAGCCCGAGCCCAGCTCATTGCCGTTCAGCACGAGATCGTAGAGCTCGGCGCGCACGCGTCCCGGATCGGACTCCAGGTATGGAATGTCCGCCTCCAGCGGATGCGTGAACATGTGGTGCATCGGCGTCCAGCCACCCGACTCCGTCTTCTCGAACAACGGGAAGCGATGCACCCAGCAGAAGCGCCACTCGGGCTTGCGCTGCGCCAGGGCCGGGCGCCCCAGCTCGAGCCGCACGGCGCCGAGCCCCTTGCACGCGATTTCCCATGGGCCCGCGGTCAGGAACGCGACGTCGCCGTTCTGGGCTTGCAGATGGGCCGCGAGCTTCTCGCCCGCAGCGCCTTCGAAGAAGCGGCTGGCGCCGCCATCCCACCCGCTCTCCGTGCGCTTCATCCACGAGAGACCGGCCGCGCCCCCGCGCTTCGCCAGGTCTTCGAGCTGATCGAGATCCTTGCGCGAGAGATTGGCGCGTCCGACCGCCGCCAGCGCCATGATCTTGTGACCTTCGGTCTTGGCCGCGTCCTGCAGGAAGCGTGCGCTCGACTCGGCTGCGATGGCAGTGACGTCCTTGAGCTCGAGCCCGAAGCGCAGGTCCGGCTTGTCAGATCCGAAGCGCAGCATGGCTTCCTGATACGTGAGGCGCGGGAAGGGCGTCTGGACCTCGGCCTTGAGCGCCTCGCGCCACAGATGCGTCATGAGCCCTTCGACGAGCTGGAACACGTCGTTCTCGCGCACGAACGACATCTCGATGTCGATCTGCGTGTGCTCGGGCTGGCGGTCGGCACGCAGGTCCTCGTCGCGCAGGGCACGCGCGAGCTGGAAGTAGCGGTCGAAGCCCGACGCCATCAGGGTCTGCTTGTAGAGCTGCGGCGACTGCGGCAGCGCGAAGAACTTCCCCGGATGCACGCGGCTCGGCACGACGTAGTCGCGCGCGCCTTCGGGCGTCGGCTTCACCAGCATCGGCGTTTCGATCTCGAGGAAATCCTGCTGCGACAGATACTGGCGCGTGGCCAGCGCGATGCGATGGCGCATGGCCAGGTTCTTCTGCATGCGCTCGCGCCGCAAATCCAGGAACCGATACTTGAGCCGCAGGTCTTCCGAAGCCTCGGGCCCCTCTTCGGAAACCGAAAACGGCGGCGTGTCGCTGGTCGAGAGCACGAGCACGTCCTGCACGGCGACTTCGATGTCGCCCGTCGGCAGCGCGCGATTGATCGCCTCCATCGGGCGCGTCTGCACCTTGCCCGTGACCGCGAGCACCCACTCGGTGCCCACTTCGCGCAGGCGCTCCAACGCCGGCACCGGCGTGTCACCGGGGCGAGCCACCACCTGCGTCAGCCCATAGCGATCACGCAGAT
>DASYSL010000053.1:0-5075 GCA_036003365.1 Candidatus Eiseniibacteriota bacterium
TCCATGAAGTTCGCCGCCTTCTTCATGGGCGAGTACGCCAACATGATCGCCATCTCGTGCGTGGCCACCGTGCTCTTCCTTGGCGGCTGGCACGGGCCGTGGCTGCCGCCGGTGTGGGGCGGCATCATCTGGTTCGTTCTCAAGGTTTCGATTCTGCAAGTCTTCTTTCTCTTCGTGCGCTGGACGCTGCCGCGCCTGCGCTACGACCAGCTCATGAATCTGGGGTGGAAGATCCTCTTGCCGATCACGCTCGCCAACGCGCTCGTGACCGCGATCGCGGTGGCGTTCCGGGAGGGCTGGCTGGGATGACGCCGGTCTTCTTCCTCCTCTTCGCCCTCATGGCCGTGGTCGGCGCGACCATGGTCGTCCTGCAGCGAAACCCGATCTCGAGCGCGCTCTATCTCGTGCTCGTGTTCATGAGCCTGGGCGGGTTCTTCGTGCTGCTGGCCGCGCCCTTCATCGCCGCCGTGCAGGTCGTGGTCTACGCGGGCGCGATCATGGTGCTGTTCCTGTTCGTGATCATGCTGCTCAACCTGCAAAAGGACGTCGACGACGGCCTGCACCACGCGGCCCGCCGCCTCTTCGGCTGGCTGCTCGGCTTCCTCATTGCGGGCCAGGCGGTGCTGCTCATGCGCGGCGCGTGGGCGATCGGCCCTCGGGGCAAGGAGCCGCCCGAGCTGGTGCACGCGCTCGGCAATACGCAGGTGATCGGCATCCGGCTCTTCGGCGACTATCTGTGGCCGTTCGAGGTGACCTCGCTCGTGCTCCTGGTGGGCGTGGTTGGCGCCGTCGTGCTCTCGCTGCGCCGCGGGCGGGGCGTGGACGAGGCGCAAGAAGGCATCGAGGAGGCGCCATGAGCCTGAGCTGGGTCACGCAGGGCGACGTGCCGCTCGAAGCCTATCTCGTGCTCAGCGGCATCTTGTTTCTGATCGGCGTGGTGGGCGTGCTCGTGCGCCGCAATGCGCTCGTCATCTTCATGTGCATCGAGCTCATGCTCAACGCCGCCAATCTCGCGATCGTCGCCTTCGCGAACAAGCTGCACCAGACCGACGGCCAGGTGTTCGTGTTCTTCGTCATGGCGGTGGCCGCCGCCGAAGTGGGGATCGGGCTCGCGCTCATCGTGAACGTGTTCCGGGCGCGCCAGACGGTGTACGTCGACGAAGTGAACCTGCTCAAGGGCTGACGCGTGCTCTCGCTCCTCTACCTCATTCCGCTCCTGCCGCTCGCGGGCCTGGTGCTGAACCTGGCGTTCGGCGCGCGCTGGGGCAACCGCGTCACGGGCTTCGTGGCCTGCGCTTCGGTGTTCGCCGCCTTCGTGGTCGCGCTCGGCGCCACGATCGAGCTGGCGGGCCTGCCGGTGTCGGCGCGCTCGGCCACGCAGCTCCTGTGGACCTGGATGAGCGCCGGCACGTTCCACGCCCAGGTCGCGTTGCTGTTCGATCCGCTGTCGGCGGTCATGTGCCTGGTCATCACCTTCGTGGGCTTCCTGATCCACGTGTACTCGACCGGGTACATGAGCCACGACCCGGGCTTTCGCCGCTTCTTCATCTATCTGAATCTGTTCACGTTCTCCATGCTGACGCTGGTCTTGGGCGACAACTTCCTGCTCATGTTCGTGGGCTGGGAAGGCGTGGGCTTATGCTCGTACCTCTTGATTGGGTTCTGGTACGAGCGCCACAGCGCGGCCGACGCGGCCAAGAAGGCGTTCATCGTCAACCGCATCGGCGACTTCGGCTTCCTGCTCGGCGTCATGCTGATCTTCACCACCCTCGGCACGGTGAACTTCCACGAGGCGTTCGCGCTCGCGCCGCAGCACTGGCTGCCGGGCGGCATCATCGCGACCGCGGCCACGCTGCTCCTCTTTCTGGGCGCGACCGGCAAGTCGGCGCAGATTCCGCTCTATGTCTGGCTCCCCGACGCCATGGAAGGCCCGACTCCGGTCTCGGCCCTCATCCATGCCGCGACCATGGTCACGGCCGGCGTCTACATGGTGGCGCGCTGCCACGTGATGTTCGAGATGGCGCCGCTCTCGCTCGACGTCGTGGGTCTGATCGGCGGTCTCACCGCCATCTTCGCGGCCACCATCGGCCTGGTGCAGACCGACATCAAGCGCGTGCTCGCCTACTCGACGGTGAGCCAGCTCGGCTACATGTTCCTGGCCTGCGGCGTGGGCGCGTACACGGCCGGCGTGTTCCACTTGATGACGCACGCCTTCTTCAAGGCGCTGCTCTTCCTCGGCGCGGGCTCGGTCATCCACGCGCTCTCGGGCGAGCAGGACATGCGCCACATGGGCGGCCTCAAGCGCCACTTGCCGTGGACGCACGCCACCATGCTCATCGGCTGCCTGGCCATCGCCGGCATTCCACCGTTCGCCGGCTTCTTCTCCAAGGACATGATTCTCGAGGCCGACTTCGAGAGCCACTGGCGCTTCCTGTACGTGATCGGTCTGATCACCGCCGGCCTCACCGCCTTCTACATGTTCCGGCTCTTCTTCCTCACGTTCTACGGTGACGAGCGGCTCACGCCCGAGGCCAAGCACCATCTGCACGAGTCGCCGCGCTCGATGACCGGGCCGCTCACCGTGCTCGCCTTCTTCTCGGCGGTCGCGGGCTTCGTCGGCTTGCCGCTCGTGACGCACGGCAACCGCTTCGGCGAATGGCTGGCACCCGTGTTCGCCGACGTGCCCGCGGTGCGCGAGATGGCGGCCCACGCGCCCGCGCTCAGCTTGGGGAACGCGGTGTCGCTCGAAGAGGGCGGCTCGGCCGCGCTCGAAGTCGTCCTCATGGTGATCTCGGTCGGGGCGGCGCTCGCCGGCATCTGGGTGGCGCGCGCGTTCTACTTGCGCCCCGCGGGCGCGCCCGAGCGCTGGGGTGAGCGCTTCCGCGCCCTCTACCGCACGTTCTTCCACAAGTACTGGGTGGACGAGCTGTATCAGGCCATGGTCGTGCGCCCGCTCGAGCGTCTCTCGCAGTGGCTGTGGCGCTTCTTCGACGTGGGCGTGATCGACGGCGTAGTCGACGGCACGGGCGGTCTCGTGGTGCTCGGCGGGACGATCCTGCGTCTCTTCCAGAACGGCTACGTGGGCACGTACGCGTTCTTCCTGGTGCTGGGCGTCGTCCTCGTCCTCTTCGGCGTGGGGAGCGGACGATGATCGGCGTCTTGAGCCGCCTCGGCATCCCGTACCTCACGCTGCTCGTCTTCTTCCCGCTCGTGGGTGCCGCCGGCGTGCTGCTCGTGCCGCGGGCGCGCGAGCGCATGGCGCGCTCGGTCGCCTTCGCCGTGGCCACGATCGAATTCTTGCTCTCGATCCCTTTGTTCACCCGCTTCGAGCCGCGCGCCGGCATGCAGATCTCGGAGCACGCGGCGTGGCTGCCCGGTATTGGCGCGTCCTACCACCTGGGCGTGGACGGCATCTCGATGCTGCTCGTCCTCTTGACCACGCTCCTGACCGCGCTCTCCGTCTTGTCGTCGTTCTCGGCGGTGACCGAGCGGCCCCGCGCGTATTACGCGCTGCTCTTGCTCCTCGAAACCGCAATGCTCGGCACGTTCGTCGCCTTGGATTTGGTGGTCTTCTACATCTTCTGGGAGGCCATGCTGGTGCCGATGTACTTTCTCATCGGCGTGTGGGGAGGGGAGAGGCGCATCCACGCGGCGATCAAGTTCTTCCTCTACACGATGGCGGGCTCGGTGCTCATGCTGGTCGCCATCCTGTGGACCTATTTCCTGCACCATGCGGCGACCGGCGTGTACAGCTTCGATCTGCTCGATTGGTACCGGCTGCCGGTGCCGCTCGGCGTGCAGACATGGCTGTTCCTGGCCTTCGCCTTGGCGTTTGCCATCAAGGTGCCGCTCTTCCCGTTCCACACCTGGCTGCCACTCGCGCACGTCGAGGCGCCGACCGCGGGCTCGGTGATCCTGGCCGGCGTGCTGCTCAAGATGGGCACCTACGGATTCCTGCGCTTCGCGATTCCTCTGTTCCCCAACGCGGCCACCTTGTGGATGCCGCTCATCCTTGGCCTCGCCGTGATCGGCATCATCTATGGCGCGCTCGTGGCCTGGGTGCAGCCGGACGTGAAGAAGCTCGTGGCGTATTCGTCGGTCAGCCACCTGGGCTTCGTCATGCTGGGCATGCTGGCGCTCAATCCGGAAGGCCTCTCCGGCAGCCTCTTGCAGATGATCAACCACGGCATCTCGACGGGTGCTTTGTTCTTGCTCGTCGGCGTCCTGTACGAGCGCCGCCACACGCGGCTCATTTCCGACTACGGCGGCATCTGGAAGGTGATGCCGATGTTCGCCGTCGTCTTCCTGATCATCATGCTGTCGTCGATCGCGCTTCCCGGCACGAACGGCTTCGTGGGCGAGTTCTTGATCCTGCTCGGCGCCTTCCGCGCGCACCGCATCTTCGCCGTGATCGCGGCCGTGGGCGTGATCCTCTCAGCGGTGTACATGCTCTTCATGTTCCAGCGCGTGATGTTCGGACCCGTCACGCATCCGGAGAACGACGCGCTGCCCGACCTGCGCTTGCGCGAGTGGGCGGTCTTCGTGCCGCTCTTGATCCTCGTGTTCTGGCTCGGCATCTATCCGGCGCCGTTCCTCACGCGCGTACAACCGGCTCTGGCGGATACGGCCGCCTTGATCGAGCGGCGGGCATTGATGTGCCGCACCGTGGAGGCGCAAGCCGGGCGCACGGTCTCGATCGCGCCACCGACGGCGCCCATGCCCGACAGCACAGGCGGGAGGCAGCCATGAAGCCCGGCCTTCTGCCCACGCTGCAGTTCAGCATGGCGCCCGGCGATGCCATGTCGCTCTTGCCGGTGTGGGTGCTCACGGGGGCCGCGCTCCTCGCCTTGACGGTCGATCTCTTCTCCCGCAAGCGCGGCGCCATGTGGAGCGCGTGGGTGTCGCTCCTGGGGCTCGGGGCCACGGCCTGGGCGATCTGGCAGACACGCGCCTTCGATCGCACCGTGTTCTCGGGCATGGTGCGCGTCGATCCGTTCTCGCAGTTCTTCGCGGCCACCATCGTGGGCATCACCATCGTCTCGGTGCTCTTCTCGTGGGATTACGTGAAGCGCACC
>DASYSL010000054.1:0-11960 GCA_036003365.1 Candidatus Eiseniibacteriota bacterium
TTTGGGTTTCAAACTCTCGAGTCCGACGCACCTTCTGCACTGCTTGCACGTTGTCTTCCATGATGTTAGAAACGCGAGCGGAGAGGTGCAGGAGCGGTTGAACTGGACGGTCTCGAAAACCGTTGTGGGGGCAACTCCACCGTGGGTTCGAATCCCACCCTCTCCGCCAGCCAACTCAGCCCCATTGCAGCCTGAAGAAGACGCGATTTCCTGATGCTAGAGCTGAATGGATAGGCTCAGGATCTGATGGCGATCGTTGGTTTGGCGCTTAGGGGCAAGTCCTGCGCACCGTTTGCCCGCGCCGATCGCCAGGGCGCGGACGACAGCACGAACGCGAAAACCCCGACACAGGAAGCGGCGCAGCACTCCCTTGCAGGAGAGATCTTGTCGACTCCGATCTCCGTTCGTCCCGAAGGCATGGTGCGGATTCCAGGCGGCACGTTCCTCATGGGATCCGACAAGCACTATCCGGAAGAAGCGCCGGCGCACAAAGTCAAAGTCGGCGCGTTCTGGATGGACTCACGCACGGTGACCAATCGCGAGTTCGAGCGCTTCGTGCGCGAGACCGGGCACGTGACGCTGGCCGAGAAGCCGGCCAATGCGGCGGATTATCCCGGGGCCAAGCCGGAGATGCTGGTGCCGTCATCGGTGATGTTCCACAAGGCGGCGGGGCCGGTCGACTTGCGGGATCCCTACAATTGGTGGACGTATGTGCCGGGCGCCGACTGGCGCCATCCGCGCGGGCCGCAGAGCTCGCTCGACGACTTGATGGATCATCCGGTCGTGCACGTGGCGTTCGAGGACGCGGAAGCCTACGCGCGCTGGGCGGGCAAGGAATTGCCGAGCGAAGCCGAGTGGGAGTTCGCGGCGCGCGGCGGCCTCGAGGGCGCTGAGTTCGTGTGGGGCGAGGAGTTCATGCCCGGGGGCAAGCCCATGGCCAACACGTGGCAGGGGCATTTCCCCTGGGAGAACCTGCTACAAGACGGATTCGAATGGACCGCACCGGTCGGCTCCTTCCCGGCGAATGGCTATGGCTTATACGACATGGCCGGGAACGTCTGGGAGTGGACGACCGATTTCTATCTGGAGCATGGAAAGCTCGAGCACACCTGCTGCACGATCGACAATCCGCGCGGCGGCGATCCGGAAAAGAGCTACGACCCTCGGACGCCCGGCGTACGCATTCCCCGTCGCGTCATGAAGGGCGGCTCTTATCTCTGTGCCCCGAATTACTGCCAGCGTTACCGGCCTGCGGCGCGCATGGCGCAAGCCACCGATACATCGACGTGCCATCTCGGTTTTCGCTGCATCGTTCGCGCGTGAGGATGGCGAGGAAGTGAAACGCGCTTAGAGCACATCCGCGGCTTGCGCCGTCACCCCGGCGGCGAAGCGCGCGGGTGAGAGAGCGGACACGTCCACGCTCGTGGCGTGTCCATCGCTCATGATCTCGGCGAGGAGTTGGCCGAGCGCCGTCGAGTGCATGACGCCGTGTCCCGAAGATCCCGCGATATAGAAAAGATTGCCCCGCTCCGGCGCGGCGCCGAGGACGGAGTGGCGATCCGGCGTCATCTCGTAGAGACCACCCCACGACGCTTCAGGATCGATTTCCACTGCTTGGAGCACCGGCAGTCTCTCGCGAGCGATGGCGCCCACTTCGTCCAACCAATACGTATCGAGTGTCGCATCGTAGGGATGGCCGGGAATGCCGGGAGTGGGGTACAGCAAGAGCGCCCGTCCGTCGCGCACGCGCAGATGGAATTGATCGCGCACCCAGATGGTCATGGGCATCTTCGGGGGCAACACGGTCTGCGGCACCGTGGCGCCGACCTGGCGGCGCAGAGGAGTGACCGGTAGGTTGGCGCCCGCGAGTTTGGCGATATCGCCGGCCCAGGGCCCGGCGGCATCCACGACGGAGTCGGTGGCGAAGCGGTGGTGCTTCGTGGCGACATGGGTGATGCGCTCGTCCTTGTGCTCGATCTTGACGACTTCGGCGTTCCATTCGAAGCGCACTCCGATGCGCTCCGCGGCGGCCGTGTAGCCGGTCAGGATGGCCAGAGGTGAAATGAATCCATCCCTCGGGCCGAAGAAGCCGGCGACGATGCCCTCGAGGTTGGCGGCGGGATTGATGGTCGCCACCTCGTCGAGACTCGCTTCGTAGGTTTCGGTCGCGCCGGCCGCGTGCTGCACGGCGAGCGCGTCGCGCAAGAGGCCACGCTCGCGCTCCGACCCCGCGAGCCACAGATAGCCCGCTTGCATATAGCCGGCGTCGACGCCGATCTCGTCGCCAAAGCGCATTAGCTTCTCGCGCGCGAGGAGCGAGAGCTTCACGTTGACCGCCGTCGAGAACTGCGCGCGAAAGCCGCCCGTGGCGCGGCCCGTGCTGCCGAGGCCTGGGCGCGGCGCGCGATCGAGCACGAGCACGTCCTTCCAGCCTCGCGCTGCCAGATGATACGCGGCGCTCGCGCCCATGATGCCGCCGCCGATGATGACGACCGAGGCGTGCTTCATGTCGCGAACACGTCGTCCGGGTTCTTGAAGCTCTTGAACTCGAGCGCGTTGCCGCTGGGATCGAGGAAGAACATGGTGGCCTGCTCGCCGGGCTGTCCGGCGAAACGCGTGCGCGGCTCGATCACGAACGACACGCCGGCCGCGCGCACGCGGTCCGCCAACGCCTGGAACTCGCTCCACGGAAGAATGGCGCCGAAGTGCGGCATGGGCACGGCGATGCCGTCGACCTCGCCCTTGTTCTGCGTGGGCGTGACGCTGCCCGTCGTGTGCGCCGAGATCTGGTTGCCGAAGAAATCGAAGTCGACCCAGACGTCGGTCGAGCGGCCTTCGTGGCAACCGAGGACCTCGCCGTAGAAGCGCCGCGTCTGGGCGAGGTCGCGGACGAAGAATGAGAAGTGGAACGGCTGCGCCATGTGAACTCTCCGGAAATGGGAACGCGCGGCTTGCTCGCGAGTCGGGAGAGACTTACGCTTCGGTTATTCGCCCCGCCGTACCCTCAACCCGCGCCAACAGCCGCAGGGAAGGGGTCTGATCATGGGAATCAAGCACATCTCGGAGATCATGACGACCAAGCTGCACACCGTTCGCCCGGACGCCACGATCGAGGAAGCCGCGCAGATCATGGCCGAGCAGGACATCGGCTGGCTACCGGTCGTGAACCACGAGCATCGACTCCTCGGAGCCCTCACCGACCGTGACCTGGTCCTGCGCGCGCTCGCCAAGGCGAAGGACGTCGATACCAAGGTCGAGCAGGTGATGACCATGGGCGTGATCGCGGCGCAAGCCGACCAGTCGGTGGAGCAGGTCGCTCGGCTCATGCAGGACAATCAGATCCGCCGCATCGCCATCGTCGACCAGGAGTTGAAGCCGGTGGGGGTGATCTCGCTCGCCGACCTGGCTCAGCGCACGCGCGACGAGCGCGTCGTTTACACGACCACCGATCAGGTGGCCGCGCCGCCGCCGACGTCATGAGCAGCTAGGGCAAGGCGACGAAGCGCGCGGGAGGGGCGGTGGTCCCGGCGAGGCGCGCCGCCAGGTAGACGCCGGGCGCGAGCGGCGCCCGGCCGTGGCCCCGTCATGTCCCACGTGGCCGACTTTGCTCTCAGCCCCGGACTGAACATGCGCTGGCGCATGTCAGAGGAGACAGCTATCGGGGTTCGATAGCCGAGGCCTCGGGGGATGGAGAGGTAGCGGGGGGCTCCTCCGTCAAAGAGACCGCACTCGAGCGCCCGGCTCGAATCACTCCCCAAACGAACCCGAGGGCGAACACCCCGCAGAACACCGCGTAACCCCACTCGCGATCGCGCAGGGTTCGCGCGAGCCCATAGAGGAACAGGACCGCCCACAGACTCAGTATGAGAATCCTCGGCTTGCGTCCCAGAAACCGGAGGATCATCTCGTACATGGTCACCTCGACGGTCACTCATTCGGTACGGGTCTGGGAGCGGCCCTCCATTGTAGGCCGACTGGCCCTCTACATGCGCCAGCGCATGTGAGTTGACCTTCGGGATCGACCTGCCCCCTTCGCCCCAGGTGCAGGTATGAGATGTCCAATCACATGCGCCAGCGCATGTGAGCGCAATCCCTTCCAGGCCCGGCGCTCGCCCCGGGCAAGTTAGAGAGGGCGGGGGGCATGCGCCAGCGCATACGAGGGGAAATGGCGGATCTTCCACCCTGACGCCGACCTTGCAACCTATTCCCGGGGACCTCCGTAGACTCGACTGCTGCTTCCCGCGTGCCCGGAGTGGTGGTCGCTTTTCCGGAGGTTTCCCCATGGAGATGTCCCAGGCGAAGCGCCGCCGTCCCCGTCCCCTCATCCTCTGGTCCGCGCTCGGCTTGGGCCTTCTGGTCGTCGGCGGAGGGATCGTCTTCGCCATGCGCAATGCTCAGGGCGACGGACCGGCCAGCAAGGGCAAGGGCAAGAAGAATGGCAAAGACGCCCCGATCGCCTCGCCCGTCGAGCTGTCGCGCGCCGCCAAGGGCGACATCGCCACCTTCCTCGAGACCACGACCACGCTCGAGCCCGAGAACCAGGCCACGCTGGTGGCCAAGAAGCAGGGCCAGGTCGTCGCCGTGCTCGCCGAGGAAGGACAGGCCGTGAGGCCCGGGCAGCTTCTCGCCCGCATCGACGACACCGCGGCGAAGCTCACCTTCGACAAGGCGCAGATCTCCCAGGACGTGGCCAAGCGCGACCTGGAGCGCGGCAAGCAGCTCAAAGAGAAGGCCATGATCAGCGCCAAGGAACTGGACGACCTCGACATGAAGCAGCGCATGTCGTGGCAGGAGCTGGCGCAGGCCAAGTACGACCTCGCGCAGACCCAGATCACCGCACCATTCGGCGGCCGCATCCTCGATCGCATGATTCGTCTGGGTGAGACGGTGACGCCCGGGACCGAGTGCTACAAGCTTGCCGACATGACGCCGCTTCGCGCCCGCGTGTACTTCCCGGAGCGCGAACTCGGGCGCGTGCGCGTGGGCCAGACCGCCGAGCTCGAGACCGACACGCAACCCGGCCGCAAGTACGCGGCGCGCGTCGCCATCGTGAATCCAGGCGTCGATCTCTCCAACGGCACCTTCAAGGTCACGCTCGAGATCAACGACAAGACCGGTGACTTGCGCCCCGGCACGTTCTGCCGCGTGCATCTGCTCACGGGCACCTTCCACGACGCCGTCTGTCTGCCGCGCCGAGCGCTTCTCTCCGAGGACGGCGACGACTTCGTCTTCCGCGCCGCCGCCGACTCGGTGAATCGCGTGAAGGTGAGGGTGGGCGCCATCTCCGGCGACACGGTGCAGATCCTGGCCGGCATCGCGCCCGGCGACAGCGTCGTCACCGTGGGTCAAGGCGGTCTCAAGCAGGGCTCGAAGATCAAGCCGGTTCGTTCCTAAGAGCGGCGCGCCGCGCGTCGCGCGCAAAGGACCATCCCATGAAGCTCGTCGACGTCTCCCTCAAGCGTCCGGTCACGGTCTTCATGGTGACCCTGGGCGTCATGATCTTCGGGCTGGTCGCGGCCTCGCGGCTCTCGGTCGACCTCCTCCCGGACATCTCGTATCCGTCGCTGACCGTCCGCACCGACCTGCCCGACGCCGCTCCCGAGGACGTCGAGCAGTTCGTGACGCGCCCGGTCGAAGAGGCGGTGGGCGTGGTCGCGGGCCTCACGCGCATGCACTCGATCTCGCGCCCCGGCCAGTCCGAGGTGACGCTCGAGTTCGGCTCGGGCACGCGCATGGATCTGGCGTCGCTCGCGGTGCGCGAGAAGCTCGACCTGGTCACGCTGCCGCGCGAGGCGGCGCGGCCGGCGATCCTGCGCTTCGATCCGTCGCTCGATCCGATCATGCGTTTGCGCTTCTCGGGCGGCGACAACTTGCAGCGCCTGCGCCGCATCGCCGACCGCACCATCAAGACCGAGCTCGAAGCCACGCCGGGCGTGGCCGCGGTGCGCGTCTCGGGCGGCGAAGAAGAAGAGATCCAGGTCGACGTCGACGCCGCGCGCCTGAACGCGGTCGGGCTCTCACTCGGCGACGTCACGCGCCGCCTCGCCGACGAGAACGTGAACCTGGCCGGCGGCTCGCTCACCGAAGGGCAGGCCGAATACCTGATCCGCGCCTCCAACCAGTTCCTCGATCCGACCGAGATCTCGGACGTCATCCTGGCGTCGCGTCCCGACGGCGTGATCCGCGTCTCCGACGTGGCCACGGTGCGCCGCGGTCCCAAGGACCGCGAGGTGGTCGCCCGCGTCGGCGGCAAGGAAGCGGTGGAGCTCGCGGTCTACAAGGAAGGCGACGCCAATACGGTGGCCGTGGCGCGTGCCGTGAAGCACCGCGTCGACAAGATGTCGCTGGGCTCCGAGTACAAGCTCGTCACCGTGGCCGACCAGTCGCGCTTCATCGAGAACTCGATCAACGAAGTCATCAACTCGGCGTGGCAGGGCGGTCTTCTCGCCGTGCTCGTGCTCTTCCTGTTCCTGCGCAACCTGCGCACCACGCTCATCATCGCGCTTTCGATCCCGATCTCGGTCTTCGCCACCTTCGTGATCATGTACCGCTTCGGGATCTCGCTGAACTTGATGTCGCTGGGCGGGCTCGCGCTCGCGGTCGGCATGCTGGTCGACAACTCGATCGTGGTGCTCGAAAGCATCTTCCGAAAACGTGAAGAAGGGCTCGACCGCCGGCGGGCGGCGAGCGAGGGCGCGGGCATGGTCGCCATGGCGGTGACCGCCTCCACGCTGACCACGGTGGCCGTGTTCCTGCCCCTCGTGTTCGTCGAAGGCCTGGCCGGTCAGCTCCTGCGCGACCAGGCGCTCACCATCTCGTTCTCGCTGCTGGCTTCGCTGGCCGTCGCGCTCACCATCGTGCCGACGCTCGCCGGACTCGGCGCCAAGGACGCGGATGACCACGCGGCGGCGGTGCCCGTCGAGGCGATCGCGCCCGACGCTGTGCCCGCGCGCAGATCGCGCACCGGTGCGGTGCTCCGCTGGGTGGTCTTCGTGCTCCTCTTCGTGCCGCGCCTCATCGTGCGCGGCCTGAATGGGCTCGGCCACAAGCTCGAGCCCAGCGTGAACGTGGCTCTGGACCGCTTCCACGACGGCTACGAGTCGCTCATCCGCGGCTATCCCGGGCTGCTCCGCCGCGTGCTCGCGCGCCCCGAGCGCGTGCTCACGGGGGCCGCGCTCCTCTTCGTCGGCGCGCTCGCGGTCGGCTTCTTCCTGCCGCGAAACCTGTTCCCGCCGTTCACCCAGGGCGAGTTTCACTTCAACATCCGCATGCCCGAAGGCACCGCACTCGCGGTCACCGACCAGACCCTCGAGCGCCTCGAGGCCGCGGCGCGTCAGGATCCGCGCGTCAAGCTCGCGTACACGAGCGCCGGCCAGACCGATCTCTCGGCTTTCGCCGGCAGCGCGCGCGAGGCCAACCGCGGCCAGCTCGCCGTCCTCATGAAGAAGGCGACCGACCGCAAGGCCGAGGAAGCCGTGGCCGACGAGCTGCGCGACGAGATGGCGCAGATCCCCGGCCTCACCTACGAGTTCGAGCGGCCGGCGCTGCTCACGTTCAAGAATCCGGTGGAGGTCGAGGTCTACGCCTACGATCTCGACACCCTGCGCGTGGCGGCCAACGACGTCGCCGATCAGCTCGACCACATCCGCGGCCTCGAAGACGTGGAATCCTCGGTGCGCTCCGGCGATCCCGAAGTGCAGGTGACGTTCGACCGCGCCCGCCTCGCCGCCATGAATCTCGATCCCGCGCAGGCCTCGCGCCTGGTGCGCAATGCCGTGCAGGGCGAGGCGGCCACGCAATTCTCCGATCTCGACCGCAAGCTCGATGTGCGCGTGCGCGCCGACGAGTCGCAGCGCTCGGTGGTGAGCGAGCTGGGCAATCTCGAGGTGGGCCAGAACCACGGCCAGCCGGTGCTGCTCGGCGCCACGGCCAACGTGCAGGTGAAGCGCGGGCCCGGCGAGGTGCGCCGCATCTCGCAGCAGCGCGCCGCGGTCATCAGCGCCAACCTGGCGGGGCGCGACCTGGGCTCCGCGTCCAAGGAGATCTCGACCGTGCTCGCCGGCATGCACCTGCCGGGGGACGCGCGTGTCGTCCTCGCCGGCCAGAACCAGGAGCTGGCGCAATCGTTCTCGTCGCTGCGCTTCGCGCTCCTGCTCGCCGTGTTCCTCGTCTACCTGGTGATGGCGAGCCAGTTCGAGTCGCTCCTGCATCCGTTCGTCATCATGTTCGGCCTGCCGCTCGCCGTGGTCGGCGTGGTGATCGCGCTCGTCGTGTCGTTCACCTCGGTGAGCGTCATGGTGCTCATCGGCATGATCGTTCTGGCCGGGATCGTGGTGAGCCAGGGCATCGTGCTCCTCGATTACACGAACCGATTGCGCAAGAAGGGCACGCCCAAGATCGACGCCCTCGTGGAGGCCGGCATGGTGCGCATGCGTCCGATTCTCATGACCAAGCTCACGATTCTCCTGGGCGTCATTCCGATGGCGCTCAGCATGGGCGAAGGCGCCGAGATGCGCGCTCCGCTCGCCATCACGCTCATCGGTGGTATCGCCGGCGCGACCCTCCTCACCTTGTTCGTGATTCCGGCGGTGTACGTGACCCTGGACCGCAGGCCGTAGGGGAGGGGACGTGAACCTCTCGCGCTGGGCCCTCCGCTATCCGGTGACGGCGAGCATGGTGCTGGTGTCGATCGTGGCCATCGGCCTGATCGCCGCTCCCAAGCTGCCGCTCGCCTTCCTGCCGGAAGTGGATTTCCCGGGGCTCGAGGTCAACATCCCGTACCCCAACGCGCTGCCCGCACAGGTCGAAGAGGAGATCACGCGTCCGGCCGAGGAGGCGCTCGCCACCTTGTCGCGGGTGCGGCGCATCTCGTCCTTCTCGTCGAACAGCTCCGCCGACATCAACATGGAATTCGATTGGGGCGAGGACATCGCGCCGCTCCGGGTCGAGGCGCGCGAGAAGCTCGAGCGCATCCGCGACCAGCTGCCGCCCGACATCGACGTCATCCAGGTCAACAGCTTCCGCTCGTCCGACATCCCGGTGCTCGAGTGCCGCGTCTCGGCGCAGCGCGACCTGTCGCGCGATTACGAACTCTTGAACCGCCACATCGCCGATCCGCTGCGCCGCGTGCCGGGCGTGGCCAAGGTCGAGCTGTACGGTGTCGAGCGTCCGCAGATCGCAATCGAGTTCCGCCTCGACGACCTGCGCCGCCACGGCATCGACGCGGGCCAGCTCCTGCAGCGGCTCGACGATTCGAACCGCTCGGCCAGCGTGGGCCAGATCCGGCGCGGCAACGATCAGTGGCCGCTGCGCACCGTGAACCAGTTCACGAGCCTGGATGACATCAAGAGCTTCCCGGTCGACGACAAGGGATTGAAGCTCGCCGACGTGGCCACCGTCGCCTACCAAGAGCCGGACCTGGATTACGGCCGGCATCTCAACGAGTCGCGGGCCATCGGGCTCAATGTCATCAAAGAATCGGGCGCCAATACGGTTCACGTGGCGCGCGCGGCCCGCAAGGTGCTGGACGAGATCGGCGAGGACCCGACGATGAAGGGCATCCAGGTCCTCACCTTCACCGACCAGGGCGAGGAGATCACCAACTCGCTCAAGGGCCTGCTCGAGGCCGGCATCATCGGCGCCATCCTGGCCGTGATCGTGCTCTTCATCTTCCTGCGCAGCGCCATCACGACGCTGGTGGTCGCGGCGGCGATTCCGTTCTCGCTCTGTGCCGCGGCGGCACTCCTCTATTTCACCGGCCGCTCGCTCAACATCCTTTCCATGATGGGCCTCATGCTCGCTGTGGGCATGCTGGTCGACAACGCGGTCGTGGTGCTCGAAAGCATCTACCGCCATCGAGAAAAGGGACATTCACGCCTGCGCGCCGCCCTCGCGGGCTCGCAGGAAGTGCTGCCCGCCGTGGTCGCGGCCACGGGCACTTCGATCATCGTCTTCCTGCCGCTCGTGCTCGGCGGACGCACCGAGATCACCACCTGGATCGGCGAGGTCGGCCGCACCATCATCTTCACGCTCGTGTGCTCGCTCTTCCTTTCGCTCACGGCCATCCCCCTGGCCATGGGGCGCGCGCTGCCGACGACGACGCTCAAGCCGTCGCGCTGGATCGCGCGCCTCTCCGATCTGCATCAGAAAGTCCTCGAGTGGACCCTGCGCCATCGCGTGGCCACCGCGGGCATCGCCTTGGGGATCTTCGCCACCGCGGTCGCGGCCTTCATTCCGGTGGACAAGAGCTCGTTCACGGCCTCCAAGGTCGAGGCCGTGCTCATCCGCTACGAGTTCACCGACAACGTGAACTACCGCGAGGCCGAGAAGTACTGCACCAAGGTCGAGCAGTGGATCCAGGCGCGCAAGGATTCGCTGCACGTGAAGTCGACCTACTCGTACTTCGGCAACAACACGGCGTTCACGCGCGCTTATTTGGCCTCGGGCTACGCCGACGACGATGGCGCCAACGAGCTGCGCAAGAAGCTCCGCGAGCACCTGCCGCCCCTGGCGGGCGCCAAGCTGCAGCTCGGCGGTAACAACGACGACGGCGAGGCCAATCAGTTCTCGGTGCGCCTGTTCGGCGAACCGGGCCCGCGCTTGGACCAGCTCGGGGAAGAAGTGCAGCGTCGTTTGGCGCTGGTGCCGGGCCTCACCGACTTGCACGTGGGCGGTGAGCGCGGACGTGAGGAGATCGAGGTCACGGTGGACCGCGACCGCGCCGCTCGTTACGGGCTCTCGGCGAGTGACGCCGGCCGCGCCGTGGCCATGTTCTTCCGCGGCCGCCCGCTGGCGCGCTTCCGCGGGCCGGAGGGCGAGGTCGAGATGGAGGCCAAGCTCGCCGAGTCCGACCGCTCGAGCCTGGACGGCCTGAACGACATGCCCATCCGCACGCCGCGGGGCGTGGTGCCGCTCGGCGCTCTGGCCGCGTTCCAGAAGGTGCGCACGCCGTCCAGCGTCGAGCGCCAGATGCGCCACACCGTGCTCACGGTCACCGGCAACGTCGATCCCAAGAAGACGGGGGAGATCCGCCGTACCGCTTCGCGCACGCTCAATGCCATGAACTTCCCGACCGGATACACGTGGTCGTACGGACGCGGCTTCGAGCAGGAAAACGCCACGCAGCAGGAGCTGCTCATGAACCTGGTGCTGGCGCTGCTCCTCGTCTATCTCGTGATGGCGAGCCTGTTCGAGTCGCTCTTGCATCCGTTCGCCATCATGCTGGCGCTGCCGTTCGCTTTCGTGGGCATCGCGTGGATGTGCCTGCTCACCAAGTCACCGTTCAATCTCATGGCGCAGATCGGGCTCTTGATCCTGATCGGCATCGTGGTCAACAACGGCATCGTGCTCATCTATCGCGTGCATCAGCTGCGCATGGGCGGAATGCCGAGACGCGAAGCCATCCTCGAGGCGGCGCGCGTGCGTCTGCGCCCGATTCTCATGACGGTGACGGCGACGGTGCTGGGGTTGGCGCCTTTGGCGGTGGGTCAGAATCACGTGGGGGACGTGCTCTACTTCCCCCTGGCGCGGACGGTGATCGGCGGGCTACTGGCTTCGGCGGTGCTGACGCTAGTGCTGGTGCCGTGCCTCTACACGCTGCTCGAGGACGGCGCCGCGCTCTTCGCCAAGGTGTGGAAGCGGGGGCCGCGCGCGGCTTAGCTTAGTGGAAGTGCGTGAGCTCGAAGTGCAACAGGAAGAATTCGTTGCGAATGATCCCGCCGAGAGCCTGCAAGCTGAGCAGGGAAACCAGCGAGAGCAGGGCGCCGAGAAGCGAATACTCCACCAAATCCTGACCGCTATCGCCGCGAAGCAAAGCGCGCACGGTCGCCTTCATGGCACACCTCCCGTTCCATGGGCGCCGGTCTCACCGGACCGGTGACGCGATGACTTCTGTTTTTCGGCGGGGGCGGAGACACGCGAGCAGGACTCAAGCGCCGAGCGATGCGCGCGGAGACTAGCAG
>DASYSL010000055.1:0-16778 GCA_036003365.1 Candidatus Eiseniibacteriota bacterium
CACCGAGGGCCGGCTGGGCGGCCAGGCCGACGTGCGCGACGTCGCCGGCACCTGGAAGGACCTCACCGACAGCGTGAACTCGATGGCCTCCAACCTCACCGGCCAGGTGCGCAACATCGCGGCCGTGACCACCGCCGTGGCCAATGGCGATTTGTCGAAGAAGATCACCGTGGACGTGCGCGGCGAGATCCTCGAGCTCAAGAACACCATCAACACCATGGTGGACCAGCTCCGCTCCTTCGCCTCGGAAGTGACGCGCGTGGCGCGCGAGGTGGGCAGCGAAGGCCGGCTGGGCGGCCAGGCGCAGGTCGAAGGGGTCGCTGGCACCTGGAAGGACCTCACCGACAGCGTCAACTCGATGGCCGGCAACCTCACCGACCAGGTGCGCGGCATCGCGCGCGTCGTCACCGCCGTCGCCAACGGCGACCTCACGCGCCGCCTCACCCTCGAGGCCAAGGGCGAGATCGCCGAGCTAGCCGACACCATCAACGCCATGACCGACACGCTCGCCACCTTCGGCGATCAGGTCACCACGGTGGCCCGCGAGGTGGGTGTGCGCGGACGCCTCGGCGGCCAGGCTCGCGTGCCGGGTGCTTCGGGCACGTGGCGCGCTCTCACCGACAACGTGAACCAGCTGGCCGGCAATCTGACCACGCAGGTGCGCGCCATCGCCGAGGTGGCCACCGCCGTGACCAAGGGCGATCTCACGCGCTCGATCGCCGTCGAGGCGCAGGGCGAAGTGGCGGCGCTCAAAGACAACATCAACGAGATGATCGTCAATCTGAAGAATACGACTCTCAAGAACAGCGAGCAGGACTGGCTCAAGACCAACCTGGCCAAGTTCACGCGCATGCTGCAGGGCCAGAAGGACCTGCTCACGGTGGGCCGCCTCATTCTCTCCGAGCTGGCGGCCACCGTGGACGCGCAGCACGGCGCCTTCTACATGATGGAGATGGACGCCGAGGGCGAGACCGAGCTGCGCATGCTGGCGAGCTACGCCTACTCGCAGCGCAAGCACATCGGGAACCGCTTCCGACTCGGCGAGGGCCTGGTGGGTCAGGCCGCCTTCGAAAAGAATCGCATCCTGCTCACCGACGTTCCGTCGCAGTACGTCGAGATCAACTCCGGCCTGGGCTCGGCGACGCCGCTCAACATCATCGTTCTGCCCGTGCTCTTCGAGGGCAAGGTGAAAGCCGTCATCGAGCTGGCCTCGTTCCACCGCTTCGAGACCACGCACCTGGCCTTCCTCGACCAGCTCATGGAATCGATCGGCATCGTGCTCAACACGATCGAAGCCAACATGCGCACCGAGAGCTTGCTCGAGCAGTCGCAGTCCTTGGCCAAGGAGCTGCAGTCGCAGCAGAACGAGCTGCAGCAGAAGAACGAGGAGCTGGAGGAGAAGGCGCGCCTCTTGGCCAGCCAGAACGTGGAAGTGGAGCGGCAGAACCAGGAGATCGAGCTGGCGCGCCGCGCTCTCGAGGAAAAGGCCGAGCAGCTGTCGCTCACCTCGAAGTACAAGTCCGAGTTCTTGGCCAACATGTCGCACGAGCTGCGCACGCCGCTCAACAGCCTGCTCATCCTCGCCGACCAGCTGGCCGGAAACCACGAAACCAACCTGACCGAGCGCCAGGTGGAGTACGCGCAGACCATCCATGCCTCGGGCAACGACCTCTTGCGGCTCATCAACGACATCCTCGACCTGGCCAAGATCGAGTCGGGAACCGTGATCCTCGACATCTCGCGCGTGTCGTTCCGCGACCTCGCCGCGTATCTCGAGCGCACCTTCCGCCCGATCGCGGACGCCAAGGGGCTGGCGCTCGAGATCAGCATCGATCCGCTGTTGCCCCCGCTCATGCGGACCGACGTCAAGCGCCTGCAGCAGGTGCTCAAGAACCTGATGTCGAACGCGCTCAAGTTCACCGAGCGTGGCGGCGTGACGCTGCGCGCCGCCCCGGCGCCGCCGTCGTGGTCGGGCGCGCTCGGCCGCTCGGCGCGCATGGTGCTGTTCGAGGTGCGCGACACCGGCATCGGCGTTCCCTCGACCAAGCAGGGCATCATCTTCGAGGCCTTCCAGCAGGCCGACGGCTCGACCAGCCGCCGCTACGGCGGCACCGGCCTCGGCCTCACCATCAGCCGCGAGATCGCCCGCCTCTTGGGCGGCGACATCGGGCTCGTGAGCTCCTCCGGCATGGGGAGCACGTTCACGCTCTACCTGCCGTTCGAGCACGAGGCGGCGCCGCGCACCGAGACCGCGCCGCGCATCTCGGTGCATTCCGACGACGGCGAGCCCGAACCGACCGCGACCGCGAGTGAGAGCGAGAGCGAAGCCATCGGCGATCCCATCGAGGAAGTGGCCAAAGGCGAGCCCGTGCTCCTGCACGTGGGCGCCGATGCGCTGACCGCGCACACCGCGGTGAGCGCGGGACACGCGCTCGGGCTCAAGGTCATCGTGGCGCCGCGCGCCGCCCAGGCCATGGAGTTCGCCTTGCGTTTCGCGCCGCGCGTCATCGCGCTCGACGGCTCGCTGGCCGAGGTCGACGGCTGGCGTCTCTTGCGCATCTTCAAGTCCGATCCGGCCACGCGCTCGGTTCCGGTTCTCTTCCTCACCGCGGGCGACGATCGCGTGCGCGCCCTGCGCATGGGCGCCGCCGCGCATCTCGCCAAGCCGGTGGAGCGGGCCACGCTGCAGCAGGGCATCGGCAAGCTGAGCGCGCTCGCCGACCGTGCGCAGCGCCGTCTGCTCGTGGTCAAGCAGGATCGCGAGGAGAGCCGCCAGATCGCGGACATGATCGGCAGCAGCAACGTGGTCACGGTGACCGCGGCTACCGGGCGCGAGGGGCTCGCGCGATTGGAGGCCGATCCCGTCGACTGCATCATTCTCGACCCGGCGCTCCCCGACATGAACCTGTGGGAGTTCCTGCGCGAGATGAAGGCGGTGGATCGCGAGACCCCACCCATCGTGGTCTATCCGGGCGTCGACAGCGACTTCGAAGAGGTGCGCAGCGATCCCAAGATGATGGACGCCGTGGTGCGCGGCGCGCCCACGCCGGACAACTTGCTCGAGGAAGCGATGCTGTTCCTGCACTTCCCCTCCGAGCGCCTGGGTGCCGCGGGCCACGGGCTTCCCGAGCGTCCGACGGAGGATGCGCTCCTGGGACGTCGACGCGTGCTCGTGGTCGACGACGATGTGCGCAATCTCTTCGCCCTCACGAGTCTGCTCGAGCGGCACGGCATGGAAGTGGCGACAGCCGAGACCGGGATGCAGGCTCTCGAGCGGCTCCAAACCCGCCCCAACGTGGACATCATCCTCATGGACGTGATGATGCCCGACATGGACGGTTACGAGACCATGCGCGCCATTCGGAGCTCGCCGCTCCACGGCGAAGTGCCCATCCTGGCGGTGACCGCCAAGGCGATGAAGGGCGACCGCGAGAAGTGCCTGGAAGCGGGAGCGTCGGATTACGTGGCCAAGCCGATCGACTCCACGCGTCTGCTCTCGGCCATGAAGGTGTGGCTGTGCCGCTGAGCGGACCGGTCCGGGTCCTGCCCGAGCCACCGGGGCCGGAAGTGCCTGCTCCGGTCAATCTTCTCGTGGTCGACGACCGATCCGAGCAGAGACTGGCGCTCGAAGCGGTGTTCGCCGACATGGCGGTGACCGTGTTCCAGGCCGATTCCGGCACCGAAGCGCTGCGGCTCCTCTTGCAGCACGACTTCGCCCTCATCCTGCTCGACGTGAACATGCCGGTCATGGACGGCTTCGAGCTGGCGACCGTGATCCGCGGCCGCCCGCGCTCGTCGCGCACGCCCATCATCTTCGTCACCGCCGCGACCGAGATGGAAACGCAGGCGCGGCGCGGCTACTCGCTGGGCGCGGTGGACTTCGTGCACGTGCCCGTGCTGCCGGAGATCCTGAAGGCCAAGGTGGAAGTCTTCGTCGATCTCCATCGCAAGACCGAGGAGGTGCGCCGCCACGCCGAGCTGCGCCGCGAGCTCGAGGGCAAGGAGCACCGTCGCGCTCTCGGCGACGCGATGGCGCGCCTGGCCGCCGAGGCCAGGCAAGTCGAGGAGCTGCGCCAGGCGCAGCGCCGCTCGCAGCAGACCCAGCGCCTTGCCGCCTCCACCCTGGCCATCAACGGCGCGCGCTCGGCCGACGAGATGCAGGTCGAGATCGTGCGTCAGATCCACGAGCAGCTGCGCGTGCGCCGTGCTTTGGTGAGCGTCTCGCCCGAAGGGGAGTGGAGCGCGGGCCGCCATCCGGTCGCGCTTGCCGGCTCCGAGGACCTGCTTCCTCTCTTCGAGACGCAGGAGCACACGGAGACCCCGCTGGCCCGGCAGCTCGCGCTCGAGCCCAAGCGGCTCGCCGAGGACGAGCTCGTGGCGGATCCCGTGTTCGCGCGCGAGGTGGCGCATCTTCCCGCCGAGCGGCGCCCCCGCAGCTGGCTTTCGACGCCGATCGCCGGACGCGACAAGAAGCCGCTCGGATTCCTGGTGGCCTGCGAGCGCGAGGACGAGGCCCCCTTCGACGGCGAGGACGAAGCCTTCGCCGCCGAGCTGGCGCGCATCGTCTCGGGCGCGCTGCAGGAAGTGCTGTTCCGCGAGGCCCGCGAGGCCAACCGCATCAAGGACGAATTCCTGGCCGTGCTGTCGCACGAGCTGCGCACGCCGCTCTCGGCCATGGCCGGCTGGGCGCACCTCCTGCGCGCGGGCGATCTCGACGAGGCGGAGCGTGAGCGCGCCGTCGAGGTGATCGAGCGCAACCTGCGCGTTCAGACCCAGCTCATCGACGAGCTGCTCGACATGTCGCGCATCGTCAACGGCAAGCTCCGGCTCGAGCAATCGGCGATCGACCCCGAGCCCATCGTCGCCGGCGTGGTCGAAGCTCAGCTGCCGGCGGCCGCCGCGCGCTCGATCGCGCTCGAGAGCGATTGCGCTGTCGACCGGGCGTGCGTCTGGGGCGATCCCACCCGCTTGCATCAGGTGATCGCGAACCTGCTCTCCAACGCGCTCAAGTTCACCCCGCGCGGCGGGCGCATCACGGTGCGCATGCGGCGCGAGGGCCGCGAGCTCGAGATTCGCGTGCAGGACTCGGGCGAGGGCATCGACCCCGCGCTCCTGCCTTTCATCTTCGACCGCTTCACGCAGGCGGAGACCAGCACCTCGCGCGCGCGCGCCGGTCTCGGCCTGGGGCTCACCATCACGAAGCGCCTGGTCGAGCTGCACGGCGGATCGATCGTCGCCGACAGCGCGGGCAAGGGCCTGGGCGCGTGCTTCACGGTCCGTCTCCCGGTGTTCGACGGGTCGCCGAGTCCGGCGCCTACGAGTGATGCCGCGGACAGGGACCCTGTGCTCGTGGGCTGCGAGATCTTCGTGGTCGACGACGAGCCGGACGCGCGCGACCTTCTGGTCACGGCGCTGCGCCGCGCGGGCGCGGAGGTCTCGGCGTTCGCCAGCGCAGCGGAGGCTCTGACCGCGCTCGAAGGCCACGCGCCGCAGGTGCTCATCAGCGACATCTCGATGCCCGACGAGGACGGCTACGCGATGCTCCGCCGGCTGCGCGCGCGGCCCGCCGAGCAGGGCGGCTCCTTGCCCGCGATCGCGCTCACCGCGCTCGCCGACCACCGCGATCGGGTGGCCGCCATGGACGCGGGCTATCAGATTCATCTCTCTAAACCGGTCAACTTCGAGCACCTGCTGCGCGCGACGGCCGCGCTCGTGCCGCGGCCCTCGCCCGAGGCCCGGACGGCCGAACCGATCTCCGAAGACTCGGTTTGAGCTTGACCCGGGCGGCTCCACTGCCCCTACACTGAAGGACGCGGCACACCTTCCCGGAGAAGTCCCCTTCCCCATTCGCACGCCGCGCCAGGTTCTCCCTTGGCACTCCAGCTTCGTTTTCCTTTCGCCTTTCTCGTGCTCGCTTCCGCATCTCCGGCTCTCGCCGCCGACGAGATCCACTGGACGCTCAACGACCCCCGCTCGGTCACCTTCGATTGGCGCGGCGCCAACGACACGCTGCGCTACGGCTTCACGACCAACTACGGCTATCGCGCTCTGGGCGCGACGCCCGATCCGCTTCCCTTTTCTTCGCCCGGACCGTTCTACGAAGCCAAGCTCAGGGGCCTCATCCCCGGATTCCTCTATCACTACTCGGTGGGCGGCGGGCCGGATCACGTGTTTCGCTCGGCGCCCATGCCGGGATCGGCGTTCACCGTGTACGTCGAGGCCGACGTGGGCGACCGCGTCACCTATCCGCGTGTCGCCGCGGTGCAATCGCTGATCGCCGACGGCCGGCCGGACTGGGTGCTCGTGGTCGGTGATCTCACCTACGGGAACGACAACGGGCAGGCGGCGGTCGATGAGCATTTCGACGACGTCATGACGTGGTCACAGGACGCGGCGTACATGCCCGCGTGGGGCAACCACGAGTGGGACGCGCCGACCGACGATCTGCGCAACTACAAGGGGCGTTTCGGACTTCCGAACGCGCAAATCTCACCCGGCGCCCCGGCGGCGGGTTGTTGCGGCGAGGACTGGTACTGGTTCGACTACGGCAGCGTGCGTTTCATCGGCTATCCGGAGCCGTATCCGGGCGCTTGGAAGGACTGGTTTCCACGCGCAGCGACTCTGATGGACGCCGCCCAGGCCGACACCGCGATCCATGTCATCGTGACCTTCGGTCACCGCCCGGCCTATTCGAGCGGCCTGCACGCCGGCGATCCCCAGCTCGCGTCGTATCTCGACGCGCTCGGCGACTCCCACTCCAAGTACGTGCTGAACCTGAACGGACACAGCCACGATTACGAGCGCAGCACGCCACAACACGGCGTGACGCATGTGACCGTGGGCATCGGCGGCTCGACTCTGGAACAGGAGAGCGGATCCTGCCCGTGGGCGGGCGGCTGCCCGCCGCCTCCGTGGTCGGCTTTCCGCGCCTATCATCACGGCGCGCTCCGTCTTCGTTTCGACGGGGATCGCGTGCTGGGCGACGCGATGTGCGGTCCGCCGGGCGACCAAGGCGCCAATCTGGACGACATCACGTGCGCGCCGGGCGACGTGTTCGATTCCTTCGTCCTCGGCGGCGACCGTCCTCCCGTGGTGGTCGCGCCCACGCAGAAATCGGTTCCTGTCTCCAGCGTGGTCGTCGTGCGCGTGACGGCGCACGATCCCGATGGCGATCCCATCCACTCGCTGACGGCGGATCTGTCCCAGCTTCCGATCGAGGACACCCCGACCTTCCGCGTCGATTCCACCGATACGATCGGCGTCCTGACCTGGATCACGGACTCCGACGACGTGGGAACCTACGTCGTCTCCTTCCACGCGCAGAACGCTTCCACGTCGTCGGCGAGCACCATTCTCGGCATCCAAAGCATCACGGACACGTTGCCGGGCTCGCTCTCGTTCTCGCTCGAGCGCGCCGCCCCCAACCCCGCGGCGAGCGGGCTCACGGTGGCCTACACCCTGGCCAGCGCCGACCCCGTGAGCCTCGAGCTTTCCGACGTGTCGGGGCGCGTCGTGGCGCGGCGCGATCTGGGGTCGCCCGGGCCGGGACATCACAGCTATCTCGTGGAGCGAACCCTGGCGCCCGCGGCCGGCGTGTACTGGATCCGGTTGATTCAGTCAGGCGTCACGCGCGCCCAGAAAGTCGCGTTCCTGCGCTAGGCGGATGTGCCGCCGGGCAAGATGCTCTCCAGCAGCTTCTTGAGCTCCTTGGGGTCCACCGGCTTCACCAGATGCTCGTCGAAGCCGGCCTCCCGCGTGCGCCGCCGGTCCTCGCGCTGCCCGAAGCCCGTGAGAGCCACGAGGCGAATGTCACGCGTGCGCGGATCGGCGCGCAGGCGCCGCGCCACTTCGAGGCCCGGAAGGTCGGGCAAATCGATATCGAGGAGGACGACGTCGGGCCGTTCGCTCGCCGCCGCTTCCAACGCTTCTTCCCCGCCGTACGCCACGCGCGCTTCATGTCCCCAGAGCCGGAGGAGCATGCCCATGCTGTCGGCCGAATCGGGAACGTCGTCGGTGACCAGGACGCGCAGCCCGGAGGGGGCCGCGGCTCGCGCGCGCTTCTGCCGGGAGTCCTTCTCGGTAGCCGGCGCGGGCTCCAGAACGGGCAGGCGGACGATGAACTCGCTCCCCTTGCCGAGGCCGTCACTCTTGGCCTCGATGGTGCCGCCGTGCAGGTGCGCCAGGCTCCGCGCCAGGGTGAGGCCGATGCCGAGACCGCCCTGCGACTGGCCGCGCGAGCGGTCTACTTGCGTGAACATCTCGAACACGTGGGGCAGCATCTCGGGTGCCAAGCCCACGCCATTGTCGCGCACCGAGAGCGCGACCTCGCCGCCTTCCACGCGCGCGTCGAGCACGATGCGCCCACGACCCTCCGTATACTTGCCGGCGTTGTGCAGGAGATTGCCCACGATCTGCGACAGCCGCACCGAATCACCCATCAAGTCGACCGGCTGCGCGGGGAGCTGGACCACGACCTCGTGTCCCGCGCCTTCGAGCGCCGGCCGCGAGGTCTCGAGAGCGCTGTTCACGATGGCGGCCAGGGCGACACGCTGGCGGCGCAACTCGATCTTGCCAAGCGTGATGCGCGACACCTCGAGCAGATCGTCGACCAAGCGCACCATGTGCTCGACCTGGCGCTCGATCATGTCCAGCACGTCTTCGCTTCCCGGCTCCTTGCCGCGCTGCAGGCGCAGGACCTGAACGGCGTTGCGGATGGGCGCCATGGGATTGCGTAGCTCGTGCGCCAGCGTCGCCAAGAACTCGTCCTTGCGACGGTCGGCGTCGCGCAAGCGCGCTTCGCTTTCGGCCAGAGCGCGCTCGGCGCGCCGCCAATCGGTGATGTCGAAGGCCATGCCGCCGATCAGAGCCACGCGACCGTCGGCGCCCGGGATGGGAAACTTGGTCACCATCGAATAATGAACGCCGTCTTCCTGCACCAGCTCCTCGATGGTCATGCGGCCACCCTCCCCTTCGAGGGCGAGGCGGTCGTTCTCGCGGAACTGTTGCGCGGTCTCGGGCGGAAAGATCTCCTCGTCGCTGCGCCCGTACAGCTCCTTCTTGGGATGGCCGAAGGCCGTGGCGGCAGCGTCGTTCACGTAGGCGTAACGCCCCTCGAGATTCTTGATCCAAGCCAATCCCGGAAGGTGCTTCATGAAGCGGACGAAGCGCTGCTCGCTGGCGCGCAGCACCTCCTCGGCGCGCGTGCGCGCTGTGACGTCGATGCCGATGCCGACGCGCAGATCGTCTTCCATGCGGACGTTGGCCCACGAGGTCTCGAGGTCGCGCCCGTCCTTGGTGCACATGCGAATGTCCATCCAGCCGGGGCCGCATTGGTCCATGAAAGCCTGGATACGCGCGCGCTCGCCCGGGTCGGGATAGCAGTGCTCCATGAGCGAGCCGC
Organism: Candidatus Eiseniibacteriota bacterium; assembly: GCA_036003365.1. Classification (GTDB taxonomy): domain Bacteria; phylum Eisenbacteria; class RBG-16-71-46; order RBG-16-71-46; family DASYSL01; genus DASYSL01. The sequence goes on from DASYSL010000055.1 coordinate 9,401, forward strand.
CGGCCGCGTCGGTCGCCGACCAGCCGGTAACCTGCTCGAAAGCGCGGTTCAAGAGCACGACGCGCGTGCTGGGCTCGTACACCGCGATCATCAGGGGAAACGAATCGATGATCGCCTGGACGCGCGAGCGGTCTGGGTGCGCCAGATTGGGCTCCCTCGGAGGATTCTTCATCCACACTCTGAACGCGGGGTTCGGGGCCTCGTCCGGGGCAGGGACGGATGGGGCGCGCTCGCCGTCGAGTATGGCGGCGGCGAGTCTTTTGCGGCAAGGCTTGACTGCGGACGCGTTAGACTACAGAAGGACGGCTCGAACGATCACCCGAGAAAGCCCCTTCCCCTCCGCTTCGCGCGCCGAACCGGGTCCTTCCTTTGCCGATTTCCTTCCGTTACGCGCTGGCTTTCTGGGCGCTCGCGGCCGCTCCGCCGGTGTGGGCCGCCGACGAGATCCACTGGACGATCACCGGTCCGACCTCCGTGACCCTCGACTGGCGAGGGGACGACTCCTCCCTGCGTTACGGACGCTCGGCTGGCTACGGCCTCCACGCCACGGGCGTCGAACCGAGTCCGCCTCCCTTTTCCTCGTCCGGCCCTTTCTACGAGGCTCGCCTGACGGGCCTCGTTCCCGGGGCGACGTACCACTACTCGATCGCCGGTGGCGCCGATCACGTCTTCCACACGCCGCCGCCGAGCGAGGCGAGATTCATCGTGTATGTCGAGGCTGACGTCGGTGATGCCATTTCGTACCCGCGCGTCGGTTCCATCCAGTCCCTGATCGCCGACGGCCGCCCCGATCTGGTCCTCGTGCCCGGCGACCTCACCTATGCCGACATGCACGGTCAAAGCGCGGTCGACCAGCATTTCAACGATGTCATGGTGTGGTCGCAAGACGCTCCCTACATGCCGGCCTGGGGCAATCACGAGTGGGACTCGTCGGGCGACGACTTGCGGAATTACAAAGGGCGTTTCGATCTGCCGCATCCGCAGACCTCGCCCGGGGCGCCGTCAGCCGGTGGCTTGGGCGAGGACTGGTCGTGGTTCGACTACGGCAACGTGCGCTTCATCGCCTACCCCGAGCCCTACTCGGGTGCGTGGGCGGACTGGTATCCGCGCGCCAAGATCCTCATGGACCAAGCGCAGGCGGATCCGGCGATCCACTTCATCGTCACGTACGGCCACCGACCCGCCTACTCCTCGGGCCACCATCTCGGGGAGCCCACGCTCGCCTCGTACCTGGACGCTCTCGGGGACGCGCACAGCAAGTACGTGCTCAACCTGAACGGTCACAGCCACGATTACGAACGCACGAAGCCGCAGCACGGCGTCACGCACGTGACCGTGGGGATCGGCGGCTCGGCCCTCGAAGAAGAGAGCGGCTCGTGCCTTTACGACGGCGGCTGCCCGCCGCCCTCGTGGTCGGCGTTCCGCGCCTTTCACCACGGCGCGCTTCGGCTCACCGTGAGCGAGGGCTCGATCACCGGGGAAGCGCTCTGCGGCCCCGCCGGCGACAGCGACGCCAATCGCAACGACATCGCGTGCGCTCCCGGAGACGCGTTCGACGCCTTCGTCATCGGCACGCAGATCGCGCAGCCGCCCCTGCCCCGATCCACGTTGGCACTCGAGACGGCGTCGCCGAACCCCGCGCGCGGCGCGATTTCGATCACCTACGCGTTGCAGAGCGCCGATCCCGTGCATTTCGAAATGGCTGACGTGTCCGGGCGTATCGTGGCGCAGCGCGATCTCGGAGCTCCGGGGCCGGGCTCCTACACCTATCTCGTCGACCCGGCTCTCGCGCCCACGGCGGGCATGTACTGGATCCGCTTGAGCCAAGCCGGCTTCACGCGCGCCACCAAGGTGATCATTCTGCGCTAGACGCCTCCACTGTCCTGATCCTGTATGGGAAATCTTTTCACAATCATGCCCGCGAATCCCTCTCGCGGACACGAGATGCAAAATCTGCGCGGCATGCGTGTTCAACCGTACATGCTTTACTTGACCCTCGAAGCCCACTCGCCGATAAAGACCCGAACGTTACGGCCGTCAACCGTGCTCCTCACCCTGGTGCCGCAACGGGACTGCCTTGGTACGACGACATGCCATCCGCATGTCGTTCCTCGCTCTCGTGGCCGCGTCGCCCGCATTCGCGGCGGATGAGATCCACTGGACGATCACCGGCCCGACCTCGGTGACGCTCGACTGGCGAGGGACGAACAACAGTCTCCGCTACGGACTCTCGAGCTCGTACGGCGCCACAGCCACGGGCATCACGCCGAGTCCGCTTCCGTTCTCGACGTCCGGCCCCTTCTGCGAGGCACGCCTGACCAATCTGATTCCCGGAGCGACATATCACTATTCGGTTGCCGGCGGCGCGGATCATCTTTTTCATACGCCACCGGCAACCGGAGCCACCTTCACGGTGTACGTGGAAGGCGACATCGGTGATTCGGATTCATATCCACGCGTCGCCGCCGTCCAAGCCCTGGTCGCCGATGGGCGTCCCGATCTCGTTCTCGTCACCGGCGATCTCACCTATGCCAATGCCAACGGTCAGAGCGCCGTGGATCAGCATTTCAACGACGTGATGGTCTGGTCCCAGGACGCTCCGTACATGCCGGCCTGGGGCAATCACGAGTGGGACTCGTCCGGCGACGACTTCCGCAACTACAAAGGACGTTTCGACCTGGCCCATCCTCAGACGTCGCCCGGCGCACCCTCGACCGGATGTTGCGGCGAAGACTGGTCGTGGTTCGACTACGGCAATGTGCGTTTCATTACCTACCCGGAGCCGTTCTCGGGCGCGTGGTTCGATTGGAACACGCGCGCCAAGACGCTCATGGATCAAGCGCAGGCCGATCCGACCCTTCGCTTCATCGTCACCTACGGGCATCGGCCCGCCTACTCGTCGGGACATCACCCCGGCGATGCCACGCTCGCGTCGTACCTGGACGCGCTGGGCAGCACGCACAGCAAGTACGTGCTGAATCTCAACGGCCACAGCCACGATTACGAGCGCACGAAGCCGCAACACGGTGTCACGCACGTGACCGTGGGCATCGGCGGCGCGACTCTGGAGGAAGACCCGAGCGGCTCGTGCCTGTACGACGGCGGCTGCCCCGCGCCAACCTGGTCGGCGTTCCGCACCTACCACCACGGTGCGCTCCGCCTGAGCGTGAGTGCGAGCTCCATCCACGGCGAGGCCGTCTGCGGCCCGGCCGGGGATAGCGGGTCGAACCTCAACGACATCTCGTGCGCCGTGGGCGACGTTTTCGACTCGTTCGTGATCGGCTCGTCCGATCTGGCGCCCATCGTGACGGCACCCGGCATCCAGCTCGGCGCGGTGGGCTCGCCGTTCGTGGTGCGCATCACGGCACACGACCCCGACGGCGACGCCATCCAATCGCTGACCGCCGATCTCTCGAAGCTGCCGAGCGACAGCCATCCCACGTTTCAGGTGACGCCGGGCGACAGCGTGGGCATGCTGAGCTGGACTCCCAGTGCCGGCGACACCGGCAGCTATGCCGTGCCCTTCAAAGCGCAGAACGCGCTCACCAGCACTGCGACCACCCTCCTCCACGTCACCACGACCGTGGACGCCGGCTCCTCGCCTCTCCCGCTCGCTTTCGGCCTCGAGAGCGCGCAACCGAATCCTGCGGTGAGCCAGGTCTCGATCGTCTACTCGCTCGCGAGCGGCGAGCCCGTGCGGCTCGAGTTAGCCGACGCGATGGGCCGCATCCTCGTCCGCCGCGACTTGGGCTCCCCCGGCCCGGGTCGTCACACCTACCTCTTGGGCCGAAGTCCCGACGTGGCGCCGGGCTTCTATTGGCTGCGGCTGACCCAAGCGCGACACACCCAGGTCGCGAAGATCGCCTTCCTCCGCTAGACGAAACGGAGAGGTGCTGCCACGAACAGCTCGTCGCTCGCAGGCGCCGTCCGCCCCCGGCAGCGCCCCCTGGAGGTCACATGACCGGAATCCCGATGCCGCGCGTCTGAGCGCGGCCGCCAACCACAGAAAGGGTCACGATGAGGGCTCTGCCCCGACTCACCGGACACTTCCTCGTGCTCATGGGCACGTTCGTTCTCGCCGTTCCTCCCGGAGGAGCGGCTCCGGCCACCACCATCCTGCCGCGCCCCATCATCGACACGCGGCCCTACGACCCCCTGGCCCCAGACGGCTCCTCGCTCGGGCCCAGTGATCCCGCGACCGTCTACACCATTCCCAGAATGCCGCGGCCGGCGTATCTGGCGCCCAACATGGATCCCACGTTCGGCACGCCTCTCATGCGCGTCACCGGCGGCTTCGGCCTGGGCATTCCCTCGATCTGGGGCACGTGGGGCACGGACGCTCGGCACGTGTACTCCAAGCAGGAACCGTGGAACGCGGACGCCACGCTCTATTCGATCGAGAACCGCAACGGAGGCTCGCCTTCGGTCGTGCTCCTCGACGGCAACACGTTCGCTCCCGTGGCCCGGCCGTGCGGCAACTACGACTTCTATGACTACCGCTGGCACCCGAGCCGGAGTCATTCGCACGAACAGATCAACGTGAACAGCGCCGGCGACGAGCTCATGTGGTTCGACGTCACGACCTGCACCAAGACGCGCTCGTGGAAGCTGCCGATCACCGTCGACTACGGCATCGGCTCGGGCGAAGGCAATCCGTCGATGGACGGGCGCTACGTCGTGCTCGGCAACCAGACGCAGATGTTCGTCGTCGACATGGACCCGCAGCCACCGTTCGCTCCCTACCCCAGCGAGCGCATCGGACCCGTGTACACGATCCCGGCCTGCAATCTCGACGACACGGACTCGAGCCATTGTGTCGTGAACAACATCTCGATCTCGCCGCTCGGCCACTACATCGACGTGAACTACGACGGGCAGACCGGCATCACCGAGGACGCCCACCGCATCTTCGACGTCGATTTGAACACGCTCACGATCACGGGTCCGCACGCCATGAGCCCCACGGCCCTGCGCTGCGGCGCGGACTTCGCGGACCGGACCGACGGATACATCTTCCCCACCAAGCACGCCGACATGACCGTGGATCCGTTCGACTCGAACGAGGAGGTGATGATCGGCGGCCGCTCGTGCTCGGAATCGAGCATCGGTCACGTGGTCAAGATCCGGCTCCGTGACGGCCAGGTGACGGCGCTCACCGATCCGACCAACGAGGCCTATGTGAGGCACGTCTCGACGCGCAACCTCGAGCGTCCGGGCTGGGCCTACGTCGACTTCGAGAAGGAACCCGGCATGCGCTTCTCGGACGAGATCGTCGCCGTCAAGCTCGACGGCTCGGGCGCCGTCCAGCGCCTGGCGCACATGCACAGCGCGAGCTCGGGGTGCTATCGCTGCGAGTCGCATCCGGTGCCGTCCCCCGACGGCATGCGCGTCGCCTTTGCCAGCAACTGGGCGCAGGACTGCGTGATGTGCGGGTCGACGTGGGAGATCAAGGATTACGTCCTGCGCGTGCCGCGCCCGCTGGCCGGCATGGCCGCGACCGAGGATGAGGCGCCGAGCGTCGACGCGCCGGCGAAGGACCATGTGGCGTTCGCGCTCGAGAGCGCATGGCCCAATCCGGCGACCTCGCACGTGGCGATCTCGTACTCGCTCGGCGAAGGCGGAGGCGGACACCTGGAAATGGTGGACGTGCGCGGACGCGCCGTGTGGACGCGCGAGCTCGGCGGCGAAGCACCGGGCCTGCACTCCTTCGACCTCGAGCGTGACCGCAAATGGGTGGCGGGCGTGTACTGGCTGCGCCTGACGCAGCCCGGGCACACCGCCGAGCAGAAAGTCACGTTGCTGTAGCGGCAGGGGGCCTTACCGGATCGCGATCGATTCGGTAAGGTGGTGTCGACCGAACCCAGGCGGTCGCCACGATCACAACATGGCCTCCATGACGCCTGGATCCTTCTTGCTGAAGCGACGCCTCGCCGCGGCCCTCATGGCCGCGGCGACGGCGCTCGCCGCGCCTCACCTCTTCGCCGACGACTCTTCCCCCGCCAAGCCCTCCTACCTGCAGCCCTTCACCGACGACGCGTCCGGCATGCGCATCGTCCGGATCACGGGCGACCCCGGCAGCCCTCTTCACCACGTCGAAGGGACATGGGGGAAGGACGCGCGCCACGTCTACTCCAAGCAGCAACCATGGAGCGCCGACCAGAAACTCTTTTTCGTCGAGAACCGCAAGGGGGGTAAACCCTCTCAGCTGCTCCTCGACGGCACGACCTTCGCGCCGGTGGCCGCGCTCTGCGAGGCCAGTGCGCTCTACGATTCGCGCTGGCATCCGAGCCGCGAGCACGCGAGCGAGCGTATCGGCGTCGATCGCGACGGCCGGCGGCTGGCATGGGTGAACGTGCTTTCGTGCCGCGTGACACGGTCGTGGGATCTCCCGTTCGAGGTGGACGGGATCGGAAGCGGCGAGGGCAACCCGTCGCGCGACGGCCGCTTCGTTGCCCTCGGCAAGGGCAAGAGCCTGTTCGTCGTCGACATGGATCCCAGGCCGCCTTTCGCTCCCTATCCGGCGCGCCGCATCGGTCCGGTCTATCGCCTGCCCGACCCGGGATTCGGCTCGGACATGCCGGTCGACAACATCAGCGTCTCGCCCTCCGGCCGCTACGTCGACGTGAACTACGCGGGCGACACGCCCGAGACCGAGGACCTCCACCGCATTCTCGAAGTCGATCCCAAGACCCTCGAGCTCAGGCCGCATCGCATGGCCGAGGGATCGTTGCGCTGCGCTCCGGTGCAGGGGCAGAACGAGGGTTGGATCTTTCCGGCCAAGCACGCGGACATGGCAACGGATCCTGCCGACGGCGAGGACGTGATGGTGGGCGGACTCGCCTGCCCGGGCTCGTCGATGGGACACGTGGTCAAGATTCGGCTCAAGGACGGGCGCGTCACCGCGCTCACCCAAGGCGGCGATGAGGCGTCCGTATCCCACGTCTCGGCGCGCAACCTGGAGCGGCCGGGCTGGGTCTACGTCACGTACTTCTATCAACACGGCAAGGACGGCAGCGATGAGATCGTGGCCCTGCCCCTGGACGGCGGTGGCAGCCCCGAGACCTGGGCGCACACGCTCACCGCGTCCCCGGGTTGCTATCGCTGCGAGGCCCACGCCGTGCCTTCGCCCGACGGCCGTCGCGTCGCATTCGCCAGCAATTGGAGAGGACCGGGAGGCAGGGGCAGTGACGGAGATGCCATCGAGGACTACGTCGTGACGCGGCGGTGAGCGGCAGGTCTCAGGCTCCGGCAGCGCCGCAATCGATCTCTGAAGCTTCCTCGGCCATGGCCACGGGTGGGTCGACGAACTCGCGATGCCACATCTCGAGCAGGAGCAGCGTCCAGATCTCGTCGTGCCAGTTCCAGCGTCCGAGCCGGT
>DASYSL010000056.1:0-24947 GCA_036003365.1 Candidatus Eiseniibacteriota bacterium
GCGCGATGTCGTGAATGATCTGGTCGTAGGCGCGCTGCAGGAAAGTCGAGTAGATGGCGACGATGGGAATCGCGCCCGCCGTCGCCAGGCCGCCGGCGAAGCACACGGCGTGTGCCTCGGCCATGCCGACATCGAAGAAGCGATCGGGATACCGATCGCGGAACTTGGCCAGGCCGGTGCCATCGCACATCGCGGCGGTCACGGCGACCACTCTCGGGTTGGCCGCGGCGAGCTCGAGTGCGGTGTCGGCGAAGGCGTTGGTGAAGGTGGGGCTCGACGACTTCTGCGCCTTGCCGGTCACCTTGTCGAACTTGCCGAGGCCGTGGAACGTGCAGGCGTCGGCTTCGGCGGGCTCGTAGCCCTTCCCCTTCACCGTCTTCACGTGCAGGAACACGGGGCCGGGGATCTTCTTGATCTGGCGCAGCACGGAGATCAGCTCGTTCACGTTGTGGCCGTCGACCGGGCCGTAATACTGCAGGCCCATCTCCTGGAACAGCACGCCGGGAATGGTCAGGCGCTTGAGGCCGCGCTTGAGCTTGCTCGCCACGGTGCGCGCTTCCTTGCTGAGCGCGGGCAGCATGCCGAGGAGCTTCCAGGCGTCGGTCTCGAGCTCGCGGTACACCGGCGTGGTGGTGATGCGCGTCAGGTAATGCGCGATGCCACCGACGTTGGGCGAGATGGAGAACTTGTTGTCGTTGAGAATGATCAGCACGTTCTTGCGCGAGCCGCCGGCGTTGTTCATGCCTTCGTACGCGAGCCCGCCGGTCATGGCGCCGTCACCCACGATGGCGACGACGTTGTAATCCTCGCCGGCGATGTCACGGGCCGCCGCCATGCCGAGAGCGGCCGAGATGGCGGTCGAGCCGTGCGCGGTGCCGAAGGTGTCGTAGGTGCTCTCGGCGCGGCGCGGGAAGCCGGAGATGCCACCGTACTTGCGCAAGGTCGGGAAACGATCGCGGCGCCCGGTGAGAATCTTGTGGGCGTACGCCTGGTGGCCGACGTCCCACACGATCCTGTCGCGCGGCGCGTCGTACACGGTGTGCAGCGCCAGCGTGAGCTCGACCACGCCCAAGCTCGGCGCCAGGTGGCCGCCGTTTTCGGAGCACGTGTGGAGGATCAGCTCACGGATTTCGGCCGCGACTTCGGGGAGACGTTCCTCGGGAACCTTCTTGAGATCCTGCGGAGATTGGATCTCGTCCAACCAAGCCATGCATACCTCGGGTCGAGTTGCTCGCGCGAGCGGCTAGAAGGCGTCCCAAGCAAGGGCCAGGGCGACGCCGATGGCCGCGCCGACGACCACCTCGAATGGCGTATGGCCAAGAAGTTCGAGGAGACGACGCTCGCGTAACTCCTTGTCTTCGTGCTCCTCGAGCATGCGGTTCAAGATCGCCGCTTGCCGCCCGGCGGCCCGCCGAACGCCTGCGGCATCATACATCACGATGAGGCTCAGATACAGGGTGACACCGAACAGCGGATTGCGCGGTCCGACCATCAGGAACACGCTCGTGGACAGCGCGGCCACGGCGGCGGAGTGACTGCTCGGCATGCCGCCGGTTTGGATGAGCCGCCCGAACAACGGGCGCCCGCTCACCGCCCAATGCGAGAAAAACTTGTACAGCTGGACGATGACCGCCGTGGTGAACGCGACGACGAAGGGTTTCAAGCTTGGCGGTCCGAGACGAGCTTGGCCAGGTGCGTGAAGTGCGCTTGGTGGCGCGGAAAAGCTTTGGCTGCTTTCAGTGCGCGGGTCACGTGACGGTCCACCGCTTTTTCGGCGCCTTGGATGCCAACGGCGCTCGGATACGTCGCCTTGCCGCGCTGGCGGTCGGAGCCCGCCGGCTTGCCGAGTGCCCGCGTCGTGCTGCGCTCGTCGAGCAGGTCGTCAACGATCTGGAAGGCGACGCCCAGCTCGAGGCCGGCTTGTCTGAGCGCTTGGCGTTGTTTTGTGTCGGCACCGCCCAGGACGCCACCGGCTTCGAGCGCGGCGGAGAAGAGCGCGCCGGTCTTGCGCGCGTGGATGCGCTCGACTTGCGCGGACGTGGCGCGTTGCCTCTGACCTTCCGCGCGGATGTCGAGGTACTGGCCGGCCACCATGCCGCGAGCGCCGGCGGCATCGGCGAGAAGGCGCGCGGCGATGAGCGCGCGCGCGGGCGCGACGCCGCGCTCGGGAAGTGCTGCGATGTCGTCGAAGGCGAGCGCGAGCAGCGCGTCGCCCGCGAGGATCGCGGTGGCCTCGTCGAACTGGCGGTGCACCGTAGGACGGCCGCGGCGCAGATCGTCGTCGTCCATCGCGGGCAAGTCGTCGTGGACGAGCGAAAAGGCGTGCACGAGCTCGAACGCGGCCGCGACAGGCAGAGCATCGGCGACGCGGCCACCCACCACCGTGGCGCCCAGGAGCACGAATTGCGGGCGCAGCCGCTTGCCCCCGCCGAGGACGCTGTAGCGCAGCGCGTCGGCCAGGACGGGCGGCACCTGGGGAAGGCGCGCAAGCCGCTTGGTCAAGTGGCGGTCGGCGGCCACGCGCCAGGATTCGAAATCGGCGGCGACGCGAGCTCCGTTCAGATGGGCCTTGCCGTTAGAAGAGGGTGCCACCGCTCTCGTCATCTTCCTCTTCGGACTGTTCGTCGGTCTCTTGGAAGGGCGCCAGGATGGGCGCTTCGGCCTCGCCGCCGACGAGCCGCTGCACGCGCGCTTCGGCTTCTCTGAGTTGACGCTCCAAGTGGCGGGAAAGATGGATCCCCCGCTCGAAACGGCTGAGCGCGTCCTCGAGGGAGAGCGAGCCCTCCTCCAGCTGCTCGACGATGTGCTCCAGCTCGTCGAGCGCCTTCTCGAACGGGATCGCGGCCACGTCGGGCGGAACTTGCGCCTGCCCGCCGGGCGCGTCGCTTTTCTTGTTGGGGCTGTCCTTGGCCTTACTGGCCATCGTGTCTCCTAGGGCCGGGGACGAGAGTTTCGGCGCAAGTTCAACCCAACACGTCCTCTAGCGCAAGTGACCGGTCGGACCCCGTGGACCACTCGCATGCTCTGGAACATGGGAGTGGTCACAGGCTGGGACTGGCCCACTCACAGGTCCATGGACCTGTGACTTGACCACTTCACCACTCACTCAACAGGCCGCGCGGCCGGTTGAGGGATCATAAGCGCCATCCCCTCTAGCGCGGTTCCTTCTCCCTCACCCGCTCCACCACCGCGTCGGCGCCGCCCTCGGCGAATTCGATCGCGAGCCGCGCTCCGGCAGCGACTTCGCTGGCCCTTCGCACCAGGCGGCCATCCGGCAGACGGACGAGAGAATAGCCCCGCGCGAGCACGGCGCGAGGAGAAAGAGAGCCCAGGTGCCGGGCGCAGGATCGCCAGCTTTCGGCCTTGGCGTCGATCTCGCGGGCGAGGGCCCCGCCCAGCCGGTGGCGCGCCGACGCGAGCCGCGTGCCGAGGCGAACCATCCAGACGCCGGGGCGGCGCAAGCCGTAGGCGCTCGAGACCGCGCGGGCGCGGGCGCGGCGCGTGGCGAGGCCCGTGACCGCCGCGCGGGTGAGCCGCGCCTTCAGGCGGTCCAGGGTCTGCGTCATGTTGCCGAGCAGGTCCTGCGGGCGGCGGAAGCCGTAGCCGTCGCGCACGCGCGCGAGCAAGGCGGCGCGCTCCCCCACGGCTCGCTGAGCGGCGCTGACCAGGCGATCGGTGGCCGCGGTGACGAAGCGGCGGATCTGCACCTGGTCGGGCACGACCATCTCGGCGGCGGCGCTCGGCGTGGGCGCGCGCAGGTCGGCGACATCGTCGCAGAGCGTGCGGTCGACTTCGTGGCCCACGGCGCTCACCGTCGGGATGCGCGAAGCGGCCACGGCGCGGAGCAGCGGCTCCTCGTTGAAGGCCCACAGGTCTTCGAGCGAGCCGCCGCCGCGGCCCACGACCATCACTTCGGCCCAGCCCCAGCGGTTCACGCGCTCGATGGCGCTGGCGATGGCGATCGAAGCACCCGGCCCTTGCACCGGCACGGGGACGACGGTCACCTGCGCGAGCGGCCAGCGGCGGCCGAGCCCGTGCAGCAAGTCGCGCACCGCTGCGCCGGCGGGTGAAGTGACGAGGACGATGCGCGAAGGAAAGCGCGGAATCGCACGCTTGCGCGCCGGATCGAGTAGCCCTTCCGCCGCGAGCTTACGGCGCAAGGCCTCGAGCGCCAAGAGCAGCGCGCCGCGCCCGCCGGGCAGCATCTCTCGAATGATGAGCTGGTAGCCCCCGCGCGGCGGGTAGACGTCGATCGAGCCGCGGGCTTCGACTTCCATGCCGTCGACGGGCGTGAACGTGAGCACCTGGTTGGCCATGCGCCACATCGCGCACGACAGCAAAGCGCCATCGTCCTTGAGATTGAAATACATGTGGCCCGAGGGCGCGCGTTTGAAGCCCGAGATCTCGCCGCGCACCCAGACGTCGTCGAAGCGCTCGGCGAGCGCGCGCTTGATGCCGCGCGTGAGCTCGGAAACCGTGAGCACGGCCGGTCCGGGAGCGGGCGCGCGTTGCGTCACGCTCGCGGCCTCGGCACGGAATGGGCGGCGAGCTCCGCGGCCTTGACCGTGTTTTGCAGCAAGAACGCGACCGTGAGCGGGCCCACGCCTCCCGGCACCGGGGATAGGGCACTGGCGACGTGGGCCACCGTGGCGGCATCGACGTCGCCCACGAGCTTGCCGTCGACGCGATGCACGCCCACGTCGACCACCACCGCGCCGCGCTTCACGTGCTCGGCGCCGATGGCTTGCGGCTGGCCCATGGCGACGATGAGCACGTCGGCCGAGCGCGTGGCCTCGAAGAGATTGTCGGTGCGCGAATGCGCCACGGTCACGGTGGCGTCGTTGCCTTTGGACCCGAGGAGCGTGGCCAAGGGCCGGCCCACCACGCCCGAGCGCCCCACGACGGTGACGGCGCGGCCCGCGACCGGTACCTCGTAGAAGCGCAGCATCTCCGCGATGCCGAGCGGCGTGCACGGCACGAAGAGCGGCTTTCCTTGGGCGAGCAGACCCGCATTCACCGGATGGAAGCCGTCCACGTCCTTTGCGAACGGCAAAGACTCGATCATCGAATTCGTGTCCCAGCCATCCGGTAGAGGTAACTGAAGCAGAACGCCGTGCACCGACGGATCGCGTCCGAGATCGGCCAGGGCGGTCAGCAGAGTCTCCGGATCGTCATCGGCGTTCCAGCGGCGCTCGACCACGACGATGCCCGCGCGCTCGGCGGCTTCCTTCTTCTTGCCGAGGTAGACGCGCGAAGCGGGATCTTCGCCCACGGAAAGGAGGGCCAGCGTCGGCACCATTCCCTTCTCTCTCAAGGCGGTCGCACGCGCGGCGGCCTGCGCCAGGACGCGCTCGGCTACCGGCGCGCCTTTGAGCAGGCGTGCGGTTCCCGGAGTGCCGTTCTCGGTCACCGCGACTTCGATCCGCCTGGCCCAGTTGGCGCGGCCGTCGCGCGGGTCGATGTCGATGAGCAAGCCGGAGAGGCGCGGATCGCCGCTCGCCGGCTCGAGGCGGTGCGGCACGGCGTCGAGAAAGCGACGGAGTGCGGCCGCCTTGTCGACGCCGATCACCGAGTCGTAGCTGCCGGTGAGGCCGACGTCCGCCATGAAGGCCGTGCCGCCGGCGAGGATGCGCTCGTCTGCCGTGGCCACATGGGTGTGCGTTCCGTACACGACCGAGGCACGCCCGGCCAGGTGCAGCGCGAGCGCTGTCTTCTCGGACGTCGCTTCGGCGTGAAAATCGACCAGGATGATCGGCGTCTCGCGGCGCAGCTCTTCGAGCGAGCGGTCGGCTTCGGCGAACGGATCGTCGACTTCGGGCGGCGGCATGAACACGCGGCCCTGGAGATTGAGCACGCCGATCTTGACGCCGCTCTTGGTGCGGAAAATGCCGCTCCCCCGCCCCGAAGCACTCGGCGGGTAGTTGGCCGGGCGCAGCAGGCGCGGCTCGCTGTTGAGGAGCTCGTTGGCCTCGGGGCGGTCCCAGGTGTGGTTGCCGCCCGTGATCACGTCGACGCCGGCGGCGAACAGCGCCGCCGCGGTCGAAGGCGTGATGCCGGCGCCGTGGGCCGCGTTCTCCCCGTTGGCGACGACGAACTCGACGCCATGGCGGCGGACGATTCCCGGCAGCGCGCGCGCCAGGGCGTCGCGTCCGGCGCTGCCCATGACGTCGCCGATGGCGAGCAGGATCATGCGCCCTCTTGGGGGTGCTGGAGCCGGGGAGGGATGGGGCTCCCGTTACGGCAGCTACTAGCAGCTACTATAGGAGGGCGAAGGCAACGGGCCTCCGCCCTCCTCACGAACCTCCCCACCGAGTTGCCGTGGGATCGGGAGTGTTGAACCGGTCTCCCAAAGAGGGGCGTTCCTAGCGGTGGTCGGTGTCCCGGACCGGGCCAACCCGAAGGCCAGCTCGACCGGTATCACTTCGCGCTGCATTGGACCGCCCTGCATCAACGTGTTGGCTCAACAACTACGGATGCACCACGTGCACGGCAGGGAAGCATGTTCCGCGTGCGGCCTTCGGGAGGCCGCGCCGCGTGCTTTTGGTGCTGCTCGACGGTGCTGCTACGCGTCCTGCAGGACGGACTCGAGCGCGCCCGACAACCGATCGGCACGCTCCGTCACGCTCTGCGAAAGCCGGCGCCGCTCCTCCCGCTCGCGGAACAATTCGTCCGCCAGATTGAGCGAGGCAAGGACGGCGACTTTCGCGACCGACGCCACCGGGAGCTTTTCGTTGATCTCCCGCATCTTGGCATCGACGTACGCCGCCACGTTCTGCACGTAGGCGGCCTCCGCTTCACCGCGGATCGTGTACGAGGTGCCGAAGATCTGGACGCGAACCTCGTTTCTGTCTTCCATGCTACCACCTCGGGGCTGAGCGGGAACTGGTTTTTACGCTCCGAGCTGCTCCAGACGCTGCACGAGTCCGTCGATGCGCTCGGCGAGCGAGCGCTTCTCGGCGCGCCACTTCTCTTCTTGTTCACGCATGCGGCGGTATTCGGCGTTGTTTTCCACGTCGGACTTCTCGATCAGTTGAGCCTCCAGCGCGGCCGAGCGGCGCTCGGCTTCGCGCAACAGCTCTTGCAGGCGCGCGTTCTGCTCCTTGAGGCGCAGAACCACGCCCGCCGCGCGCTCGACGCGCTCCGCGAGATGATCGATCGACGACGCGGGATCGGCAGCGAGCTCGGTAGCGAGGGCCATCATTTCTTCTCCGCGCCCGCGCGCAGCGTGGCGCCGAAAGACTCCGCGAGCGCCCGAACCACGGCCGCCTGCGCCTCCTCGACCTCGCTTTCCGCGAGCGTGCGCTCGGGGTGAGCGAAATCGAGCGAGTAGGCGAGGCTCTTCTGGCCCTCGGGGACTCCGGTGCCTTGGTACACGTCGAAAAGGCGGGCGGATTGCAGCAGGTTGCCCGCCGCGGCGCGCATCTTCTCCTCCACCTCCGCGTGCGAGACGCGCGCGGGCAGGAAGAAGGCGAGATCGCGCTTCACGGCCGGGAATCGCGAGAAGGAGCGGTAGGCGGCGGCACCGCGCGCGGCGGCGAGCGCCGCGAGCGAAGCGAGGAACAGATAGACCGGGCGGTCGAGCTTCCAAGCCCGCGCGCGGCGCGGCTCGACCTGGCCCACCCATCCGACTCGGTGCGGAGCGAGAAATTCCGCTGCCTCTCCCGCTTTCCAGGCGGGCGAAGCGTACGCCCGTGTTTTGACACCGTCAATGCCAAGACGCGCAAAAAGGGACTCGGCGACGCCCTTGGCATCGAAGAAGTCGACGCCGCGCTCCCCTTCCCACGTCTCGGGATCGGCGAGACCGGCGAGCGCGAAGCCGACCCACGCGCGCTCTTCGGGGAAATCGCCGGGCGCGGGCCTTTCGTGGCGTGCGACGAACGTGTGGCCGACCTCGAAGACGCGCGTGCCGGGCGCGCCGTGGCGCAGATGGTGCGCGACGACGGTGAGCAGACCGGCGGCGAGATCGGTGCGCAGCACGCTGGCTTCGGGCGAGGGCGGATTGGCCACGCGCGCAAAGCGCGGCTCGCCTTCCTGCGTGAGCGGCCACGTCTGCTGGGCGCGCGCCGGATCGACGAGCGAAGGCGTGAGCGCCTCGACGAAGCCGAAGCCGACCAGAGCTTCGCGTACGCGACGCGCGAAGAGGAGGCCGGGGTCGCGCTTGGCCCCCTGCGCCGCGCCGCCGATGGGCACGTCGGGCAGATTCTCGTAGCCGTGGGCGCGCGCGATCTCCTCGATGAGATCGGTCGCCTCGCTCACGTCGCGGCGGTACGTCGGCACGGTGACGTGGAACGCACCGTTGTGGCGCACGCCGAAGCCGAGTGCCGAGAGATGCTTCTCCATCTCTTTTTCGGTCAGCTCGGCGCCCATGAGCGCGTTCACGCGCGCGGGCTCGAGTGCCAGCGTGAGCGGCGCGTACGAGCGCGCCGCGCTCTCACCCACCGGCTCTTCGAGGCGCGCACCGGCGACGCTCTGCAGCAATTCGATGGCGCGCGCGGCGGCGACGGGCGCCAAGTTGGGATCGACGCCGCGGCCGAAGCGGCGGCTGGCCTCCGACTTGAGCACGAAGCGGTTGGCCGCGACCTGAATGCGGTAGGGATCGAAGTACGCCGACTCGAGCAGGATGTCCTTCGTTTGCTCGGTGACCTCGGTATCCTGGCCGCCCATGACGCCGGCGATGGCCACGGCGCGATCGCGATCGGCGATCACGAGATGATCGGGCGTGAGCTGCCGCTCGCGGCCGTCGAGCGTGGTGATCTTCTCGCCGCTGGCCGCGCGGCGCACGCGGATCTCGGGGCCGTGCAGCTTGGCGAGATCGAACGCGTGCAGCGGCTGGCCCAGCTCGAGCAGCACGTAGTTGGTGATGTCGACGACGTTGTACAAGGGCCGCACGCCAGCCTGCTCGAGACGTTGCGCGAGCCATGAGGGCGAGGGCGCGAGGGTGACGCCGCGCAGCACGGCGCCGACGTAGCGCGGGCAGCCTTCCGCATCCTCGAGGGCGATCGGCACCGGGCCCTGGGCGGCCGTCTTCTGGGCCTGCGCGAGCCGCACCTGCGCGGAGTCGCGCAACGGTCGGCCCAGCGCCGCCGAAAGCTCGCGCGCCACGCCGGCCACGCTCATGACGTCGGGACGGTTGTAGTGGACTTCCAGCTCGATCACGGTCTCGGCACTCGTGCCCAGTACCTCGGCCAGTGGCCGGCCCAGGGGAGCGTCCGGCGCGAGCCCCAGAATTCCGCTGTGGTCTTCGGTCAGCTCCAGCTCGCGGCCCGAGCACAGCATGCCTTCGGAAACCTCGCCGCGGATCTTGCTCTTCTTGATCTCCATGCCGCTCGGCATGACCGTGCCGGGCAGCGCCACGGGCACGCGCATGCCGGCCACCAGATTGGGCGCGCCGCACACGATCGAGCGCTCGGCGCCGTCCCCCACGTCCACGCGCGCCAAGACCAGCCGATCGGCCTGCGGATGCTTGCGCACGTCGAGCACCTGGCCGACGACGATCCCGGCATACGAGTGCCCCGTGCGTGCGATCGACTCGACCGGAAAGCCGCGCTCGACGAACAGCTCCGCCAGACGCTCGACGGGAACGTCGGCGCACGGCACCCACTCGTCGAGCCAGGAGAGCGGGACTTTCATCTCAGAACTGCCTCGAGAATCGCAGGTCGTTTTCCAGGAAGTGGCGAATGTCGTCGAGTCCGTGGCGCAGCATGGCGATGCGCTCGAGGCCCATGCCGAAGGCCCAGCCGCTCACCTTGTCGGGGTCGTAGCCCACGGCGCGGAACACCGCCGGGTGCACCATCCCCGAGCCCAGGATCTCGAGCCAGCCGGTGGCCTTGCACACCGGGCAGCGCGCGCCCGACGCCAGCGCTCCCGAGCCGCCGCAGATCAAGCACGACACATCCATTTGGGCCGACGGCTCGGTGAACGGAAAGTACAAAGGCACGAAGCGCACGCGCGTCTTCTCGCCGAACAGGCGACGCGCCGCTTCGCGCAAGGTCGAGCGCAAGTCGGCCAAGGTCACGCGCTCGGCCACGTACAGGCCATCCATCTGATGGAACTGGTCCATGTGCGTGGCGTCGATGCTCTCGGCGCGGAACACGCGGCCGGGGAACACGAGCCGCAAAGGCGGCGGCGACGCTTCCATGGCGCGCACCCACCCGGGCGAGGTGTGCGTGCGCATGACCAAGCCGTTTTCCAAGTAATACGTGTCGTGGGCTTCGCGCGCCGGATGGCCCGGCGGCAGGTTCAGCATCTCGAAGTTGTGGCGGTCGTCCTCGACCTCGGTGCCTTCGGCCTCGCCGAAGCCGAGCCCGTAGAAGACGTCGACCAGCTCGTCGCGCACCTGGTTGAGCACGTGATAGTGCCCGACCCACGGACGCCGTCCAGGCAGCGTGACGTCGACGCCGCCGGCGGCAGCACCGCCCGCGCCTTCCAGCGCCTCACGCCGCGCTTCGAGCGCCGCTTCCAAAGCATCGCGCAGCGCGTTGGCCTCGGCGCCCACTCGCCCGCGCTCCTCGGGGCTCAAGTCCTTCAAGCCGCGCAGCACCGCGGTCAAAGCGCCCTTGCGTCCCAGATACTTGAGCCGCGCGGCCTCGACGGCACCCAGATCGGGCGCCGCCTGAGCCTCGGCGAGCGCTTCCTCGCGCAACGCGCGCACGGAATCGGTCAGCGTGACCGACATGACGAAAGCCGGCCGGTCTTACGCGTTCTGCGTCTGGCGGGCGGCGCTCGCCAGCTCGACGAGCTTCCCGAAGGCGGTGGCGTCGTGAATGGCCAGATCGGCGAGCACCTTGCGGTTGACGTTGATGTCGGCCTGCTTGAGGCCGGAGATGAACGTCGAGTACGACATGCCGTGCGGGCGCACGGCGGCATTGATACGCACGATCCACAGCTGGCGGAAGTTGCGCTTCTTCTGGCGGCGGTGGACGTAGGCGAACTGCAGGCCGCGCATCACGGTCTCGACCGCGGACTGGTAGAGCTTGCGGCGGCCCTGGAAATTGCCCTTGGCGGCCTTCATCACCTTTTTGCGGCGCGCCCTGCCGGGGACGACGGTTTTGGAACGGGGCATGGTTTGTTCTCTCCTTTAGATCGAAGCCGCGAGCGGGCTAGTTGACTCCGAGCAGACGGCGCGCGCGCGCCTCGTCAGCCTTGTGGACATAGGCGCCCTTGCGCATGTGGCGCTTCCGCTTGCGGCTCTTGAAGCCCAGGATGTGGCGGGCATACCCGCGCTTGTGCTTGACCCTGCCGGACGCGGTGAGCTTGAAGCGCTTCTTCGCGGCCCGGTTCGATTTCATCTTCGGCATGCGTTTCTCCTCTCGCCCTTGCGGGCTCTATGAGCCCGCGGAGGCGCGTGCAATCCCGCGCGAAAGATCGGGCGTGAAATCCTAGCCGGTGGCGGGTCCCGCCGATTCGGCCGCCTCGGGACGCGTTGCCGCGCCTTTGACCGGCGGCTTTCCGGGCTTGGGCAGCAAGGTCACGGTGAGCATGCGTCCCTCGGACCGAGGGTGGCTCTCCGCGCTCGCCAGATCCGCCAGGTCGCCGAGCACGCGGACCAGCAACTTGTGGCCCTGCTCGGGATGGGCGATCTCCCGGCCGCGGAACGTGACCGTGAACTTGACCTTGTTCTTCTCCTCCAAGAACGTGCGCGCGTGCTGCAGCTTGGTCAGGTAATCGTGCGGCTCGATCTTGGGACGGAGCTTCACTTCCTTGAGATGAACGACGTGCTGCTTCTTGCGTGCGACGCGCTCGCGCTTCGACTGCTCGTACTTGAACTTTCCGTAGTCCATGATGCGGCAGACCGGTGGGCGCGCGGTGGGCGAGACCTCGACCAGATCGAGTCCTCTCTCCTGCGCCATGGTCAGGGCGTCGCGTGTAGCGATGATCCCGACCTGCTCTCCTGCGTCATCGATGAGCCGCACCTGCGGAACGCGAATGCGTTCGTTGATCCTCGTCGTGTCTTTAGCGTACGAACCGATGGTTCTGCCCTCCTGCTGGTGTTGGTGTGCGCCCGCATCGTTCGTGGGGCTCCCCAAACGAAACGCGGGACGGAAGGAAGCGCAGACTTCCCTCCGTCCCGCGTGGGGCGGACCCGTCCGCGCCGTCCGTTCGATGCACGGGGGCGGACTCGAGAACCCTTGAGCTGGGCCGGGGAAACGTGCCACGCGGCCCGCGTGGGGTGAGAAGCCTGCGCTTCTTCTTGAACGATATTGCTTTGTCCGAGGAATGCTAGCGTTTCTCGCGCACCTCCGCAAGAGCCTGCTCCAGGAAGGCTTGGGCGCTCAGGGCGTCCAGAACCCCCTTGCCGTGGCGCCGCGGGCTCACGGTGCCGGCGGTCGCGTCGCGCTCGCCCACCACCAGCATGTAAGGCACCTTGTCGGTCTCGGCGCGGCGGATCTTGGCCCCCACCTTGTCGGGGCCGTCGTCGATCGCCACGCGGAGCCCTGCCTCCCGCAGGTCGGCCGCCACCTGGCGGGCGTACGGCAGGCTGCCCTCGGAGACGCTGAGCACCCGCACCTGCTCGGGCGCGAGCCACAGCGGGAACACGCCCGCGTAGTGCTCGATCAGCCCGCCCACGAAGCGCTCGAACGAGCCCAGGATGGCGCGGTGGATCATGACCACCCGGTGCTCGCGGCCGTCGGGGCCCACGTAATTCACGTCGAAGCGCTCCGGCAGGCCCATGTCGCACTGGATGGTCGGCCCCTGCCACAGGCGACCGATCGCGTCCATGAGCTTGACGTCGATCTTGGGCCCGTAGAACGCCCCGCCGCCCGCGTCGACCTCGTAGGGAATCTTGAGCCGTTCGAGCGCCGAGCGCAGCGCCTCGGTGGCGCGCCCCCAGCCGTCGTCGGTGCCGATGGTGTGATCGGCCGGCCGGGTCGCCAGGTAGCACCGATAGGTGTAGCCGAAGTCCTTCATCATCTTCTCGAGCAGCTCGAGGCAGTTCTCCACCTCGCCCGACATCTGCTCCTCGGTGCAGAAGATGTGCGAGTCGTCCACGGTGAAGCCGCGCACGCGCAGCATGCCGTGAAGGACGCCGGAGCGCTCGTAGCGATACACGGTGCCGAGCTCGGCCAGCCGCATGGGCAGCTCGCGATAGGAGCGCTTGCGGCTGCGGTAGATCATGATGTGGCCCGGGCAGTTCATGGGCTTCACCCGGTACGGCTGGCCGTCGATGTCCATGGCGTTGTACATGAGGTCGCCATAGTTCTCGAGGTGGCCCGAGATCTGGTAGAGCCGCTCGTTGGCGATGTGCGGGGTGTACACGAACTGGTACCCGCGCTTGAGGTGCTCTTCCTTCCAGTAGGTCTCGATCACGTGGCGCACGATGGCGAGCTTGGGATGCCAGAAGATGAGCCCCCCGCCCACCTCTTCCTGAACGCTGAAGAGCTCCAGCTCGCGCCCCAGCTTGCGGTGGTCGCGCTTCTCGGCTTCTTCAAGTCTATGCAAATACGCGTCGAGCTCGTCCTGAGTGCGCCACGCGGTGCCGTAGACTCGCGTGAGCTGGGGATTGTGTTCGTTGCCACGCCAATAGGCGCCCGCCAGGCTCATGAGCTTGAGCGCGGCGATCTCCTTGGTGTTCTGGACATGCCGGCCGCGGCATAGATCGACGAAATCCCCATTCCGATACAGCGAAACCGTTTCATCTCCGGTGGCCGCGATGGTGTCGATGATCTCGACCTTGAAGGGCTCGTCGCGCTCCTCGAAGAAGCGTCGTGCTTCGGCGATGGAGACGACCGAGCGCTCGAAGCTCTGGCCTTCGGCGACGATCTTCTTCATCTCGGCTTCGATCACCGGCAAGTCGTCGGCGGTGATCGGCCGCGGCGGCTGGACGTCGTAGTAGAAGCCGTCCTCCACCGGAGGACCGACGCCCAGGCGAGTGCCGGGGAAGAGTCGCTTGAGGGCCGCCGCGAGGACGTGAGCGCACGAGTGGCGGATCTCGTAATAAGGATCCTCCGCCGCGCCTGGGGCGAGCTGGCTGGTGAGCTCTTTCGCTTCGGCGGACGGGTTGGCGCTCATGGCTTTGAAGGGCTCGTCGTTTGGCGTGTTGGGCCGTGCTGCAGCTGGGCCGCGTGGATTTTTCCGTGGCGCGAGGCCGCCGCGCTCGGCGTGTGGGATGGAAGTGGTGGGCGATAGTGGACTTGAACCACTGACCTCCTGCATGTCAAGCAGGCACTCTAACCAACTGAGCTAATCGCCCACGCTCGGTCGAAAGCCGAAACTGCGTGATTGCGCAGCATTTAAGCTTTCCATCGGCGGATGTGTCAAGCACGGCTCACCGGCTCGAGCGGAGAACGCTGCTCGGGCTCGCGGCCATCCTGTTGTTTTTCGTCGCCCGCTACCTCTGGGTCGTCCACGTCGCCTGGATCAACGACGACTTTCTTTTCCTGGAGCGGGCGCGGATCTCGTCGTTCATCGGCAACGCCAGCGCCGAGGACGCGATCGGCAACGCCTACCGGCCCATCTCCCGCAATTTCTATTTCTGGACGGCGCGGCGGCTGTTCGGGACAGAGCCGCTTGGATTCCATGTCGCGAGCCTGCTCATCGCGATGGCCTCCCTGGTCTTGTTCTTCTTCGTCCTGCGCCGACTGTTCGCGCCGCCGCGCAGCGACCTCTCTTCGGCGGACGGCCCCGCCTTGGTCGGCACCCTGCTGTTTGCCGCGCATCCGGTGGCCGCCACGCCCGTGGCGTGGGCGTGCGGTGTGCAGGATCTGCTCTGCGTCGGGTTGGCGTCGGCAGCCTTCCTGGCGTTCTTGTCCGGGAAGCGCGTCCTCTACCCGGCTCTGACCATGGCCGCCGTGTTGTCCAAGGAGGCAGCCGTCGCGCTTCCCCTCGTCGTGTGGACGTACGACGTGCTCGTGCGCCGCACCGGCTGGAAGCGCGCCACGGTGGCGCAAGCGCCGATGCTCGTGTTGCTCGCCGTTTGGGCGGCGACCAACCCATGGCTGCCCTGGGCGGAGCGCGGAGCGCTGGTGCACTCGCCGGTGCGCGGGCGCACGAGCTTGTTCGGACGACACGATCCGGCGGCCGCCTGGCTCGCCTTGCGCTCGCTGGTTCTCGCCGTGCCGGGAATCGATTTCGTATGGCCGTTCGGCTGGCAGGCGACGGCGGGCCAGATCCTTTTCGCCGCGGCGGCGCTGGTGATCGCCTTGCGCGCCTCGTGGCCCAAGCGCCCCGTGCGCTGGCTCGCGCTCGTGGGGTTGGTGTGGGTGGTCACCGGCGTGCTGCCGCTCTTCGCCGTCATCAGTCACTTCGTCTATTACGGGTTCTATCCGGCGCTCGGGGCGGCAATCGTGGCGGTGGCGGCGCTCGTGCTCCTCTTCCGTTCGTCGCGCACCGTCTGGATCGGCCGCGTCGCCGCGGTGGCGATGGTCGGCGCGCTCATCGCCGGCGCGGGCCAGCGCCACACGCCCAATCTGCTCGACGGCCAGGCCGTGCGGCGCTCGTCTTCGTATCTCACCCGGTTCGAGAGCGACTTGCGCCGCATGCATCCCACCCTCGAGCCCGGTGCCCACTGCTACTTCTGGAACGTGCCGGTGAACATCGGCTTCCAGCTCGCCGACGGCATTGCGCTCCGCGTGTGGTACGCCGACTCGACACTGCGGGGCGAGTGGATGGACGACTACGTTCCCGCGCCGGGCCATCGCGATTACTTCTTCGGCCACGACGGCAACGGACACTTGTTCGAGATCGTGCGCGGCGAGCCCGATCCCTACATGAAGAACCCGCCCGCCACTTTCGCCGACTGCCACAACGATCTCGGTGTGCGGCTCGCGAATCTCGGCGATGTCGCCGGGGCGCAGACCGAGTGGCGCAAGGTGCTCCGCGTGGCGCCCCGCCACGCGCCCACTCTCTACAACCTCGGCCTCGCCCAACTCGATGCTGGACACAGTGTCGAAGGCACGGCACTTCTCGAGCGCAGCGTCGAAGCCGACTCGATGCGCGCCGACGCCTGGTATTTCCTCGCCTACAGCCAGCTCCAGCAGGCCCGCTACGACGACGCGGCCGAGAGCGCCGCGCGCTTTCTCGACCTCGGATCCGATCCGCGCCGCGCCGAAGAGATGCGCGCCATCATCTCCCGCGCGCAGGAGCGTGGCGGTCCGACGGGCTCCTAGCTCATCGCGACATCCCCTGGGGGAAGCTCTACCAATTGAGTAGGACTGCCCCCGAGGGGCAGTGAGCTCGGGTTGGCTCAGCTCGCCCTGGGGGCAGTGCTTTTCCCCGGAAAGAACGCGCGGGTGACGAAGGTCGCGGCCACCAGCAGCACGACACGCACCGCGAGGATCAAAAGGCCGTTGGCGCCAATGGACACGAAGATCATCGTGTCTTCGGGCAGAGCGTGGGCGGCGCACAGGATCGAGGAGAGAATGCCGATGTCGCGCTTCGGCAGGTCGTGCTCGCGCACGCGAGCGAGAATGATGCCGGCGCCGTAGACCATCCCGAAGCCGACCCCCGCGAGGAATGGCTCGCCGGCCTCGGGGCTCAGCCCGAGGAAGCGCAGCACCGGCTCGAGCGGACGGCGGATGCGAGCCAGCACGCCATAGGTCTTGAGCAAGTCGAGGCCGGTCACGATGGGGATCAGGATCACGAAGATCTTGGCCAGCATCTCGAAGCCGCCGAGGAGATCCTGCCAGGGCGCCGTCATTTGAGTCCCAGCACTCGCCCGATCACGAGCCCCGCGCCGACCGCCATGATCACGCGCACGGCCGTCCACACAAGGGGATTGGCGCGCAGGCGGAATAAAATCGCGCCTTCGACGATCAGGTTATGGCAGAGGCCCAGCATCAAGGCCAGCGTCGTGATCTCGGCCGGCGTGAGGCCGATGCCGACCATCGCGGCCAGGGCGGCGTACAGGCTCACGAACAAGCCGAGAATGATTGGCAGCGCCGCCGAGCCGGGCAAGCCGAAGACGCTCATAGCCGGCGCCAGCTTGGCCGTCATCCAGGGGAACGCGGCCGTGTGCTTGAGCAAGGTGACGAGGACGAATGTCGGAACCAGGATCAGCAGCAGATCGGCGTAGGTGCGGAGCGCGACACCAAGCGAGTGACGAAGGGCGCCGAGCGCGCCGGAATTCACAGCGCGCGGCCGACCGTCTCGGCGACGGCGCGGCAGCGCTTCACCATGTCCTCGAATTGCGCGAGGTCGAGCGACTGCGCGCCGTCCGACAGCGCGCGCTCGGGGTTGGGATGCACCTCGACCATCAAGCCATCGGCGCCGGCCGCCACCGCGGCGCGCGCCATGGGGCCGACCTTGTCGCGCAGGCCGGTGGCATGGCTGGGATCGACCACGACCGGCAAGTGCGAGAGCTGCTGCACCACCGGCACGGCCGAAAGATCCAAGGTATTGCGCGTGTACGTCTCGAAGGTGCGAATGCCGCGCTCGCACAGCACGACCTGGCGGTTGCCGCTCGACAGGATGTACTCGGCCGCCAGGAGCCACTCCTCGATGGTGGCGCTCATGCCGCGCTTCAAGAGCACGGGCTTGCTGCTCCGCCCGACTTCGCGCAGCAAGGGGAAGTTCTGCATGTTGCGGGCGCCGACCTGCAGCATGTCGGCGTAGCGCTCCACCAGCGACACGTGGCCGACGTCCAGGATCTCGGTGACGACCGCCAAGCCATGCCTGTCGGCCGCGCGCCGCAAGATGCCCAACCCTTCCTCGCCGAGCCCCTGAAAGGTGTAGGGCGAGGTGCGCGGCTTGAAGGCGCCGCCACGCAAGATCCCACCGCCCGAGCGCGCCAAGGCCTCGGCCACCTGATTCGTCTGCTCCTCGCCTTCGACGGAGCACGGACCCGCGATCACCGCCACCCGCGAGTTGCCGATCGAGGTCGCGCCGATGTGCACCACCGTGTTCTCGGCCTGGAAGGTACGCGAGACGAGCTTGTAGGGTGCCGTGATCTTGACCACATCGCGCACGCCGGGCAGGCGGCGGATGTCTTCGAAGTCGACGCCGCCGGGATCGCCCACGGCGCCGAGCACGGTGCGCTCCTCGCCCACCGAACGATGCACGGTGAGGCCCATGAGGTTGAGCCTCGACGTGACTTCCAGGATATGGTCTTCGGTGGCCCCGGGGGCCATGACCACGATCATCGATTCACCTGTGTGCGACCGCGTTCACGCCAACAAAAAAACCCACGCATCGTGCGTGGGCGGGAGAAAGACCGGAGACGCGAGAGGTCAGCCGGCGCGCACCCCACCCACGCGGGGGCGCCAATAGCCGCCGTACCAGTTCGCGTTGGTGTAGAGGGGTTCGCTCACGGCTTGCCTCCGGATCGGATGATGAAAATTACCATCCAAGGTTCAGCCCTGTCAATTCAGGCACTTAGGGCACATGACGGCCGTCATGGCAGTGCCCGGAGGCATGCGATACGATGCTCTGGATGAAACGAATCGCGGTGATTCTTCTCTTGCTTCTCGGCGGCTCCTCGCTCGCGCAGGCGTGCAGCCAGTGCATGTGCGGAAGCCCCTTGCCCGCCGCCTATCTCTGGGGGCCGGAGCCCGATCACTTCCGCTTCGGCGTCGAGGAGCGCTACCTCTCCAAGGAGAACGCGCTCGACGAAGAGCCGGGCATGGAGCAGGAGCGCGAGCATCGCGTGTCGGCGTACGGGCTGTGGCGCCCGGTCGAGCCGCTGCTCCTCCTCGGCCGCCTCCCCTATTCGTTCCGCGAGCAGATCCAGCGTCCGCTCGATGGCACCGAGGCGACGGCGCGGCACAACGGCCTGGCCGACGCCGAGCTGACTGGTGTGTACCGAGCGTGGCAGCCGTGGCTTGGCGAAGGCCGCCGCGCCACGGTCTCGCTGATCGGCGGCGTCATCATGCCGACCGGCTCGAACACCGCGCGTGACGACGAGGGCGTCCGCCTCGACGAGCACCTGCAGACGGGCGCGGGCGCGTGGCGCGGCTCGCTCGGCGGCATTGCCGTGGCGCCGGTCGGCGTGGGCACTTTCGAGATCGACGCGCAGGAGCGCTGGAACGGCACCAACGACTTCGATTACCACTACGGCAACACGTTCCTTGCCAACGCCGGCTATACGTCCCGCGTATACGGCAGCTTTCAGCTCCTCGGCTTCGTGAACGCGCGCTCCGCGCTCCGCGACGAGGACGGCGCCGCGTTCGCCCCCAATACCGGCGGCACCATGATCTACGCGGCCCCCGCCCTTCGCTACTGGGGGAAAGGCGGCTGGATCGCCGACCTCGCGGTGCAGGTGCCTGTGGTCAGCAATCTCTATGGCATCCAGGACGAGCACACGACGGCGCGCCTGGGGATTTCGTTTGCGCCTTAGCTAGAAATGATAGCCCGTCATGAATCTCCACGTGGAAGAATGGAGGCTGCCATTGACAAAGTCCTCCGCGAGATCGTTGACCCCCAGGTCGTAATTCGCTTCCACGAGCCACCGGCCTGATCCCACGGGGATCTCGGTCCCGGCACCGAAGCTGACAACAACCCCCAGAGTTTTGAGGAGATTCGAAGAACCGGAAACGATGTCGTTTGAAGGATCGGTGGTGAGCTTTTCGGAAAGCTCGATGGAAACCGCCGGCCCGGCGATGAGATAGGGCTGGAGCTTGGCTGTCGGCGCAATCGCATACCTTGCCCGCACCCCGAGATCCAGATCGTCGCGTTTGAGAAAGGTCTCGAACGAGCCGAGGTCCTCTCCTGAAGGTCCCCTGATCTCGCTCTCGCCCAGCGAGGCGCCGCGCGAGACGTAGAGAAGGTCTGCCTGAATCGCAAACGACTTGTCGATCGGAGAGAGAGCGAAACCCCCTGCCGTCCATCCGGTCCGTGTCTCGAATGGCACCAGCGCTTCGTAGGCGGAGTTCTGGCTCATCGTCGCGAGCGTGAGCCCGCCTTTGATGCCATAGGTGACGGGTCCGGCCCAGGCTGGCGATGACATTGCCAGAAGGAACATCGTGAGTGCGAGGCGGCCTTTCATCAGTCTTCCCCTCAGCGGTTGGTATGGAACTGAGCGATCATCCAGTACGGATAGAGCCGCGGTGGCTCGCTCAAGGCGTCGAGGCTGGCAATCTCTTCGGGCGTGAGATCCCACTGGAGCGCCTTGAGATTGTCGCCGAGCTGCGCCGGCGTGCGCGCGCCGATAATGACGGAAGATACGCCTTCGCGCGCCGCGACCCAGTTCAAAGCCGCCTGGGCCACGGTGCCGCCGTGGGCCTTACCGATCTTCTCGAGCTCGTCGACGATTTTGAAGCCGCGCTCCTCGTCGAATTGCAGGTACGCCTTCTCGCCGTCTTCGCGGCGCGCGCCCTTGGGGCGCTCGGCGCCGCGGCGATATTTTCCCGAGAGGAACCCGCCGGCCAAAGGACTCCACACCAAGACGCCGAGGCCCTGATCGCGGGACAACGGGAGCAATTCGTTCTCCAGCTCGCGGTTCATCAAGTTGTACAAGGGCTGCAAGGTGACGAACCGTTCCCAGCCACGCCGCTCCGAGACGCCCAGCGCCTTGGCCAATTGCCAGCCGGTGAAGTTCGAGGCGCCGATGTAGCGCACCTTGCCCTCACGCACCAGGTCGTCGAGCGTCGACAGCGTCTCCTCGAGCGGCGTCTTCGCGTCCCAGGCGTGCACTTGATAGAGATCGATGTAGTCGGTGCCCAGGCGGCGCAGGCTCTGCTCGACCGACCAGCGAATGTGACGGCGCGACAAACCGACCTGATTGGGATCCGGCGACCAGCGGCCGCGCACCTTGGTGGCGATGACCACGGTGTCGCGATGCGCCTTCAACGACTTGCCCAAATACTCTTCGGACTCGCCCGAGTGATACGCGTCGGCGGTGTCGAAGAAGTTGATGCCCGCTTCGAGCGCCTGTTTCACCAGGGCGTCGGCTTCCGGCCACGACATCGTGCCCACGTGTGTCCACTTGGTGCCGAAGGTCATCGTGCCCATGCAGAACTTGGACACCTTGATGCCGGTCGAGCCGAGAAAACGATACAGATCGGACACGAAAGACTCTCCTTAGTAGACGTCGCCGCGCAGCGCGCGCTGGCGCAGCCATGCGTTGATCAGCACCAGAGCCATCATGGCCTCGGCCACGGGCACGACGCGCGGGCAGATGCAGGGATCGTGGCGGCCCTCGATCTTCACCTCGACGGGCTTGCCGCTCGCGTCCATGGTCTGCTGCGCCTTGCCGATGCTCGAGGCCGGCTTCACGGCGATGCGCACCACGATGTCCTGGCCGGTCGAGATGCCGCCCAGGATGCCGCCCTGGTGGTTGGTCAGGAATCCGCCCGGGCCCAAGGCGTCGTTCGACTGCGAGCCGCGCAGCATGGCGCCCCCGAAGCC
This sequence comes from Candidatus Eiseniibacteriota bacterium, assembly GCA_036003365.1. Classification (GTDB taxonomy): domain Bacteria; phylum Eisenbacteria; class RBG-16-71-46; order RBG-16-71-46; family DASYSL01; genus DASYSL01. The sequence continues at coordinate 21,280 of DASYSL010000056.1, forward strand.
GTCGCCGATCTCCACGCCCTTGATCGCCGGAATCGAGAGCATGGCGCGCGCGATCTCGGCATCGAGCTTCTCCATGGTGGGATCGCCCCAGCCCGCGGGCACGCCGCGCGCCACGATCTCGACCACGCCCCCCACCGAGTCCTGGTCATCGCGCGCCGCCAGGATGACGCGCTCCATGTCGGCGGCGGCACTCGCGTCGGGACAGCGCACCGCGTTCTTTTCGGCGTCGGCCCAGTTGCGGTGGTCGGCGCGCACTTCGCCCACCTGCACGGTGCCGGCGACGATGTCGGGGCCCAGCGGCGCCAAGATCTGGCGCGCGATCGCGCCGGCCGCCACGCGCCCGAGCGTCTCGCGCCCCGACGCACGGCCCGAGCCGCGATAATCGCGGAGACCGTACTTGGCCGCATACGTCATGTCGGCGTGGCCGGGGCGGTACAGATCCTTCAAGGATTCGTAGTCTTGCGAGCGCGCGTCTTCGTTGTAGGCGATGAGACAGATCGGCGTGCCGGTCGTCTTGCCTTCGAACAGGCCCGACAATACGTGGATGGTGTCCGCCTCTTTGCGCTGCGTGGTCACCGCGCTCTGGCCGGGGCGGCGGCGATCGAGCTGATATTGGATGGCTTCGACGGAGATGTCGTGGCCGGGCGGAGCGCCATCGACCACGGCGCCCACGGCGGCACCGTGCGATTCCCCGAATGTGGTGACCGAGAAGAGACGTCCGAACGTGCTGCTCGACATGCGTGCGCCTCGGGATAAGGTCTGGTGGGCCGGAAGCGCCCACTTTGGGCGACGAGGCGGCGCGCGGTCAACACGCAACCCAGGGACTGCGCTCTGCAACGCCGCGCGCCGGCGGCGCCAAGTCAGCCAACGCGCCAGAATGGCCCGGCGCTTGCAGATTCTCCTTCGCCATGTCCAATGAGAGCGAACGGCCTCACCTGCCCGATCCGCGAAGCCAAGCCGGCACTCTGCGCCGCGCCCTGCACCTGCTCGTCGCAGGCGTGGGATGGGCCGCGTTCGCCTGGGCGTGGGTCGAGATCTTGGGCCGCGTGCGCGGTCCCGACGTCTCCCTCACGCTCACCTTCCTGGCGCTCTCGGTCACCATCGTGGCCGCGGCGTGCTGGCTGTGGGCGGCGCACAACGCGCATCTCTCGCGCACCCGCCGGCCGCGCCTCAAGATCCGCGAGCGCGTGGTTCGCCACACGCGCCATCTCGAGTCGCTGACCGAATCGCCGATCGTGAGCATCGCCGTCGAAGACGGCCGCAAGGTCTACCACGCCGAGCCTGTGGAGATGCCGCTCCGGGAGGCCGCATGATTGCCGGCCTGCGCGACTGCTTCGAGAGCGTGAGTGCCTTGCCCGCGTACCACTGGGCGCTGCGCTTCTTCGTCTTCTATCCGGTGTGGAGCGCTCTCGTCTGGGTGACGATGGCGATCTTCTATCACTGGCGTCGCGAGCGGCGGGAACACCTCGACATCAGCGTCTTCTTCCCGCCGGTGAGCGTGCTCGTCCGCGCCGACCGCACCATCGGCCGCACGCTCGCGTGGGCGACCGAGATCGACTATCCGGATTACGAAGTGGTGGTGATCGAAGACGGCGCCAGCGAGCGGGTGCGCGAGATGGTGCTGCCCTACGTGCACGAAGGCAGCGTGCGCCTGGTGACCAAGGACACCGACGAGGGCAAGGCGACGGCCTTGAACGACGCCTTGCCGTGCCTGCGCGGCGACATCGTGCTCGTGCTCGAAGCCGGCGCTTGTCCCGACGCGCACATCCTGCGCCGCATGGTGCCGCACTTCCGTTCGGCGCGCGTGGCCGCGGTCATCGGCAATCCACGCGTCGCCAACCGCGTGTCGTTCCTGGCCCAGCTCCAGCTCATCGAGCTGTCGTCGGTCGTGAGCCTGCTCCACCGCGCGCAGCGCGTGTGGGGCCGTCTGCTCGGGGTGCCGGGCATGGTGACGGCCTACCGCAAGTCCGCTCTCCTCGACGTCGGCCTCTATGGCCCGCACATGGAGACCGAGGACGTGGAGATGATCTGGCGCCTGCAGAGCGCGGCCTATGACGTGCGCTACGAGCCGCGCGCCTATGCTTGGACGCGCGTGCCCGCCGACGCCGTGGGCGTGTGGCGGCAGCGCCGCCGCCGCGCCGCCGGGCTCGCGCAAACGCTGCTCGCGCACGCGCCCGATCTCGTGACCTGGCGCACGCGCCGGCTGTGGCCCGTCTATCTCGAGGCCGCGCTCTCGATTCTGTGGGCCTACTGCTGCGCCGGCCTGGTGGCGTTTTGGACGCTCTCGTACGCCGTGGGCGTGCCGCCCGCCGGCGCTTCGCCGCTTCCCAACTGGTGGGCCATGATGTTGGCCACGCTCTGCCTCACGCAGATCGTCACCGGCTTGGCGCTCGACTCGCGCTACGACCGCTCGGTGCTGCGCGCGCTGCCGCTCGCGGTGGCGTTTCCGCTGCTCTGGGTCGTGCACGCCTTCGCCACCGCGCTCGCCACCCCCGCCGGACTCACGCGCCCGACGCGCTGATCGACGAAGGGCCTCCCTCGCCGGGAGGCCCTTCGCCTTTCCGCAAATCTGCCAACCCCTTCAGACCTTGGTGCCACTGCCGCCGGCTGCCGGCGTGTTGCCACCCGCCGGACGCGGCGCGTCCCATGCCGAAGGCTTGGGGAAGGGAATGTAAGGCGTTGTCGGCTTCTTCCCCGGCGGCACGATGGCAGGGGCCACGTGTCTGACCGGCGGGATCGACTTCAGGTACGCCGCGATGGCGTACGCGTCCTTGTCGGTGAGGTGCGAGAAGTCGGGCCAGGGCATGGGCGGTAGCAGAATGTGGCTACCGTCGGGGCGCTGGCCGGTGCGGATCGCGGTGACGATCTGGTCTGCGGTCCACGTGCCGATGCCGGTCGAATCGTCCGGCGTGATGTTGCGCGCGTACGACACACCCCACGGGCCCATCCAGCCCACTTCGCTTCCGGAGAGCAAGCGCGTCGTATCGGGCGCGTTGTAGAAATAGCCGGGCGTGTGGCAGTCGTTGCAGCCGGCCACCGCCACGAGGTAGCGGCCGCGGGCGATCGAGTCTTCGGCGGCAGGCTGCGTGGTCGTCTCCTGCGACGCCGGTCGCGAGCAAGAGGCGAGAGCAAGCGCGATCAGAGGTGCCGCGATGACGGCGGCCGGGATCATGCGTTGCGGTAGGCGCATCATTCGACCTCCTTGCGAAGAACGAGAAAGTGAATGCTCCGTGCAACGCCAGGCATCATACGCCTCGGCGAGCCGCGTCAGGCCACTCTTTTCCGCGTGCCGACTGCGTGCTAGTTTCCGGCTGTCGGCGAGCGGAGCGGGCGAAACCGCCGCGCGATCTCGACCACGGGCCAAGGAGAGTATGGATGGCGTCGACGTCGACGATCTGGAGCTCGGAGAAAGACGACAAGGCGCGCGGCGCGGGCGCCGGCGTCCCTTTCGCCCAGAGCGAGCGCAAGGACAAATGGTGGGTGGCGCCGCTCACGCAGGCGATTGCACTCGGTCTTCTCGGCCTCTACGCCACCTGGGCCGCGCTCCAGGGCAAGTACTTCGAATACGGAAACTACCTCTCTCCTTTTTACTCGCCGCTCTTCAACCCATCGTGGCGCCCGTGGTGGCTCTCGCCTGCCCTCTTCATCCTGTGGGCGCCAGGCGGCTT
>DASYSL010000057.1:0-3689 GCA_036003365.1 Candidatus Eiseniibacteriota bacterium
CCGCGCATCGACAAGTTCCTTGCCGAGCTGGAGTGGATGGCCAAGACGCTGCGCTACGGGCGCGAGAACATCGCGCTGGCAAAGTGAGGAGAGAATGCCGAACCACGAAATCGTGATGTGCCCGGCAGGCCACGGCCCGATGAACTGCCACGCCGAAAAGCCGGTGGACCCCATGAGCGCCGAAGACGAGAAGGCCTGGAAGCGCGGCACCGGCCCGATCGAGCAGATCCACGAGTGCCCCGAATGCGGAGCGATCGAATCGCGGCACGTGACGGGCTGATCTCTATTCCGAGCGCAGCCTGAGTCCCCGCGGCACCACCGCGCGCTCCAGGAGATCGAACGCCCCCTGCACGGCAAGCGCGAGGAGCGCAGCCGGGATCGCCCCTTCCAAGATCATCGCCGTGTCTCGCAGCTGAATCCCCGAGAGGATCGGCTCCCCGAGGCCGCCGGCGCCGATCAATGCTGCAAGAGTCGCTGTGCCCACGTTAATCACGGCACTCGTCTGAATGCCCGCGAGAATCGCGGGCGAGGCCATGGGCAGCTCGATGCGCCGCAGCCGTGCGGCGGGCGTGAGGCCGAGCACTTCGGCCGATTCGAGCAGCGCGGGCGGGATGGTCGTGAGCCCCGTGTACGTGTTGCGCACGATCGGAAGCAGGCTATAGAGAAAGAGCGCCACGAGCGCGGGACCGGCACCGATGCCCAGGAGCGGGATCAGGAACGCAAGCAGCGCCAGGGAGGGGATCGTTTGCACGATGCCCGAGATCGCGAGCAGGATGCGCGCGAGGCCCGGCGAGCGCGCCGACACGATCCCGATCGGCACGCCGAGCAGGATGGCCGCGAGCAGCGAAATCGCGACCAGACGCAAGTGCTGGCCGAGATAGCGAAGCAGATCGATGCTGCGCGAGGATCGTGTGTTGGCCTGAGGCTCGGCCCCGAGCGCGTCGATCAGGAGCGAGTCGGCCGCGATCGCGACATCTTCCTTCTCGAGCACGACGCGCGCGTTGGCGCGGATCATGCGCGCTTCGTCGATCTTCCCTTCGAGACGCCGAATGGCCACCAGCGCCTGCGGGGCGCGCCGCGCGAGGTCGGCGCGGTACAGGAGCACGGCGTCGTAGCGCGGGAAGAACGCGCGATCATCCTCCAGGACAACAAGCCCGAGGCGCTCGATCCATGAGTCGGTCGTGTAGACGTCCATGGCGTCGATCTTGCCCGCCTGGATCGCCTGAAACGCCAGCTCGTGCTGGATGCCGAGCGGATGTCCGGCCGGAATGCCGTAGGCGTGCGCGAGGCCGGGCCAGCCGTCGGCACGACCGAGGAACTCGTGGGTCAGGCCAAGGCGTAGGTCGGGATGCTTTGCCAGGTCGGAGATCTTGCGCAGACCGAGGCGCTGCGCCACGGCGGGCGCGACCGCGATGCCATAGCTGTCGTTGAAGCCAAGCGGCTCGCTCACGCCGATCCCCTGCTGCGCCAGCTGACGTCGCAGCTCGGGAAGCGGCGGGTGTCCGCTCGCGTGCACAATGACCTCGGCGATCGTGCCCGTGTACTCCGGATAGGCATCGATGCTTCCCGAGCGCAGCGCGTCGTAGACGATCTCGGTGCCACCGAGATTGCGCCGGTGCTCGACCACGCAGCCGTTGCGGCGCGCGAGCGTGGCCGCCGCCTCGCCCAGAATCCACGATTCCGGAAAGGCCTTGGAGCCGATCGTGACGCGCGGCCCTTCGGCATGCGCCGAAACGGCCAGGAGTGTTGCGGCGAGCACAATCCACTTCATCGCGGCGCCTCCAATACACGCTGCGCGCGGATGAACTCGGTGACGAAGGGATCGGCGGGGCGCTCGAGCAGGTCACGCGCTGTGCCGCGCTGCACGACGCGGCCGTCGCGCAAGACCGCGATCTCATCACCGAGGTAGGCGGCTTCGGCCATGTCGTGGGTCACGAGCAATGCGGTCTTCTGCAGGCGGCGGACGATGTCGCGGAGGTCTTCTTGCAGGCGGGCGCGGATCAACGGATCCAAGGCGCCGAGGGGCTCGTCGAGCAGGAGGACCTCAGGGTCGAGCAGCAAGGCGCGCATGATCCCCACGCGCTGGCGCTGGCCGCCCGAGAGCTGAGCCGGGTAGCGCGCGAGCATCTCGGGCGACAATCCGACGAGGCCGGTCAGCTCGGCCACGCGCCCGCGCACACGCTCCTCCTTCCAGCCCAGCTCGCGCCCCATGAGGGCCACGTTCTCGAATGCGGTGAGATGCGGGAACAGTCCACCTTCCTGAATCACGTAGCCCATGCGCAAGCGCAGAGCGCGCTTGGTGGCGCCGTTCATCAGCGTATCGCCCATCAGCACGTCGCCGCGATCGGGCGCGATCAATCCGGCAACGATGCGCAGCACGGTCGATTTGCCCGAGCCGCTGGGGCCGACCAACGCCAGCGTCGCGCGCGGCGGCACGTCGAGGGTCACGGCAGTGATGGCCGCATGCCCGTCGTAGCTCTTGGTCAGATCGCGTAGCGCGAGCGCGATGCCTTCAGCCACGAAGCGCGGGCTCCGCGGACCTGGCCGGCTCGGAAGGCGGCTCGGGCGTCGGCGGCTCGGTCAGGATGACGCGCGCGCTGCTCTGGTAGCGGAGATAGGCCCACAACCAATCGAGAAGGACGACGATGCGGTTGCGAAAGCCGATCAGCCAGACGATGTGGATCGAGAGCCACAGGAACCACGCCGGGAATCCCCAGAAGTGGCCGCGGCCCACGACCGCCACCGCGGCCTTGCGTCCGATGGTGGCCAGAAGGCCGAGATCCTTGAACCGAAATGGCTGCGTGGGCTTGCCCTGGAGACGCCGCTTCACCATGCGCCCCGCGTGGCGTCCACTCTGGATCGCGCCCTGCGCCACTCCCGGCACCCACTCGCCCTTGGACTTCATCGCGGCGAGGTCGCCGATGACGAAGATCTCGGGATGGCCGGGCACGGTGAGATCGGGCTCGACCAGCACGCGACCGGCGCGATCGAGTGGAGCCCCGAGCGTGCGGCCGATGGGCGACGGCTTGACGCCGGCCGCCCAGAAGATGGTGCCGGCATCGATGCGCTTCCCTCCTGCCGTCACTCCGTGCTCGTCGATGGCCGTGACCAGCGCATCCGTGATCACCTCGACGCCGCGCTCTTCCAGCATCTTGCGCGCGCGCTGCGAGAGATCGGGCGGGTACGCCGCCAGGAGACGCGGGCCCGCGTCGATCAAGAGGACACGCGTGCTGGCGGGATCGAAATGGCGGAAGTCGCCGGTCATGGTGCGTTGCGCGATCTCACGGATGGCGCCCGCCAGCTCGACCCCGGTGGGCCCGCCACCCACGATGACGAACGTGAGATGGCGCTTGCGGCGCTCCAGGTCCTGCTCGCGCTCGGCGGTCTCGAAAGCCTGGAGCATCTTGCTTCGCATGATGAGCGCGTCTTCGATCGTCTTGAGCCCGGGCGCGAGCGGCTCCCACTCGTCGTGGCCAAAATAGGCGTGCGTCGCGCCGGTGGCGACGATCAGGGTGTCGTAGCCGATCTCCTCGCCTTCGGCGAGCCGCACGATGTGGCGCGCGGGATCGATGGCGATGGCATCGGCGAGCAGCACGGTGGTGTTCGATTGCTTGCGCAGGACGTGGCGGATGGGCGCGGCGATCTCGGGCTCGGAGAGGCCGGCGGTCGCGACTTGATACAAGAGCGGC
>DASYSL010000058.1:0-3931 GCA_036003365.1 Candidatus Eiseniibacteriota bacterium
CGATGCTACCGAGACGCGGGCTGACATTAGCCACTTCCGCATTGGCACCGCGAGAGTTGGATAAGCTGACTCAATTCGGCTGCTGGTAGATTCCAAACACGTTTCCTGAAGGGTCGCGGAAGCGCGCCGTGATCTCGGGCGCGTCGCCGCCAATGGGCTGGACGATCTCGCCGCCGGCAGCCTGCAGGCGCGCCACCGTGTCGGCAGCATCGTTGACCATGATGTAGACCAAGAGACCCACCTGCGTGGCCGGCGCGCGACCGCTCACCCAAGTCCCGCTCACCTCGCCGACGCCGTCGTCGAACGCGGTCGAGCCGTCGCCGCGCTGGCGCGTCTTCCAGCCGAAGACCTCTTCGTAGAAAGCGACCGAGCGCGCGAGATCCTGCGTGGGAATCTCGAGATAGCAGATCTTGCCGTTGCCCAAGTGCGGCGCCATCTACAAGGACTCGCCGGTCGCGAACATCATCAAGAATTCATCGAAGCTGTCGGCGATGGGCTTGGTCTGCTTGTCGACCTGGGCGCGGTCGCGCGAGCCGATGTCGACGCGATGCGGCAGGTGGACGATGCGGGGCGGATCCTCGTCGCCGAACTCGCCGATGTCGAGGCAGTAGACGTCGCCCGCGCGATTGCCGGCGATCACCACGTAGCCCAGCTCGTGGATCTCGGCGCCGGGCGAGTAGTGATGGTTCTCCTCGAGCAAGTGCGCGAGGTCCCACAAGCGCACCTCGTGCAGCTCGATGGTCTCGATGGGCGCGAAGTCGCGATAGAACTCGACCGCCGAGTCGGGCATGCCGAGCTGCGACAGCGATTCGAGATCGGTCTCCTCGGCGGGGGAGAAGACGTCGTCGGGGGGACTGCCGACTTCCTGGGCGATGCGCTTGGCGGCCCGGGAGTACGTCGCGCCCGGGCGCCGCGGGCGTTCGCGGTCTTTCACCATGGCCACATTGTACGCCCGGCAGGCGAACTTGGTTGCCTCACGTCAGCACCCCGCCCGGCTCGAGCGTGCGCACCTCGATGCCCGAGCCGGCCAGCTCTTTCACCAGGGCCTCCGGGGTGCCCGGCAAATAGGGGCCGGTGCCGTAGTGCATGGGCAGCACGCGCTTCACCCCCAGGAGCCGAGCCGCCTTGGCCGCCTCGCGCGGTCCCATCGTGTAATGGCCGCCAATGGGCAAAAGGGCGATGTCGGGCTCGTACAGCTCGCCGATCAGCTTCATGTCGCCGAACACGTTGGTGTCGCCGGCGTGGTAGAGGCTGAAGCCATTCTCGAGCCGCAACACGAAGCCCGCAGGCTCTCCCAGGTAGAGCGGCAAGGGTCCCCTGGTCTTGTCGACATAGCCGGAGGAGTGGTCGGCCGAGACCATGGTGGCCTGAAGATCGCCGGCCACGGTCACCGTGCCGCCCTTGTTCATGGGCAGGGTTCTCTCGACGCCCTGCTCGCGCAGGTAATGCCCGAGCTCGGCGATGCACGGCACCTCGGCATGGAAGCGCTTGGCCAGCGCCACCGTGTCGCCGAGATGATCGCCGTGCGCATGCGTGGGCAGGATCGCGTCCACGCGCGTGAGCGCCTCGCGCGCGCCGGGTGGCAGCTTGGGATTGCTGAGCCAGGGATCGATCAGCACCACCTTGCCGCCTGCCGTGTCGACGCGGAACGCCGCGTGTCCGAGCCAGGTGATGCGCGCGCCGCGCGCGATGGACTCCATGAGCCGGCCTTTCGGGGAGAGCGGGAAAGAAGCGGCGGGATCATACGTCGGCACGGCAGGAAGGAACAGCGGAAGGAATGGCGGAAGGAACAACGCAGAACACGCCCCAAACGGGTGGCCCGGCATCTCGCGACGCCGGGCCGGTTGGGACAGGGAGGTCTCTTCTCTCTACGCTGCTGGTCGAGCGGGCAGGGACGCCGGGGTCACGGGATGTAGCGCGCGATGAAGCGAACCCCGCACCGCTCGTGCAGTGGCGCCCTTTCACGGGCGCACTTCCATGTCATCGCAAGGCGTGTGCCACGAGAGCTCATCGCACGTGCATGGGCGCATGAGGATGCGGGAACACCGTTTGACGCCATCCGGACAAGAGAACGCGTGCGACGCTCCGCGGTTCGGATGATGCGCCCACGCAACGCCTCGTGCCATTTGCGCGGATCCGAGGTCGGGAGGGCATTCTGCAGGGATCGAAGGGACTCTTGCGGACCGTTGCCGTCCTTCGCGGGAGCCACAGAGGGCGGCACCCGTCGTGGCACCCCGGCCACACACCCGAAAAAGCCCAGGAAAAGCGCGCTAGGGTGCGGTGACCGCCGTGGCCAGGCGCGCCGGCTCGCAGAGGCCGCCGGCGAACGCGGGCGAGCCCGGCGCGCACAACCGCTCAGTGAGTCCGCGCGCGCACGAGATCGCCCAGCCCATGCCGTGGCCCGTGTAGCCGCCGAGCACGAACACGCGCTCACGCCCCGGCATGGCACCGACGAGCGGCAATCCGTCGGGCGTGAAATCCATGATGCCGGCCCAGCGATGCGTCACCGGCGCCGCCGCCAGTCCCATCGCGCTCAAGAAAGCATCGAGATGCGCCTGGATCGTCCCGGTCGGGCGCGCGTCGTAGCCGACCTCGCCTTCCAGATCGCGATCGCGGCAGCCGCCGAGCAGCACGCGGCCGTCGGGTGTCTGCCGCCAGTAGTCGTAGCCGTGCCGCGCGTAGGCGGGATGCTCGAAGACACGCGCCGGCCACGGTGCCGTGGCCAGCATCTGCGCGCGCTTGGGGGCGGTCCAGCTCGCGGTCTCGGGAAGCAATTCGGGCATCCACGCGTTGGTCGCCACCACCGCACTCGCCGCCGAGATGTACTCGCCCCTGGCGCAGGAGATCCGCACGCCGCCGGGCTCGGCGACGATGGCCTCGACGCGCGCGCCCTCGAAGATCCTGGCGCGCCTGGCGCGGGCGCGCTCGGCCAGCCCCCACACGAAGCGCACGGGATCGAGCTCGCCGTCGCCTTCGACGAAGAGACCACCGTGAAACGCCTCGCGCGCCGCGTACGGCGCAGGCAGCGCCGCGGCCTCGTGCCACGTGCCCGGCAAGCCGTCTTCCGCTTGCGGGGCCGCGCTCGCGCGCATGGCTTGGGCTTCGGTGGCGTCCCCGGCCAGGACCCACGCGCCGTGGCGCGCGTGGTCGCAGGCGATGCGCTCCTCGTGCACGAGGCGCGCCGTCCACTCGCGATTCTCGGCCGACAAGGACAACGCGGCCCGCGCCCGCGTCCGTCCCCAGCGCTCGATCAGCTCGCTGTAGGACGAAGCCAGGCCGGCCAGGAGAAATCCGGCGTTGCGTCCGCTGGCCGCGCTGGCGATGGCGTCGCGCTCCACCAGCGCCACGCTCACGCCGCGCTCGCGCAAGAACCAGGTGAGGGCAACGCCCGAGATGCCGCCGCCGATCACGCATACGTCGGCGGTCACGCGCTCGGAGAGGATTTCGAATCGCGGGGCATCTTTGCGGTCGAGCCAGACGCTGGGCGGCATCGCGGCGCGCTTCACGGCGCGCTGCCAGGGGTGAGGGGCATTCGGGTCAGATTACCCGAGCCTGCTTCGGCTTGCATGACCGCTCGACCCCAAGGGCCTCCCTCTTGACCCAAAGCCGCCAGCCAAAGTAACTTGCCTCTCTGGTTCGGCTTGCATTCAGCCTCCGCGGCCGCCTCGGCTCACTCCCGATCGCCCGCACGACCATCGACTCCCGAGACCCCAAGGCATGACTCGTACCGATCTCTGGAAGCTCATTGCCGTCGCCGCCGCCACCCTTCTGTCTTTGTTCGTCCTCTATCCCTCGGCGCAGTTCTATCAACTGCCGACGGACCAGCGGCTCGAGGCGCCCAAGGACTCGCCCATCGCCCGGCTGCGCCAGAAGGCCATCGCGCTCGGCTTGGACCTCCAGGGCGGCCTGCACCTCGAGCTCGAGGTCGATC
>DASYSL010000059.1:0-13745 GCA_036003365.1 Candidatus Eiseniibacteriota bacterium
AGCTCACGCGCGAGGACGCCGGCTGATCGGTAGACCAGGTCACGAGGGCCGAGGTCGAGCCGAGCGTTTGCGCCATCACGTTCGAGATCGTGGGGGCGCGTGAATGGATCGTCGCCTGCGCGCTCACGGTGGCCGCCGGCGAGTGGTCGGCGTAGGCGACCGTGATCGCGTCGCCCGACGACACCGCGAGCACATGGTCGCTTGGGTTGGGAATCGAAGGCGCGATCACGAGCGTGCCGTGGAAGACCCCGTTCGATCCCGTAAGCGTCACCGACTCGCCCCACGGATCGGTCGGCGACGAAGCGGTCACGGTGAGGGGCGACGCGGCGTTTCCATCCAGCACTTCGACGCCGACCGTATCGCCGAGCGCGTAGTCGAAGCGGTCGAGCGCGATCGACCCCGCCTCCTGGCCGACGCCGCCCGTGACCACGAGCGCAAAGGGCTGGGGACCCACGAGCACGCGATGGGCCTCGATGCGCACCGTCCATGGCCCGGCGCCCGGCGAAGGCACGCGCACGCCTTCCTCGACGTTGATCGAGTCGCGTGTGGCGTTGGCGCCGGTGAGCGAGACATTGTTGAACATGTAGTTGCCGTAATACGTGGTGGCGCCGTGCATCACTTTCAGATCGAGATCGTTGACGATGGCGCGGGCCGCGGCGGGATTGCCCGGCGCATCGGTCCACACCAGCGAAATCTCGAGCGGCTGCGTGGGATCGTCGACCTGGATCTGGTACTCGACGTATTGCTGATCGGCGAGGCCCTGCTTTTCGTCGGCCAGCCAGGTGCGGCGCGCGTCGCCCGGGAAATACAGGACGTTGTCGAGATTCATCCGTCCCCACCCGACATTGTTGTCGGGTATGTAATAGCCGGCCATGCCGCCGTCGCCCGAATTCATCGCCATCGCCTTGAGGAGCGCGGCCGAAGGCGTCATGGCGTTGGCGGCCACCGGCGCGCCGGTCGGATACCAGCCCTCGGCCAGGTACTCGCGGACGAGCGCGCACGACGCCGCCGCGCCCGGTGTGGCCATCGAGGTGCCGGAGTAGCTCGCGTACGAGTAGCGGGTGTTGCCGATCGACGAGGTGACGCCGTCCCCCGGAGCGCACACCGTCGGCTTGCGTCGCAGGTCGGCGCAGGGCCCGCGGCTCGTGAAATTGGAGAACGTATTCATCTGATCGCCGTTCCCGGTGCTGCCCACCGACAGGCAGTTCTTCGCCGACCCGGGCGATTGGACGGTGTTGGCCAGGAAGTTGTTGCCGTTGGCGAAGACGGCCAGATAATCCGGATGACTCCACATGAACTGGTCGACTTCCATCGCGTACAGGTCGTAAGCGCCGCGGACGGCGGCGCCCCAGGAGTTCGACGAGATGCGCGCCGCGCCGCCGGCGTTTCCGAGGTACGAGGGCCGGAACAGATCATTGAGGTCTTCGGGCGGGCTCAGGATGCCGTTCGAATGCGAGCCCGCCATGTCCATGAAGTAGAGCTTGGCGTCCTTGGCGATGCCGTCATATTGGCCGCTGGACGTGGGATCGCTGTTGCCGCAGACGGTGCCGGACGTGTGCGTGCCGTGGAACGAGCTGCCGGCATCGTCGCCAAACTCGATGACCGGGGCATCCGAGGCGCGCTTGTAGGCGATGATCTTGCGGTGATCGGGATAGTCGCCGAAATCGGTGATGTCGCCGGCGGCGTCGGCGAACATTTCATGATTGGGCCGCACGCCGCTGTCGGCGTCCATCAACACCTGGCCTTGGCCGCGGATCCCCATGTCCCAGATGCGGCGCGAGCCCGAAACGCCGGTCTGGAGCACCCACTGGTCCTGGTCGTTGAGAATCGAGTCCTGGACGACAGGCTCGATCCATTCGATGTCGGCCAGGGCCGCGGCGCGGGCCACGCTTGCCCCCGGAAGAGTGAAGCGGATGATCTGGTTCACCCCATTCTTGGAGACGCGCAGGTCCGTGGCGCCGATCGCCGCAAGTGTCGATCGCGCGCCCTCCACGTCGCCATCGGGAAAGACAAGCGCGCGCAGCTCGGCCGGGGCCGCGGACATGCGATCCACCTGCGGGCTCAACTTGTAGGCGGGCTCCCACTCTCCCATCCACGGTGCGTCGTCTTCGGATTCCAGGCGAGCGGCCTCCGCGGCGTCGAGCCGAGCCAGGAAGGTTTCGCCCGTAAGTGCCGAAACCACGCTTCCGCCGATCTGCTCGATACGCCGACGAGCCCCGCTCGCCGAGAGTCCGACGAACTGAACCAGATAGGCCCGCCGCCCGCTGCTCGCCATCGTCGGCTCGGCCGGAACCATGCGGGCGAGATCCGCCGGCAGCGCCGGACGGGCTCCGCCCGGCGTGAACGTGTAGCCCGCGGTCAGCTCGATGGGGGTATGAGCCAAGGGCGCCGGAACGCTGAGCGCGCCCGTCGCCGAAGGGTGGGCGGTCGCGTCCGGAGCCATGCGATTGGCGAAGCGGGGGAGCAGCGTGAAGTGCCCCGCATGGCTGGCGACCAAGGAGCCCGTGCGCCTGTCGCGTCCGACCACCGCCCACCACACGACCGTCTCATTGCGAATCGTGAGACCGAGAGAAGAAAGAGCCAGCGCCTTGCCACCATAAGGAGCGACGGTCCACTGGGAACCCTCAGGCAGAGAGCTCCACGACGCAGGGTCGAAGCGCTGGTAGGACAAGACGAAGAAAGCGTCGCGGACCTGAATGGGAACCTGAGCCATGAGCTGCGCCGCCTGAAGGACGACCCGCTCCCCGTCGGAGGGTCCGACAAGCGAGATCCCCTCGCCTGGCCCGGAGAATCGCGCGGGAGTTGGTGCCGGCCAAGCGAGGGCCACCCACGTGCACAGAAGCACCGGAACGAGGGCCGCGACAGAACGTCCGTTTTCGAAGCGGGAGGGGCTCATCTTTCTCCTATTGCGACTGACCTTGGCGGTGGCTCAGAGTTCTCTCAGATTACTCTTGAATCTTCAAGTGAGCAAGAATATTCTGGCCTCTCCCGCAGAGGAATTACCGGCGGGCCCGTTCCTAGACTTCAACTTGCGAGGACTCAACAATGAGAATCCGCTATGGAAAGGCCAGCCTGGTTGCGGCGGTTCTGCTGGCCATCGGCACCAACGCTCACGCCATGACCTTGTGGGATCAGTCGACCATCTCTCCGGCTGGCCCGGGCATCGCGGCCTCGAACTCGTCCGGCTTCGGAGGCCTCTTCGTTCACTCGGTGGACGACGTCACCGTCCCGGCGAGCGGCTGGGTGGTCACGAAGATCACCCAGTACTACTCGGCCTTCGAGCCCAACTGGGCCGGCGGCGTGACTCAGGGCTTCATCAACATCCAGCCCAAGACGGGCCCGCTCCCCACGTCCAATCCGGTGACCGTGCAGAGCCCGATGTCGTGCGCCATCGACGCCGCGCAGAGCGCCGCCGTCGGCCAGACGGTGCTCGCCGTTACCGCCACCGTGAACATCAGTCTCCCTGCTGGTGACTACTGGATCGGCCTCACGCCCACGAAGGGCGCGACGATCAACGGGGTGAACCTCATGTGGCCGTCGGCTCAGGTCGGCAATCCGGTGGCCAGCTTCCAGAGCACCGTCGGTCCCTGGAAGAACAACTATCCGGGCTGGGACGGCGCCTTCAAGGTCGAGGGCGACCTGCCGGTGCCGGCGCAAAACAGCACCTGGGGCAACCTGAAGGCCCACTACCACTAGTTCGACTCGAGCGGATCGGGCCCGGGCGCCGCGCGGCCGCGGCGGCGTTCGGGCCGACCCTCGTTGCGCTCCACCTCCACCGCAACACCGAGGAACCACGGATGATGCGTCGCACCCTTGCTCTCGCGCTCGCCCTCATCGCCTACGCCCTGCCGGCTCAAGCCGACACGACGTTCGAATATCTCTTCTCTGGCGGCTACGGGCTTTCCGTCTCTCAGGACGGCACGGTCATCGCCGGAAACACCAAACCCGGCTATTTCCCGTTTCGCTGGACCCGCTCCGGCGGTTTTCAGTCGCTCGGCTTGCCAGCCACTCCCAGCAACGGCCAGGCGTGGGTCTCGTACGACGGCACGCGCGTCGCCGGGTGCATCGAGAGCGCGGACACCACCCACGCCACCTGTGGGTTGTGGTCGGTGACCTCGGGCTGGAAGTACCTGCAGATGCCTCCCGACGCGCAAGTGACCGACAACGACGGCGGCAGCCCCTACGGGCTCTCGGGTGACGGGAACACCGTGGTCGGTCTCTACTGGTCGGCCACCACCAACAAGGGGCACGGCTTCAAATGGACCGAGGCCACGGGCGGAGTCGACCTCGGGAGCTCGGGACGCAGCAGCCGCGCCAACGGCGTCAACTACGATGGCTCGGTCATCGTCGGTTGGGACGAGGATCTGCAGTTTGGCTACCGTCGGCCGTGCGTCTGGCTGAACGGCGTGCTTCAAGTGCTGGCGACCGACGGCCCGGGTGGTGAAGTCGTCACGAGCAACAGCTCGGGCGACGTCCTCGGCGGCTTCGTGTCGGACTCGCTCGGGAACTACCGCTGGCCCACGCTCTGGCATCGTAGCGGTGGCAGCTGGACGCGACAGACGCTGCCTCTGGTTCCGGGCACCGAGACCGGCGGGATCAACGACATCAAGAGCATCACGGCGGATGGCAAGATGGCCGTGGGCTACTGCTCGTTCGCCGGCGATCCGTTCTTCACCACGGGCTTCGTCTGGACGGACTCGACCGGATGCGAGGACGTCGTGCAGTTCCTCGGTGAGCGCGGCGTCCTTCCCGATCCGTCTTTCCAGATCCAAACCCTCACGAGCGTCACCCCCGACGGAACGATGCTCATCGGATTCGGTTACGACACGGTGGCCCCCAACCAGACGCGGACCTTCATGATTCACCTCGACCGCGCCGCGGTCGGCGTGCCGCGGAACGGGTCTCCGACCACGCGGCTCTTGAGCGCCGCACCCAATCCGGTGCGCGCCACCACGACGCTCTCGTTCTCGCTGCCGCAGGCGTCGGCGGCGAACCGGCTCACGATCCACGACTCGGCCGGCCGCCTGGTGAGAACGCTCGCCTCCGGAGCCCTGGCCGCCGGCCCCCATTCTCTCGCCTGGGATGCGCGCGACGAATCCGGCGCGCGCGTGCCGGCGGGCGTCTATTTCACGCAGCTCGTCGCCGGCTCGCATCGCGAGATGAGCAAGCTCGTCGTCGTGAAGTGATGACGAGCGCCCGCGCCGGGGATTGTCTTCGCGCCGCGGGTTTACTTGGTCGGGCGGAATGCCATAACGTCCCGGGATGTCGGAGCCATTCGTGACGCACCTGACAGTCACGGAGCATCCCCTGCGCGAAGACCTGCGGACAGAGATCGAAACCCTCGGCCGTTCGCTGCGCCGTCCCCTGCTGGCGGTGCTCACCGCAATCGCCGGCGGACCGCCGCGCCCGGCCCGCATCGTGCGCGCCATCGGGCTCGACAAGAGCCTGGCGAGTCGCTTCGTGCGCGCTGTTCAGACCGACTCCGATCTCGAGCTGATGTACGTGGTGCCCTCGCCCGAGGGCCTGCGCATGCTGGCCGAGCGCGCGAGCGATCTCGCCGGACCCGATCTGACGCAGGAGCTCCTCGCCGTCATCCAACGCTTCGAGCTGCTGCTCGATCGCATCCCCGGAGGACGCGCCTCGATCGACGCACAGATCTCGGAAGAGTCGAGCGACGTGCGCGAGCGCAGCGAGCACGCCGCGCGCCAGGC
Source organism: Candidatus Eiseniibacteriota bacterium (assembly GCA_036003365.1). Lineage (GTDB taxonomy): Bacteria > Eisenbacteria > RBG-16-71-46 > RBG-16-71-46 > DASYSL01 > DASYSL01. The sequence goes on from DASYSL010000059.1 coordinate 5,712, forward strand.
GGCGTTCAAGTCGATGTCGTTCTTGCTCGGGCACTACTGCGAGACGCTGTCGACCACGCTCTTCTGCGTGCCCGCGGCGAATGGCCGCATGGTGGACGCGATCGAGGTCCAGCGCCGCATCGGACTGCGTCGGCTGCGTCCCGCCACACCGCTGCCGCTTCTGAGCTTCTACTATCTGCCGGAGGACGTGACGCCGGGAGAAACCATTTCTTTCGAGAGCATTCACGGCGCCAAGCGCTCCGACAGCCCGGACGATTATCTGCTGCGCGAGTTCAGCACGAATCCCCTGCCCGAGCTGGCGGTGATGCGCGACGGGCCGATCAGCACGCTCGTCCTGCCCGGCGATCCCAGCGTGATCGCGCCCACGCAGCTCACTTCCGCCTTTCACATCCGCAACGCCTGGCCGCTGGTGCCCGACGAGCGCGTGGTGGACGTGCGCGGCTACATCCTGCACATGCCGACGCGCCGGCTGGTGCGCGACGTGTACGTGGCCGACGGGCTGTGGTCCGGAGCCACGCCGCGCGTCACCTATCTGCTGCCGGGCCCACGCGGAGAGACACCCCGTCCGGACGACGACGGTCTTCGTCATTACGCCAACGTCAATCTCTCCGCCCCCATCGAGACCCTGCCGGCGAGCAGCAAGGCCTACTCGCTGCCCGGCAGCTCCAATCACGATGCGGCGATCCGCCACGTGCTCGAGCGCTCGGGCCATGCCCAGACGAGCTTCCACGGCTGGCGCTGCGCCATCATGTATCCGGTGCCGATGATGGAAATGATGTGGTGGCTCATTCATCCGGGGACGCGTCAGAAGTAGCCCGCCTCCAGGAGCGCGTCATGGAAATCTTCTGCTTCGCCCGCTTCCACGCCTTGCCCGGCAAGCGCGACGAGGTGCACCGCGCCATGTTCGCGGTGCAGGGACCGACACGCCAGGAGCCGGACTGTCTCGACTACGGCGGCTTCCAATCGGTGCGCGACCCCGACGAGTTCTACATCTGGTCGCGCTGGCAGGACATGGCCGCATTCGAGCGCCACGCCGAGCTGCCGCACACGGTGCGCTTCGTGGAGACCATGGAGCCGCTGCTCGACCATCCCTTCAAGGTGACCCTGGCCGCGAAGCTCTGGTAGGCGGCCCCCGGCAGGGCGTGGTAATCGTTGAGGACCGTGGAAACCTCGAGCTCGGTCACTCCCCATGCCGCGGCCCCCGCGAGCGACGCGCCCCCCAACTGGGGCACCGCCTGGACCATCTTCCGCCGCCACATCCGGGAGAACGGTCTCTTCCTGCGCACCTCGGCGCTCACCTACGCGACCCTGCTCTCGGCTGTCCCCTTCCTCGCCGTCCTGCTGTCGGTCGTGCGCGCGCTGGGCATCGAGGATAAGGTCTTCCCCTGGCTCATCGAGCACATGCGTCTGGGCAGCAGCGAGGCGGCGGGCGAGCTGTTCACCATCGCTCGCAATCTGAATCCGGCCACCTTCGGACTTCTGGGCGGCCTGGCGCTCGTCGCCACCTCGATGATGCTGCTCGCGCAAGTCGACTCGGCGTTCAACGTCATCTGGGGGGCGAGAGAAGGCCGCCCCTTGCCGACCCGCATCCTGAGCTACGGCGGATTGCTGGTGATCGGCCCGCTGTGGATCGCGCTGTGGACCACGATCGTCTCGACCGCGCGCGTCACCGTGAACGCGTGGCCCGCCGAGTGGTCCCTCATCGGCTTCACGCTCGTGCGCATCGCGGGACCGCTGGTCGGCCTCCTGGTGCTCACCGCGCTCTATCTCGTCACGCCGAACACGCGCGTGCGACTGGTCGCCGCGATTGCAGGTGCCGTGCTCGCGGTGGCGCTCCTCGAGTTCTTCCAGATCGTGTTCCCGATCTGGGTCAAGTCGATCACGGGCGCCTACAGCACGGTGTATGGGAGACTCGCCGCGCTGCCCATCTTCCTCGCCTGGATCTATTTCAACTGGTTCGCGGTCTTGATCGGCGTCGAGGCCGGCTACCTGGTGCAGAACGTGCCGGCGTGGCTGCGCGAGGCGGAGGAGCCGGGCAATCTCGCCTGGGACGAGCGCGAGCGCCTGGCGCTCGCGAGCGCCGCCTTGATCGCGGTGTGCGGCGAGATCGAGCCCGAGGGGCTGGCCGAAGCGCTCGAGGTCTCGCCGCGTCTCGTGCACGCGCCGCTCGACGATCTCATGGATGCGGGCTGGCTCGACCCCGTGCTCGATCCCAACGGCGCCGGCCAGACCGGCTACCGGGCCAAGCCGGGACTGGCGGCCGCGACCCTCGCCGAAGTGCGCCGCTCGGTGCGCGCGCTGGGCGCGGAGTCCTCGGGCGGTTCGCGCGAGCGCGCGCTGCCTACGGCGCCGCGCTGGATGTCGAGCTTGGAGCCGCTCGAGCGCGAATCGGATCGCGCCTTCGAATCGCTCACCCTGGTCGGGCTCGCGCGCGAGCTCGCTCAATGCTCGCCCGCGGCAGCCAAGCGTTGCGCGCTCGTTGCCGCTCCTTCTTCGTCCCCGGAGGATGGATGTCGCGACTCGACGCCTTCCGCAAGGAGCGCGAGCGGCTGAACGCGCGCGTGCTCGAGACCGCCACGCTCGAGACCAAGCGCTTTTTCTCGCTCGACGGCCAGACCTATCGCGCCGGCGCCTTGCCCGCGAAGAGCAAGGAGCTCATGGGCCTCGTCGCCTCGATGGTGCTCCGCTGCGACGATTGCATCTCCTACCACCTGATCCAGTGCGCGCAGGAAGGCGTGACCGACGCCGAGTTCCAGGAGTCCTTCAGCGTGGCGCTCGTGGTCGGCGGATCGATCGTGATCCCACACCTACGGCGTGCCGTGGATTTCCTGGACGAGATTCGGGGTCAGAAGAAGACGAAGAAAACGAAACCGAAGCGGCGCTAGCCCCCGGTCCGCGTCAGCTCGACTTCCCACACCGTCTGCGCGCGCTGGTCGGCCACGAAGTGGCCCACCGCGGTGTAACGGTCGGAGGAGCGGCGGATGAGCATCTCGGAGCCGCGGAAGCGGCCCTTGGGCGAGGCGTAGTGCAGGAGGACGTAGTCGGGAAGGAGCCAGATCTCCCCTTCCAGCTCGCCGATGCGATCGTTGCGCTGCACGAAGGTGAGGCGCTCGGGGACGATGGTGCGCCGCACTTCGTACACCTGGCGCACGTCGAAGCGAATGTCGGCGCGCACGGTCATGCTGGACTCGACCGTGATGAGGCCGCCGCCGCGCGTGCGAATCGAGGTATGGCCCGTGATCTCGGCGTCACGGGCGTCGGGGCCTACAAGGCCTTTGCCCCGGGCTTCCCACTCGCCGTCGGCGACCAGAAAGGTGTGCTCGGATGAGGTGTCGAAGCGGGTTGCCATGACCTTCTCCAGTTGCGCTCGCAGAATGGATTTTGCCCAGAAAACTACGGGGTGGTCGCCTGACTCAGGATACCCGACTCACGTTCCCATGCCCACCCCCGTCTCCGACAGGCGCTTGAGATAACCCATCGCGGGTCCGCGGAATCCATCACGCATGCGGTCGAAAAACATGACGTCCAGCGCGTGGCCAAGATAGCCGCCGCGCATCTTGTACTCCTCCTCGACTTTGACCGTGGTGTGGTCGAAGTCGGGCGCCATCGTGTAGCGCATCACATGGGCCTCGGTGAGATTGGGCTTGAGACTCACGTTGAAGTCGATGCGGTTGTACGGCTCCCAATCCGTGACTTCTTCGTAGACGGTGACGAACTTGCCGTCGAGCCGAATCTTGGTACCCACGCCTTCCTGCTGTCCGCTGAGGAACGCGGTGCTGTCCACGTCCTCGTTCCAACGCGACCACCCCTTGAGATCGGAGAGCGCCTGCCAGACGCGCTCCCGCGGCGCGTTGATCGTGGCCGAGGCTTCGTGATGGACCACGGGCGAAGGCATGAGATAGGCGATCCCGGCCAGGATGAGCAGGAAGAGGATCAGGCGACCCATTGAACACGACCTCCGATGGGTGCTGACGGTGCCCGGCATGAGTCCGGGCGCGTTTGGGTTCGGGCATCCTACACCGACTTCGTGCACGCGGCGAGCCAAGTACGCAAACAGCGCTCGTCAGGGACCTCGGGGGCGGGCGGCCTGGCGATCAACACCGTCTCAAGCCCGATCCAACATCGTCGTTGCAATCCAAAGGTAGGCGGATCTAGGTTGAGCGAGTATGCAGGCCGTCCCAAGGCCGGAAAGGACTCATGGCTCGAAAGACGCCGATCCCACCCGAAGTTCTGGAGCGCGTCGGTAAGGACCTGATCCTCTCCTCGCGCCACGGCGTGCTCTACGTGAAGCGCTACGCGCGGCCCAAGAATCCCGACACGCCGGCCCAGAAGCGTACGCGCACCGCGCTCGCCCGCGCCGTCCACGCCTGGCAGTCCGCGGGCATCGCCGTGCGCGAGCGCTGGAATCGCACCGCCAAGGCGCAGAACATGACCGGCTACAACCTGTTCATCCGCGAGTTCATGGCGCGCGACGGCGCCGTGCCGGATTAGACGGTGGCTCGGGGCTCGCGCGCCTCGGGCACGAGCGCGCTCCAGCCAATCAAGCCGCCGATGGCCCCGCAAAACGCGCGCGACAGGGTCTCGAGCAACGCCAGCTCCCCCGTGCGGCGGTCGCCCAGCACATAAGCCTCGGAAAGCTGCTGGTCGTCGAACGGCCGCTCGCCGTCCCAGGCGCGCCCGGTGACGCGCCAGCGCACGCGGTCCCCTTCCTTGACGCGCGCCACCTCACGCACCTCGTAGTGCAGGTCCATGGCCCATTCGACCGCCGAGGCCAGGAAGACGCGCCGCACGTTGGGCGCGTCGCCCACCGAGTGCAGCGATTGCGCGCGCTCGAGGCCGAGCCACAGATCCTCGAAGCGGCGGAAGAGCCCGGTGGCGGACTGCAGGAATTCCTCGTCCCCGCTCAGGTCGGGGCGCGCGCCGGGCAGGCTCATGAGAACGCGCTCGCGCAGGAGCGCGCGATGCTGCTCGCCCGCCTTCTTGGCGGCTTCGACCAGAGGATAGATCTCGGGGGCGATCCAGAGAGAGAAGGCGCCCATCCTCTCGGGAAAGCGGAAATTGGTCATGACGCGAGCTTCTCCCTTCGGCTGCGGAAGCGGGCGCGCAGCGCCTCGAATGGGAGCGCGTTCAGGACGCGCTCTCGGGTAGCCCAAGCCTTGCGGGCGATGGCGACGCCGTAGCGCACGTCGTCGAGCCCGGTCGTGCGATGAGCGTCGGGGTTGATGCTGACCCATCCGCCCCGCTCGAGGAAAGGCCTCGCGTGCCGCCAATCCAGATCGAGCCGGTGGGGATTCGCGTTGATCTCGATGGCAACATCTTGCTCGAGCGCGACCTTGATGATCGTGCCCAGGTCGATCTTGTAACCCGGGCGCGAGAGCAGCAGGCGCCCTTTGGGATGCCCGAGCACGTCGAGGAATGGGTTCTTGAGCGCGCGCACGACTCGCTCGGTCATTTCATCCTCCTCCATGCCGAAGCGGCTGTGCACCGAGCCAATGATGAAGTCAAAGCTCGCCAGAACGTCGTCGGGGAAGTCGAGCGAGCCGTCGGGCAGGATGTCGCACTCCGTGCCCTGGAGGATGCCCACGTCGGGAAACTCTTCGCGCAGACGATCGATCTCGTCTCGTTGCTCGCGCACCTGGTCGAGCGACATGCCGTTGGCGTAGGACGCCGTCAGGCTGTGATCGGTGAAGCCGATGTAGCGGTAGCCGCGCTCGCGCGCCGCCAACACCATGTCGCGCACCGTGTCGCGGCCGTCGGAGTAGAGCGTGTGGTTGTGCAGAATGCCTTGCAGGTCGGTTTGCTCGATGAGGCGCGGCAGCTCGCCGCGCTCGGCGGCCTCGATCTCGCCGCAGTTCTCGCGCAGCTCGGGCGGGATGTAGGCCAGGCCGAGCGCCCGGAAGAATTCCGTCTCATCGGCGCAGGGAATCAACTCCTCGCCGCGCCACAAACCATACTCGTTGATCTTGAGCCCGCGCGTGATGGCGCGCGCACGCGTGGCCACGTTGTGGTCCTTGCTGCCGGTCGAGTGGTGAAGCAGATACGGATACTGCGCATCGCTCACGCAGCGCAGGTCGACCTGCACCCCGCCGCGCAGGCGCACGGCGGACTTGGTCTCGCCCTGAACGAGCACTTCGCGCACTTGCGGGAGCCCGACGAAGGCCTGCATGACGCCCGGAGCGTCCGCGGTGGCGACCACGAGATCGATGTCGCCCACGGTCTCGGCGCAGCGCCGCAGGCTGCCGGCGAGCGCCGAGCGGATCACGGCGGGATGCTGCGCGATGTCGTCGTGCACGGCATGCCCTTGCCGCATGGCGTCGGCAAGCAGGAAGCGATCGGACAGGGTCTTGGCGATCTCGATGCCTTCGCGGATCTTGCGCTCGAGGGTTTCGCCATAACCGCGCATTTCCTTGAGGCTGCCCGACTCGAGGGCGTTCTCCAGGTCCTCGAGGGACTTGATTCCTCGCTTCTCGTAGAGGTCTTTGACGCGCTTGGGCCCGAGTCCGGGCACGCGCATCATGTCGCGCAGGCCGAGGGGCACCCGCGCCCGCAGGTCTTCCAGATAGGGCAAGGTCCCGGTGGTCACCAGAGTGCGGATGTGGCCCTCGATCGCCTTGCCCACGCCGGGGATGGTGAGCAGCTCACCCTTCGCCACGACCTTGTCGATGTCGCGATCCAGGCTCTCGATGGCGCGCGCCGCGGCGACGTAGGCGCGCGACTTGAAGCGATTCTCGCCCGCGATCTCGAGCAGAAGCGCGATCTCCTCGAGGGCGCCGGCCACCTGTCGCTTGTCCAATGGGGAGCCTCCGCGGGGCACTCCAACGCTTATCACAGGCCTACGAGACCCGCTAGAATGGCGGGCGTGCGCCCGCATGCCCACATCCAGAACGAGCCCGGCGTCGATCCGCACGCGCCCAGGGGCACGAACCTCGTCGTCAACGAGATCTACGCCTCGATCCAGGGCGAGTCGACGTACGCGGGGTTGCCCTGCGTGTTCGTGCGGCTCACGGGTTGCAACCTTCGCTGCACGTGGTGCGATTCCGAGTTCTCGTTCTACGAAGGAACGCGCCAGACGGTGGACGAAGTGGTGGCCGCGGTCGAACGCCTCGGCTTGCCCTTGGTGGAAGTGACGGGCGGCGAGCCCTTGCTGCAGCCCGGCGTTCAACCTTTGATGACCCGGCTGGCGGACAAGGGCTTTCGCGTGCTGCTCGAGACCTCGGGCTCGCTCGACATCTCGCCAGTCGATCCGCGCGTCGTGCGCATCGTCGACGTCAAATGCCCGGCGAGCGGCGAGTCGGAGCGCAATCGCTGGGAGAACATCAAGCATCTGCGCCCGACCGACGAGCTCAAGTTCGTCCTCGCCGATCGCGCCGATTACGAGTGGGCTCGCGCCTGCGTGCGCGAGCGCGATCTCGCCGCACGCTGCACCGTCTTGTTCGGGCCGGTGTGGGATCGTGTCCCGCCGCGCGAGCTCGCGGCGTGGATTCTCGAGGACAAATTGTCCGTGCGCTTCCAAATTCAATTGCACAAGTACGTGTGGGCGCCCGACGCCCGCGGAGTGTGAGCCCGCCATGCGCGTGCGTCTGAGCCACGATTTCACGCTGGAAGCCGCCCATTCGTTGCCGCGACTGCCCGAAGGCCACAAGTGCCGGCGCGTGCACGGCCACACCTTCGTGATCGAGCTTCAGGTCGAAGGCGAGGTCGATCCCCAGAGCGGCTGGCTCATGGACTACGCCGACTTGGAGAAGCACTTCGCGCCCGTGCATCAGGCGCTCGATCATCGCCTGCTCAACGAAGTCGAAGGTCTGGACAACCCTTCCTCAGAAAATCTCGCCGCCTGGATCTGGAAGAGGCTGAAGCCCGCCCTGCCGCAGCTCGTGGAGATCGTCGTGCACGAGACCGAGCGGGCGCGCTGCAGCTATCGAGGAGAGTGACCGCGCGGCAGAGTGGCAACCTTCTTGTACCCTGCGGGAATTTCGAAAGCATCGTCGGGCACGCGCCCGAGTTGAATCGCCGTGACGTCGATGCGAAACATGG
>DASYSL010000060.1:0-9166 GCA_036003365.1 Candidatus Eiseniibacteriota bacterium
TTGACGATGCCCGAGAGCGCGTTGCCGTACTCGGCGTCGAACCCGCCCGAGAGCACGTCGGCCGAAGCGACGGCCAGGTTGGCCACGCTGGCGCCGCGACCGAACAGCGGATCGGAAACTTCGACGCCGTCGAGCTGGTACTTCACTTCACCGGCGCGGCCGCCGCGGAAGTGGAGGTCGTCGCCGGTAGCGACGACGCCGGCCTTGAGGCCGATCGCCTGCTGGAGGTTCTCGACCGGGAGATCCTTGAGCGACTCGGACGTGACGAGCTGCTTGGTGGACGAGGTCTTGGTGTCGATCAGCTTCTGCGCCGTGACCACGATCTCCTCGACCTGCTTCACGACTTTCGCGCCACCGCCGAGATCGACCGCGACCTGCGTGGCCTGGCCGGCGTTCACCGTCACCGAGCGCGTCACCGGGTCGTAGCCCATGCCGAGCACGCGCAGCTGGTACGTGCCGGGAGCGACGTTACGAATGGTGAAGCTGCCGTCCTCCGCCGTCTGCGCGCCCTGCTTGGTGCCCAGCACGACGACGTTGGCGTAGCCGAGGGGCTCCTTGCCGCCCTTCTCGGTGACCTTGCCGGTGATCGAGCCGGTACCCGGAGTTTGCGCGAGCGCCGTGCCAGCAGATCCCAAGATGATGGCGAAGGCGAGGGCCATCAGGCCGCGCCCGCCCGCCCGAAGGCGAGTACTCATGGTCCACCTCTCCCGCTGAGGAATGGGAAGGTTCGGAGGTCTCCTGTCCATGGGGGATCTGGCCGGACGATAGGTGACCATCTCGAATGGCGTCAACCACTTCTCCCGTTTTCCCCCTTCCAATCGGGTGCCCGGTGAGACCGGACAGGAGGGGGAAAAACAAAATCGCGCCGGGCTGCGGCGCGACGGAGGACGGACTTCGGCGCCTTGGCCCAAGCCCGGTCGAATCGAAGTATCGCGATCGGGCCCTCGACTGTCAAGGGTCTGCGAAGAAGTTTGGCGAACGGGAGCCATGGCGGGACGGATCAACTAAAAGAGGCGGTGAAGCGTCAGGCCGAACCCCGTCCCGGGGCCGCCCAGCTCCTGCGGATCGGGGAAATCGGTGCGCCACCACTCGCGGTAGGCGTAAGCCTCGATGGTCCAATGCCGCCAGCCCCCATACTCGACACCGGCCGTGGCGCGGTCGGCCACCAGCTCGTTGCGGGGCGTGTCGGTGTCCTGATCTTCGCGATGGTGTCGGTAACCCCCACGCACCCAGACGGTCTTGCTGACCACGTATTCCCCGCCCAGCCTGGCTTCCCAGCCCGTCGCGTGGGCCAGGGTGTTGGTGCCTCCGATCGCATCGCGGAAGTGCCGGTACTCGCCGCCGACCGTGGCCTTGCGCTCCATGAGGTGCACCGAGGCGCCGCCGCCGTAGTCGATGCCGCGCGTGTCGGCGGTGCCGCTCTCCACCAGAGCCGGCGCCTGAATCGTGTCGGGCGCCACCCGCTCCTGGATGAAGGTGTTGAAATCGCTCGGGCGCCCTTCCATACCCTGGATCTGCTCGTGGTCGTAGTGCACACGATAGGCCGCACCCAGGGTGACGGGCGCGTTCGACAGATCGGCCTGCACGCGCAGATTCAAATAGTCGTGGCGGCGGTTGCGTAGCAGCCGCTCGCCGCGCCCGGTGAACGCGGGATCGACCGAGCCGCCCGAGAGCGTGAAGGAGTAGTTTTCCTTGCTCGAGAACAGCTCACGTCCCACCTCGGCGCCGAACTCGGTGTGGTGGATGGGGTGCGCGATGAGCGCGAGCCCATAGCCCCAGATGTCGCGCTTCTCGGTGGTGCCGTACTCCGAGCGCACCGTCGAGAGCGACGTGGACACGTTCTCGCGCCGGTAGTCGAGATAGGGCGCGGCCTGCCACTTCTGCTTCTGGAACCAGCCCAGCGACACGCCGAGACCGTAGATCGGAACCTTGCGGTCGTCCGGCGTGAACAGGTTGGGTGGCGCAAGCTGGTTGCCGGAGGGCGTCAGGTTGACCTCACCGCCCTGCACCTCATCGCTCCACAGCTGCTGGCGGGTCGTCTCCTTGGCGATGATGCCGCGCAGACCCCAGTGCACCGGCCCCTTGACCCTCCCCGTCGCCATGGGCACGAACGCCGGCTGGTTGGCGTTGTCGGTCACGTGCGATTGGTCGCCAAACGGCTGGCCGCGGCGGAAGGCGAACGAGCCCAGATCGGCGCCGACCGCCAGATTGCCCGAGCGCACCACGCCTTCGCCGGCGTACTGCGAGTCGTGCTGGCGATCCACCCCGTACGCCACGCCGCTCGTGCGCTCGTCGAGGGTGCGGCCGATGCCGTTCGCCCACAGGTCGAGGCTCGTCGAGTCACGCGCCGCGGCCAGGCCGAGCGGCAGCCCGCCGAAGTCCCAGAGGTTGATCTGGTTGTACGTGTCGCGCACCGCGAGGCCGAGACCGCCCATGGCTTCCAGACGGAACGACGGTGGCTGGAAGCGCACGTCGTCCTCGAGCTCGGCCAGCGAGCGGATGCCCGGCTGTGCGGCGGCAGGCGCGCAGAGAACCGCGCAGGCGAGAGCCGCGGCGGCAAAAGCAGGCAAGAAGGCGACGGGAGACGAGAGACGGGATGAACGAGTCGGGGGCTCGAATCGAATCACGCGTTGCTTTCCCTGTCTGGGGGAGCGGGTGCGGCGCCGGCACAGCGCCGGAGCCTGACAAAAGCAAACCGCAACGCCTTGGGCGAGCGAACTCGCCGGCGCCGCGGTCCACGAAGGCCGCATTCTAGGAATGGCGTTACGGCAATGTCAACCCGGGATCGCAGCCGGCCGGGCTCGCGCCTTCCCGAGCGCGCGCGTCGGTTTCGCCTCGCGGGCCTGACGGAGAGCGGAGACGCTGGGATTCCCGGCCTCAAAGAGCCGCCATGGCCACTCCAGGCCCCTGCGAATCCCGACTCGGGTGCTTCGCGACACCGGGCCGGTCAGTCGGCGCGAGCGCCCGACCCACAGCGGGCCGGTCACCAGGTCGATGCCGTCATGGGCGCGCGAGAGACCGAGGCCGGCGCACACGCGGCCCGGTCCCGAGAGCAGGAGCCGGTCGGGAAGATGGGGCCGGCGGCGGCGCAGGAGATCGAGGCCCACGGTGGGCTCGAGGGCGCGGATGAGGACGGCGGCTGGAAAACCTTCACCCTCGGTGACCACGTTCAGGCAGTAGTGCATGCCGTAGGTGAAGTACACGTACGCGTGCCCGGGCTCGCCCCACATGGCGGCGTTTCTCCGCGTGCGCCCGGCGACCGCGTGCGAAGCGGGATCGTCGGGGCCGACGTAGGCCTCGACTTCGACGATGCGCCCGCCCACTTGTCCGTCGCTCCCTTCGTGCACGAGCGTGCGGCCGAGGAGGGCTTCGGCCACCTCGAGCGTCGCCCGCGCGTAGAAGCGGCGCCCGAGACGCGCGCTCACCCTCCCGCCCACCCGCCCCGCCACCCCTAGTGGCCCGCGGGCGTGGCCGAGACGCCTTCGCGCTCGAGGACGGAATAGACCGCATCCTGGATTTGCTCGAGCCGCTCGCGCGACCTGGCCTCGAAGCGCACGACCAGCACCGGCTGCGTGTTGGAGGCGCGCACCAGCGCCCAGCCATCGGGGAACTGCACGCGCGCGCCGTCGATGTCGATCACCGGGTACTGCTTGGCGAAGTGGTCGCGCACGCGCGCCACGATGGCGAACTTTTCGTCGTCGGTGGTGTCGAGGCGGATCTCGGGCGTCGCGGTGTAGTAGGGAATCGAGTCGCGCAGCTCGCCCAGCGTCTTGCCCGAGCGGGTCACGATCTCGAGCAGCTTGAGCGAGCCGTAGATGGCGTCGTCGAAGCCGTAATAGCCGTGGGTGAAGAAAATGTGGCCGGAGAGCTCGCCGCCCAAGGGTGCGTTCAGCTCCTTGATCTTGGCTTTCATGATGGAGTGGCCGGTCTTCCACATCACCGGCTTACCGCCGTGCGCGACGATGTCCTCCTCGAGGCCCTGCGAGCACTTGACGTCGAACACGATGGGCGCGCCCGGCACCTCGGCGAGCACGTCGCGGGCGAAGAGAGCGAGCAGCTGGTCGCCCCATAGGATGCGCCCCTGGCCGTCGACCGCGCCGATGCGGTCGGCGTCGCCGTCGTAGCCGATGCCGAAATCCGCCTTCTCGGCGCGCACGGTGCGAATCAGGTCCTGCAGATTGGCTTCCACCGTGGGATCCGGCGTGTGGTTGGGATAGCTGCCGTCGGGCTCGCAAAACAGAGCCACCACGTCCTGGCCGAGCTGCTTGAAGATCCCGGGGGCGAACGGCCCGGCGCTCCCGTTGCCGGCATCGAGCACGACCTTCATCTTTGCGACCGGCTTCACTTTCTTGGCCAGCATGTCGCGATAGCGCTGGCCGGTGGGATCGTCGTGCACCGAGCCTGTCCCCTTCTCGAAGTCGCCCTTGCGAATGAGCCCCAAGAGACTCTGGATGGCCTCGCCCCACACCGCCTGCACGCCTTCACACAGCTTGAGCCCGTTGTACTCGATCGGATTGTGGCTGCCCGTCACCTGCAGGCCGGCGTCCGAGCCGGTGGCGACGATGGAGTAATAGAGGCCGGGCGTCGGCACCTCCCCCACCAGCGCCACCTCCATGCCGGTCGAGACGAGGCCCTCGGTCACGGCCTTGAGGATGCGCGGGCTCGAGAGCCGGAAGTCGCGTCCCACGGCGATGGTCTTCTTGCCGCGGCGGCGCAGGTAGGTGCCGAACGCCTTGCCGATGAGCGTGACCGCGCCGTCCGTGAGGTCGCGCTCGTGCAGGCCGCGGATGTCGTACTCGCGAAAGATCTGGGGATTGACGATGTCTGCCATGCTCTCCTCGTGGAAGCCGCGCGCGCTAGCCGCCGCGCTTGGCCTCCGGCTTTTGACGCAGGTAGGCGTCGATGAAGCGGTCGATGTCGCCGTCCAGGACGCGCGTCGTGTCCGAGGTCTCGGCGCCCGTGCGATGGTCCTTCACCATCGTGTACGGCTGCAGCACGTAGGAGCGGATCTGGCTTCCGAAGTCGATGTCCTTCTTGGGACCGGTGATGCCGGCCACGCGCGCCTTCTCGATCTCCTGGAAGTGCGCGTAGACGCGCGCCCTGAGGATACGCATGGCGAGCTCGCGGTTGCGGTGCTGGCTACGCTCGGCCTGCGAGGACACGGCGATGCCGGTGGGCAGGTGCGTGATGCGCACCGCCGACTCGGTCTTGTTGACGTGCTGGCCGCCCGCGCCCGAGGAGCGGAACGTGTCGACGCGCAGGTCCTTGTCGTCGATGTCCACCTCGACGGTCTCGTCCACGGCGGGAAACACGGTGACCGAGGCGAACGAGGTGTGGCGTCTTTGCGCGGCGTCGTAGGGCGAGATGCGCACCAGGCGGTGCACGCCCGACTCGGAGCGCAGGAAACCGTAGGCATAATCGCCCTGGATCTCGAGCGAGGCGTCCTTGATCCCGGCTTCGTCCCCGGGCTGCAGATCGAGCACGGTGTAGGCGTAGCCACGCCGCTCGCACCAGCGCGTGTACATGCGCAGCAGCATCTCCGCCCAGTCCTGGCTCTCGGTGCCGCCGGCGCCTGGATGGATCTGGATCACGACGCCGAGGCCGTCGTTTTCGCCCGAGAGCAGGCTCTCGAGCTCGAGATCGGAGACCTTGCGCTCGAGGGTGGTGGTCTCGGCGGCGATCTCGACCAGCGTGTCGCCGTCGCCGTCGGCCATCTCGATCAGCTCGAGCAGGTCCTTGTGCTGAGTGGCCGGGGCGTCGAAGGCGCCGACGACGCGCTTGGCGCTCTTCAGGCGGGCGATGACGTCCTTGGTCCCCGCGGGCCGATCCCAGAACCCGGGCTCGGCCATCTTCTCTTCGAGCTTCGCGATGTCGGATCGCCGGGAGGCGATCTCAAAGATAGCCGCGGAGCTGCTCGAGAGTTTCCCCGACGCGGTCGAGTCGCCGCTTGAGCTCCTGGGCCGTCTCCATGGCGCGTTCCCTTGAAGGAATCAGTGCGTGGCGCGCTCGCGAGATTGCCAGGCGGCGCGCAGCGAATCGGCGAGCTCCCGCGCCGCTTGCGCGAGTCCAGCGGGAGAGCCGTCGTTGACCAAGACGCGGTCAGCATAACGCACCCGAATCTCTTCGGGTAGCTGGCGCAGCAGCCGCTCCTCCACTTCCCCGGCCGAGAGCCCGCGCTGGGCTCGAGCCCGCTCGGCGCGCAGCTCGCGCGGCGCCGTCACCACCACCACCTCGTCGCACCAGGCGCCCAGATCCCACTCCACGAGGAGCGCGGCTTCGAGCACCACGAGGCCGCGCACGCCGGCGGCGGCGAACCCCATGAGCGCCGAGCGCAGGAGCGTGAGCAGGCGCGGATGCGAGATGGCGTTCAGGCGGGCGAGGCTCGGGGCGTCGGCGAAGGCGCGGCGTCCCAGCTCGTCCTTGCGCACGCGCCCCTCGGGCCCCAGCACCTCGGGCCCAAAGGCTTGCGCGAGCTCGGAGCGCACGCGCGGATCTTCCAGGACTTGATGGCCGAGCCGGTCGGCGTCGACGAGACGCGCCCCGCTCTCGACGAGAATCTTGGCCACGCTGGACTTCCCCGCCCCGAGGCCGCCCGTGAGCCCGACCACGTAGAGACCGTCGCGACCGTCGCGACGGCGCCGTGGACCTTCCGGCGCGCGATAGGGAGTCGCGGGATCAGTGGACATCGAACCACGTGCTGCCGACCCCCACCGAAACCTCGAGGGGGACGCGCAGGGTGACGGCGCGCACCATCTCCTCGCGCAGCAGGCGCCCCACGGCCTCGACTTCTTCCGCCGGGCTCTCGAGCAGGAGCTCGTCGTGCACCTGGAGGACGAGCCGGGCTCGCGAGCCCTCGTGCCTCAGTCGCTCGTGGATGCGCACCATGGCGATCTTGACCAGGTCGGCGGCCGAGCCCTGGAGCGGCGTGTTGATGGCGGCGCGCTCGGCGTTGGCGCGCGCCCGCGGGCTCGCGCTCTGCACGTCGGGCAGGTAACGGCGGCGGCCGAGGATGGTGCTCACGTAGCCGGTCTGGCGCACCTCCTCGATGGTGGCGTCGAGGAAGCGCTTCACGCCGGCATGGACGCGGAAATACTCGCGGATGAAGGCCGCCGCCTCGGCCAGCGTGAGGCCCATCTGCAAGGAGAGAGAGCGCGCCCCCATGCCGTACATGATTCCGAAGTTGACGATCTTGGCCTTGGCGCGCTCCTCCGGCGTAGGCGCGCGGTCCTTGAGGCCGAACACCTGGGCCGCGGTGTTGGTGTGCACGTCCAGGCCCTGCGAGAACGCCTGGTTGAGCGCCGGGTCGCCGGACAGGTGCGCCATGATGCGCAGCTCGATCTGCGAGTAGTCGGCGCCGATGAGCCGCCACCCGGCGCGCGCCACGAACGCCTTGCGCACCTCGCGGCCGAGCACGGTGCGCATGGGAATGTTCTGCAAGCCCGGATTGGACGTCGACAGCCGGCCCGTCGCGGCCACCGTCTGGTGAAACTCCGTGTGCACGCGCCCGGTCTCGGGATGCTGGAGCGCCGGAATGGCGTCCACGTACGTCGACTTGAGCTTGCTCACTTGCCGGTACTGGAGGATGAGGCGCGGCAGCTCATGGAGCACCGCCAGCTCCTCGAGCACGAAGGCGTCGGTCGAGAGCCCGCTCTTGGTCTGCTTGCGCGCCGGCAGGCCGAGGCGGCGGAACAGGATCTCGGCCAGCTGCGGACCCGAGTTGATGTTGAAGGTGCCGCCGGCGGCGGCGAAGATGAGCCCCTCGAGCCGCATCATCTCGCTCTCGAGCGACTGGCTCATGCGGGCGAGGAAGGCGCGGTCGACGAGCACGCCCTCCATCTCCATGTCCTTGAGCACGGTGACCAGCGGCATCTCGACTTCGGCGAGCAGGCGGGCGGCGTCGCGCGCCTCGATTTGCGGACGGAAGCGCTCGGCCAAGAGCCACGTGCAGTGCACGTCCTCGCCGCAGTAGCCGGCCACGAGCGGGATCGCGACCTCGCCCATGTGGCGCGCCGGGCGGCCGCGGCCGATGAAGGTCGAGATCGGGATCTTCTCGATGCCGAGGTGCACGCGGCTCAAGTGGTCGAGACCGTGCGCGCCTTCGGGATCGAGAAGATACGAGGCGATCATGGTGTCGAAGGCGAGGCCTGCGAGCGGCAGCCCGGCGCGCTCGAGCACGAGTGCGTCGTACTTGAGGTTCTGGCCGAGCTTGGGCCGCGACGGATCGGCGAGCAAAGGGCCGAGCGCTTCGCACACGCGCTCGAAGGGGAGGTTCTTTCCTTCCCGGTGCGCGAGCGGCAGGTAGGCCGGGCGCTCGCCGCTCGAGGCACCGATGCCCACGAGCCCGGCACGCATCGGCTCTTCGCTGGTCGTCTCGGTGTCGATCACGAATCCGTGGGGCGCGGCGCGCAGCTCCCGCACGAGCTCTTCGAGGGATTGAGAGTTGTCGATGATGCGAACGGGAGGACCGAACGGCTCCACGGAAGGTTCAACGCTCTCGAAGACGAGCGCACCCTGCACGACCTCGTTCCTGGCTACCGGTGCAGGCGGAAGACTCTGAGCCTCAGCGGCGGTCCCGGGCGGGGCGGGCGTTTCCTGAGCGCCCCTCAGACTCTGGGGTGCGAAGGGAACGCCCGCCGCCGCCATGGCTCCGCCTGCTCCCGCCCACGAGAGCGACCCCGATGTGATCTGGTCCGCCCACGTAAGAAGGCGCCGCAGCTCGTAGCGCTCGCCGAGCGCTTTGAGGTGTTCGGCGTCGGGCGGCCGCACCGTCAGCCGCTCCCACCCGAACGGCAGCTCGAGATCGTCCTGCACGGTGACCAGGCGCCGCGAGAAGAACGCGGCCTCGCGATGCTCCTCGAGCTTCTTGCGCAGCGACTCGCGATCCACCTCGCCAAGCCGCGCGTAGAGCTCCTCGAGCGTGCCGAACTGCGCGATCAGCTTGGCGGCCGTCTTCTCGCCGATACCGGGCACGCCGGGCACGTTGTCGATGGTGTCGCCCATCAAGGCGAGCAGGTCGCGCAAGGACGCGGGCTTCACTCCCCACTTGGCCTCGACCTCGGCCTCGTCGAGCCACAGGTCCTCGTCGTTGGCGCGCCCGCGCGGCGAGAGCACGCGCACGCCGGGGCGCACGAGCTGGTGCAGATCCTTGTCGCTGGTCACCAGCACG
>DASYSL010000061.1:0-6974 GCA_036003365.1 Candidatus Eiseniibacteriota bacterium
AAATCGTCTTCGCGGGTGACGCGCTCGAACGAATCGCCCCCGGGCATGAGCTTTCTCCCGGGGGCGAATGAGCCACGCAGAATCGCGCGATCAGGACAGGCCGGACTCGCCTCCGGCGCGCGCCGGCGCGCGGCCGGTGAGCACCTCCCATTCCACGCCTTCGGTGGACGAGAGGCCCGCGTCTTCGTGCAGCACTTCGTTTTCCTCGGCGGTCATGAGCTCGCGGTCGGCGAGCGCGCGCTGGATCTGCGGCGCCAATCCCGGCTGGCGCGCTTCGGCCACGCGCAGGAACTCGGCCGTGCGCTCGTGGGGCGCGCGGTAGAGCGCCCGCGCCATGCTCACCACGTGGCCCGCGGCCACGACACGCGCCGCCGACGCCAGCGCCGCCTCGGCCACCGCGCGATTGGCGTCGCCCGCCATCTCCACGAGCCCCGGCAGCGCGTCGCGATAGCCCAGCTCGCCGAGCACGCGCGCCACCGACACGCGCGTGAACCACAGACCCTGCGTGAGGTGCGGCAGGAGAACGCCCGCGCCCTTGTCGCCCACGCGCACGAGCGCGCGCTCGGCCAGATCCCGCAGGTAGCCGGATTCGTCGCACAGACATTCGACGAGGAGCGAGAGCGCCTGCTCGTCGCCACGCGCTTCCAGCGAGGCGACATACTCACGCTTGCCTTCGAGGCTCCGCACCTGCATCGCCTCCAGGGCGCGCAGCGAGGAGTATTTGTCATCCGCCATGGCTCGCCTCCAGCAATTCCCACGAACGACGAAGCAGCGTGTCGAGCCCGGCTCCGGTCACGGAAGAGAACGCGATCGCTTCCCGGTCCCGAGCCGCGAGGCGATGGCGCAGGCGCTCGGCTTCCGCCTCGTCCACGACATCGATTTTCGAGAGCGCCACGAGCGCCGGCTTCGCCGCCAGATCCTCGGAGTACTGCGCCAGCTCGCGCCGGAGGATCTCGAGATCGCGCTCGGCATCCTCGGCGCCTGCTTCCACGAGGAACACGAGAACCCGCGTGCGCTCGACATGGCGCAGGAACTCGTGCCCCAACCCCTTCCCTTCGTGCGCGCCCTCGATGAGCCCCGGCAAGTCGGCGAACACGATCTGGCGCTCGTCGTCGAGGGCCGCGATGCCGAGATTCGGGCTCAGGGTCGTGAACGGATAGGGACCCACCTTCGGGTTGGCTCGCGTGATGCGCGAGAGCAGCGTCGATTTGCCGGCGTTCGGCAGTCCGACGAGGCCGACGTCGGCGATGAGCTTGAGCGTGAGCTCGAGCTTTCGGCGCCCGCCTTCGCCGCCGGGCTCCGCATGGCGCGGGGCCTGGCGCGTCGGCGTGGCGAAGCGCGCGTTGCCGCGCCCTCCGCGACCGCCCTTGGCCGCGATCCACTCGCTGCCGGGGAGCGTGAGATCGGCGACCGCGTCGCCGCTCGTCACGTCGCGCACCACGGTTCCGGGAGGAACGGCGATGCGCAGATCGGCGCCGTCCGCCCCGGTTTTATTGGCTCCCTGGCCGCGATGACCGGCCTCCGCACGATAGAAGGGGCGATGGCGGAAATCAAGGAGGGTTTTGACGTTGCGGTCGACCGTGAACACGACACTTCCACCGCGGCCGCCGTCTCCCCCGTCGGGTCCGCCCTTGGGCACGTATTTCTCCCGGCGGAAGGAGATGGCACCCGCGCCGCCGTCCCCCGCGGCCACCTCGATCTCGACGCGATCGACGAACATGGCGTGCGCGCCCGCTCGCTAGAGAGCGGCCGCGATGGCTTGGGCCATCTCGGTCGTGGTCGCGGCCCGGGCCGTGCTGCCGTCGGGCAGGACGTCGGCGGTGACGTGGCGGCCCTCGGCGATGACGCGCGCCACCGCGCGCTCGACGCGTGCCGCGGCCTGCTCTTCGCCCAGATGATGGAGGAGGAGCGCGCCCGAGAGGATCTGCGCCGTCGGGTTCATCTTCTGGGAGCCGCGAAACGACGGCGCCGAGCCATGCGTGGGCTCGAAGAGCGCGGCCTGCTCGCCCATGTTGGCGCCCGGCGCCACGCCCAGGCCGCCCACCAGGCCGGCCGCGAGGTCGCTCACGATGTCGCCATACAGGTTGGGGAGGACGAGCACGTCGCAGCTCTCCGGATGCTGCACGAGGAGCATGCAGAGGGCGTCCACGATGCGCTCCTCGAAAGCGATGTCCGGATACTCCCGCGCCACCGCGCGCGCTTCCTCGAGAAACAGCCCGTCGGTGAATTTCATGATGTTGGCCTTGTGCACGGCGGCCACTTTCTTGCGTCCATGCCGGCGGGCGTACTCGAAGGCATAGCGCACGATGCGGCGGCTCCCGGTGCGCGACACGGGCTTGAGCGATACGCCGCTGTCGGCGCTGATCTCGCGCTGCGCTTCGTCGTGGACCAGGCGGCGCAGGGCCTCGGCACTCGGCGTGCCCACGGCGAACTCGATGCCGGCGTAGAGGTCCTCGGTGTTCTCGCGGATGACCACGAGATCGACGTCGGCAAAGCGCGTGCGCACGCCCGGCAGGACGCGGCACGGCCGCACGCAGGCGTAGAGATCGAGCTCTTGGCGAAGCGAGACGTTGACCGAGCGGAATCCGGTGCCCACCGGGGTGGTGATCGGGCCCTTGAGCCCGACCCGGGTGCGGCGCAGGGACTCGAGAACGCGGGGCGGCAAGGGCGTACCTTCTTTGGCCATCGCCTCTTCGCCCGCCGGCTGCAGGTCCCACGCGAAGCGTACCCCGGTGGCCTCGAGGACCGGCACGGTGGCGGCCGTGATCTCGGGGCCGATGCCGTCTCCGGGGATGAGCGTGACCGGGTGCGGGGCGCGCGAGGAGTCCGCGCTCACGCTCCTTCCCCGCCGGTCTTCTTGTCCTTCTTGGTCTCCGAGGACTCCTTCTTCGTCTCCGAAGACTCCTTCTTGGCCCCGGAGTCGCCGCCTTCCGATTTGGCCTTGTCCTGGTAGGACTTGCTCCGGTAGTCGGTCTGATAGAAGCCGGAGCCTTTGAAGATGATTCCGGCGCCGGTGCCGATCAGGCGCCGCAGCTCGCCGCCGCACTTCTCGCACTGCTTGAGCGGCTCGTCCTTCATCGACTGAAATTTTTCGAAGCGATGGCCGCACTGGCGGCACTCGTATTCGTATGTGGGCACGAACCATCTCCAAACGAAGAGGTTTCTAAGACGACGGCACGTCCGCCAATGCCTTGCCGATGCGCTTCAAGGCCACCGTGAGGTCTTCCGCGCTGGCGGCGATCGAGATGCGGATGCAGCGGTCGTCGCCGAACTCCGAGCCGGGAATCACCGCCACCCCGGCGTCCTCCAGAAGATACTCCGCCAGCGACATGGAATCCGAGATGCGCCGCCCGGCCAGCGTCCGCCCGTAGTGCGACGACGCGTTGATGAAGAAATAGAAGGCGCCCCCCGGCTTCACGTAGGTGAGCCCGGGGATGTCGTCCAGAAGCCGGCAAACGAGATCGCGCCGGCGGCGGAACGCGTAGCACATGCGCTCGACCGGCTCCCTGCCCTCGGGCGTGTCGAGCAGGGCGACGAGCGCCGCCTCGGCCGCCTCCTGCGAGATGCTGGTCGGGTTGCCGCTGGTGTGGCTCTGCAGCGACTTCATGATCTGCATCACCGGCGCCGGACCGGCCGCGTAACCGATGCGCCAGCCGGTCATCGAGAACACCTTGGACACGCCGTTCACCGTGACCGTGCGCGTGCGCATGCCCGGCAGCGTGGCCAGCGACACGAAGGGCCCGTCGAAGACGAGCTTCTCGTAGATCTCGTCGACGATGACCGAGAGATCCTCGCCGCGCGCCACCTCGGCGAGGCGCGACAGCTCCTCGTGCGAGTACACGGCACCCGTCGGGTTCGTCGGATTGCTGAACAGCAGCAACCCGGGACTCCCCGGATGGCGGCGCAGCGCCGTCATGAGCGCTTCCGCGGTGAGCTTGTAGCCATTGGATGCGGAGAGCTGGATTTCGACCGCGTGGCCGCCCACCAGACGCACCATCTCGCGATACGACGGCCAGGCGGGTGTTGGGATGTAGACCTCGTCGCCCTGATCGGTGAACGCGAGCAGCGCGTGATAGATCGCCTGCTTGGCGCCCGCCGAGACCACGACCTGCTCGGGCGTGAACGCGAGCCCGTTCTCTTCCTTGAGCTTGCGCGCGATCACGGCGCGCAGGCTCGGGTTGCCGGCTACCGGCGTGTAGCGCGTGTGGCCCTGCTCGATGGCGGCGATGCCGGCGGCCTGGGCGGCGGGCGGCGAGCCGAAGTCGGGCTGTCCGGCGCCGAGCGAGATCACGTCCTTGCCCTGGCGCTTGAGCTCCAGGTAGCGCTCGTCCATGGCGAGCGTGCCCGACATCTTCACGGCCTGCCCGAGCCGCGACAGCTTGTAGCCGTTCACGGGCGTCCTCCCGCCGTGGGCGCCGCCTTGGCGTCCACGACCGCGTTCAGGGCGAAGAGCGAAACGTCGAAGACGTCCTCGGCGGAGCATCCGCGCGAGAGATCGTTGGCCGGCTTGGCCAATCCCTGGAGGAGCGGCCCCACGGCTTTCCAGCCGCCCAGCCGCTGCACCAGCTTGTAGCCGATGTTACCGCTATCGAGATCGGGAAAGATGAGAACGTTGGCGTGCCCCGCCACCACCGAATCGGGCGCTTTGGCTTTGGCCACTTCGGGCACCAGGGCGGCGTCGACCTGCAGCTCGCCATCCACCAGGACGTCCGGCCGCCGCGCGCGCACGTGGGCGACGGCGTCGCGCACGCGCTCGACCTTGGGATGCTGCGCGCTGCCCCGGGTGGAGAAGGAAAGCAAGGCGACGTGCGGCTCGCCCCCGGTCACGACCCGGAACTGATCGGCGGTGGCGATGGCGATGTCGGCGAGCTGCGCCGGCGTCGGATCGGGCACCACGCCCCCGTCGGCGAAGAAGAGCACGCGCTCACGGCCGCCCTCCTCGTGCAGCATGGCGAAGTACGAGGACACGGTGCGCACGCCCTCCGCGGTTCCTAGAAGCCACAGCGCCGCCCGCATGACGTCGGCGGTGGCGTGGCGCGCTCCGGCGACGAACGCGTCGGCCTCGCCGTCGCGCACCAGGGCCGCCGCCTGGAAGAGCGGGTCCTTCGCCAAACGCTCGCGGTCGACGGCGCCGAGCTTGTCGCCACGCGCGAGAGCGAGCGCCTTTTCGGCGCGGGCCACGAGGGCCGGCGTGGCCGGCGACTCGATGCGCACGCCGAGCAGCGGCACGTCGGCCTTGCGGCGTGCTTCCTTCACCTCGTCGGGCGTGCCCAGGAGCGTCACCTCGGCCAGGGAACCGCGGCTCAACCGGTCGGCCGCGCGCACCACGCGCGGGTCTCCGCCCTCGGGCAGGACCAGGCGGCGCGGCTTGAGCGAGGCGCGGCGCCCGAGCTCGGCGAGAAGGCCCATGGGCTAGCGGGCCGCCGCCGGGCGGCCGAGCTTGGCGTGCAGGCGGCGCGAGACGGGCGCCGGCAGGAGATCGTGCACGTCGCCGCCCAGGCGTGCGACTTCCTTCACCAGAGTGGCGTTCAGGTACGTGTAGCGCACGTCGGGCATGAGATAGACGATCTCCAGATGCGGCGAGAGCTTGCGGTTCATGAGAGCCATCTGGAACTCGAACTCGAAATCGCTCACCGCGCGCAGGCCGCGGATCATCACGTTGGCGCCCACCTTGCTTGCGCAGTCGACGACCAGACCCTCGAAGGTGGTCACGCTCACTGCGGCCCCGATGGGTACGCCGGCAAGGGTCTCCTGGATCATCTCGACGCGCTCGGCGGCCGAGAAGAGCGCCGTCTTGGTCGACGCCTGCGCGACCGCGATCACGACACGCGGGAAGAGCCCGGCGGCGCGCGTGGCGAGATCGAGATGGCCGTTGGTGAAGGGATCGAAGGTTCCGGGGAAGAGTGCGACGTCCGCGCGCGAAGCGTTCATCGGGTTTCCTCCGGAGGTGCGGCGGGAAGATAGAGGGTGAGCGACACGGTGCCGTACGAGCGCGTGCGCGCGCGCTGCCAGGCCGGATCCTCGGGCGGAGGGTCGGCGCTCGCGTGCTCGAAGACGAGGGTACCGCCGGGCTTGACGAGCCCGCCCGCGCCCGCCGCCGCCAGGGCTTCGACGGCCTCCGGCGCACCGTAGGGCGCGTCGACGAACACGGCATCGAAGCGGTCGCCACGCCCCACCAGCGCGCGCACGGCATGGACCGCATCTTCGGGCATGACGCGGGCGCGATCCTGGAGCTTGAGCGTGGCGAGGTTGTCCTGCAGAGCGCGCAAGGCGGCGCGGTCCCTCTCGACGAACACGGCCTCGGCCGCGCCGCGCGACAGCGCTTCGAGACCCAAGGCTCCGCTTCCGGCAAAGAGATCCAGCACGCGCACGCCCTCGAGGGAGCCCGGTCCCCCCAGCCTCGATTCGAGCGCGGAGAACAGCGCGCCGCGCACGCGGTCCGGGGTGGGTCGCGTGGTTCGGCCCGGGGGCGCGGTGATCGTGCGGCCTCGGTGTTCTCCGGAAATAATGCGCATCGTGGGATGCTCGCGCCCGTCTTCAGGCGAAGCGGCGCGAGCGGCGCCACTTTGACCGACGCCGGGCGGGGCCGTCAAGCTTCGCTTGACCCTCGCCCACTGCCTCCGGACACTCGAAACATGGGCCCTTCACTTCTCGTGACCGGCGGCTCGGGCTTCCTGGGCGGCGCCGTGGTGGCGCGTGCGGCCGCCGGCTGGGCCTGCTCTTCCACCTATGTGAGCCACGAGCCTCGAGGCGCGCCCGCAGGCGCGTACCGGATGGATCTCCGCGACCCCGGCGCGGTGCGGCGCGTGGTCGAAGGAGCGCGCCCTTCGGTGATCATTCACACGGCGATTCCGCGCGAAGAAGCCGAGTTCGACGATGTGATTGTTCAAGGCTCGGAAAGCATCGCGGTCCAAGCGGACGCCGTTGGCGCACGCTTGATTCATGTTTCCACCGACATGGTGTTCGATGGCGAG
>DASYSL010000062.1:0-28212 GCA_036003365.1 Candidatus Eiseniibacteriota bacterium
GGCCGGAGATCGTGCGCCACGCGCCGCAGCTCGGCCTCGGCGGCCACCAGCGCGCACTCGGCGTGCGCCAGGTGCGACTCGCCCGCGGGCACCACGTGCGGCTTGAGCGATTGCAGCGCCAGGTGCACGGCGGCGAGCAGCTGCCCGGCTTCGTCGTGCAGCGACTGAGCGATGCGACGCGCTTCCCATTCGCGTCGTGCCTCGAATCGGCGCCATGTCTCGAGCGAACCTCGCCTCTCGATCCTTCCGGGATTCATGCGTCCTCCGACGGTGCGTGGGCGCGGGGCGGGGCGTGCGAAAGCTGGCGCGGAGGGTACCGACATGGGGTGGGGTGCGGCTGGAAGGCGAAGCCGGATGGGAATCGGATGCTCTGCCCCATGGCGTGGTCCTCTCCGGAGATTCCCCGGCGGGAACCGGCGACGTCCCCTAGGGGAAGATCCCTAAGGTCCGGCCGTGGGGCTGTCCCGCCTTCTTATGTTGAGACCCGATGACGCCGCATTGCAAGCGCTCGTCACGGATTTGGACGAAGATCGAAGCCGACACATGAAAAGACGCTGTGTGCATGGCTTGCGCGTCCAGACTTGGGACGGGAAGCGCGACTAGCGTTCGATCCAGTCCGGGTTGCCGGGCTTGGTCGCCCGGTTGAGTGCCGTGAGCTCGACTGCGGTAAAAGCCCGGTCCGATGCGTCCTCGATGCCCTGGAAGTGGAGCGCCAGCTCGTTCGGCCTGGTGGCGAAGCGCATGGCGTCCTCGACCGCGACCACGCCCTGATGCACGAGGCGGGCGAGCGCCTGGTCGAAACTCTGCATCCCGTACTGGCTCACGCCTTCCTGGATGAGCTGGCGGACCATGGGCGTCTTCACGGGCTCGAGGATGTAGTCCTTCACCGTGGGCGTGTTGACCAGGATCTCGACCGCGGGCACGCGCCCGTGCCCGCCCACGCGCGGCACCAGGCGCTGCGACACGATGGCACGCAGGTTGTCGGCCAGCACACGGCGGATCTCCTCCTGCTCGTGCGGCGCGAAGAACGACAGGATGCGCTGGATCGTTTGCACCGAGTCGATCGTGTGCAAGGTCGAGAGCACGAGGTGTCCCGTGTTGGCCGCCGTGAGCGCGATCGACAGCGATTCGCGGTCGCGCACCTCGCCGATCAGAATGACGTCGGGGTCCTGGCGCAGCACGTGGCGTAAGCCGGCGTGAAAGCTCAACGTGTCCTCGCTCACCTCGCGCTGGTAGATGAGCGAGCGGTCGTCCTTGTGGAGGTACTCGATGGGATCCTCCACGGTGACGATCTTGCGCGATTCGTTGTGATTCAAGTGATCGATCATGGCCGCGAGCGTGGTCGACTTGCCCACGCCCGTGGCACCGGTCACCAGCACGAGCCCGTTCGTCTCGCTCACCAGGTGCGCGAGCTTGGGCGGCAGGTTCAGCTCTTCGAGCGTCGGGATGCGCGTGGGCACGAGGCGAAGCGAGAGGCCGATGGTGCCGCGCTGGCGGCACAGATTCACGCGGAAGCGGGCCAGTCCGGCCACGCTCACCGCCAGGTCCATCTCGTGCTCGGCTTCGAAGGCCGCCTTCTGCGCCGGCGTGAGAAGCTCGCCCACGAGCGCTTCGAGGTCCTCCGAGCGGCACCCCGCCATGTCGAGCGCGAACAGCGTGCCGTCGATCCGGAAAGTCGGCGCCGCGCCGATCTTGAGATGGAGATCGGAGGCGCCCATGGCCACCATCTGCTCGAGGATGCTGCGGAATTGCCCCGCGTATTCGCTCATGATGCTCTCCCATCGCTCGCCGGCGTCGTCGGCGAAGGCACAGATTCCAATCTTTCATTTCGCAAGAAGCGTTCCGCGCCGTAAGTCGGTATTGCGTCGCGCGCGCTCGGCGTGGATAGGCGATTTCATCGTGCACGGACGCATGCGCGGCGCGTGCAAGGTGCAGGTCTCGACGTCCCGCGCGTGGAAAAGTATTCTCTGCCTGCCCATGAACCGACCCCGCGGCCCCTGGCAGGCGCTCACCGATTACGCTCGCTTCGTGAAGCTCGAGCACACGCTCTTCTCGCTGCCCCTGATCGTCGCCGGGGCGCTCATCGGACGCGCCGGTGCCGCACTCACCTGGGGGAGGCTCGGTCTCCTGCTTCTCGCCGGCGCCGGAGCGCGCACCTTCGCGCTGGCCATCAACCGCATCGTCGATCGTGCGCTCGACGCCCATAACCCGCGCACCGCCGCGCGCGAGCTGCCCGGCGGCCGCATGCGGCTCATCGAGGCCTGGGGCGTGGCGCTGGCGGGTCTCGCCGTCTATGTCGTGGCGGCGGCACTCCTGCCCCGCATCTGTCTCTATCTTTCGCCGATCCCGCTCGCGGTGTTCGTCGGCTATCCGTATCTCAAGCGCTTCACGCCGCTCTGCCACCTGGGTGTCGGCCTCGCGCTGGCGCTCTCGCCCTTGGGCGGCTACGTAGCCGTGACCGGCACGCTCGAGGGCGTGGAGAACGTGCTGCCCCTGGCCGGCTTCGCGCTTCTCTGGGTCGCGGGCTTCGACGTCATCTACGCCACGCTCGACGAGGCGCACGATCGCGCGCACGGGGTGCGCTCCCTGCCGGCGGCCATCGGCTCGGAGAAGGCTCTGATGGTTTCGCGCGCCTTCCACACGGTGGCCTTCGCCTTGCTCGCCGGCTGGGCGATCTGGCGCGGGTCGGGCGTGTGGATGTGGCTTTGCCTGGCCGCCGTCGGCGCGCTCTTGTTGTGGGAGCAGAAGGCGGCGCGCAAGGTAGAGCTCGCGTTCTTCCAGATCAACTCGTGGCTCGGCTTCGTGGTGCTGGCGTTCATCTGGGCGGGACTCACGTGATGGACGACTTCGCGCGCACTCTGGTGAGCGAGGCCGAGTCGCTCGCGCCCACGCCAGGCCGCTCACTCCGCGTCCTGGTCGGCATGACCGGCGCTTCGGGCGCCGCCTACGCGGTCGATTTCCTGCGCCGCTGTCCGGGCGAGAAGTACCTCGTCATGAGCAAATGGGCGCGCGCCGTGCTGCACGCGGAAACCGGGCTGCGCGAGGAGGATCTCGCTCTCCACGTGAAGGCACGCTTTTCCGACAGCGATCTGGCTGCGCCTTTCGCTTCGGGCTCGAATCCACTCGACGCCTTCGTCATCCTCCCCTGTTCCACTTCGACCGCGGCCAAGATCGCGGCCGGCATCGGCGACACGCTCATCACGCGCGCCGCGCAAGTCGCGCTCAAGGAGCGGCGGCGCCTCGTCGTCGCCGTGCGCGAGACCCCGCTCTCCACCCTCCAGCTCGAAGCACTCGCGCGCCTGTCCCGCGAAGGCGCCATCGTGTTTCCGCTGTCCCCGCCCTGGTACGGCAAGCCGGAGACGGTCGACGATCTGGTGAGTGCGACGACCGCCAAGCTCCTCCGACTGCTCGGCGTCGAGGTGCCGGGCGGCTGGCGCGAAGAAGACCTGGAGTAGCCGGCTTCCTCGATGCCGTTCTCCGATCTGCGCTCCTTTCTCGCCCACCTCGAGCGGCAAGGCGACCTGCACCGCGTGCGCGCCGAGGTCGACCCCGAGTACGAGATCGCCGAGATCGCGCAGCGCGCGATCCGTGAGAAGAAGCCCGCGCTCCTCTTCGAGAACGTGAAGGGCTCACGCTACCCGGTGGCCGTGAACGTGCTTGGCACGCGCCGACGCGTCGAGGCCGCACTCGGGCGCTCGCCCGAGGAAGTGGGCGCCGAGCTGGTCGGCGTGTTCGAGCGCCTGCGGCGCCCGACGCCGCGCGGACTCCTGGGCGGCGGCCTGCCTTTCAAGCGCTTCTGGGGTGCGCGCGTGGAGAAGCGTGCGAGCGGTCCGGCGCGCGAGGTGGTCGAGGATCCGAATCTCGACACCCTGCCGGTGCTGCGCTGCTGGCCGGAGGACGGCGGGCGCTTCGTCACCTTCGGCCTCGTGCTCACGGCCGATCCGGAAAGCGGCGAGCGCAATCTCGGCTTGTATCGCATGCACGTCTTCGGGCCGAACGAGACCGGCATGCACTGGCAGATCCAGAAAGGCGGCGGCTTCCACTACCACGTGGCCGAGCGGCGCGGCCACGCGCTGCCGGTGACGGTGAGCATCGGCGCCGATCCCTGCCTGCTCCTCGCCGCCGTGGCGCCCTTGCCCGAAGGCGTCGACGAGCTCCTCTTCGCCGCCTGGCTGCGCGGCGCGCCGACGCGATTGAGCCGCGCGGCACGCGTCGACGCCTGGGCGCCCGCCTCGGCCGAGTTCGTGCTCGAGGGCACGGTCGCCCCTGGCGAGCGGCGCTTGGAGGGCCCATTCGGCGACCATTTCGGGCATTATTCGCACGCCGCGCCCTTCCCGGTCTTTCGCCTCGAGGCGGTGACGCACAGGCGCGATCCGGTGTACCTTGCGAGCGTCGTCGGCAAGCCGCCCCAAGAGGATCGCGCGCTGGGCGAGGCGGTGGGCGCCATGATGGGCCCGCTCGTGCGCCTCATGCACCGCGAGATCCGCGATCTCGCCGCGTACTACGAAGCCGGCTTCCACAATCTGCTCGTGGTCGCGGTCGAGGAGCGCTTCGCGAAAGAGGGCGTGCGCGCGGCACTCGGATTGCTGGGCACCGGCCAGCTCTCGCTGACCAAGTGCTTGATCCTGGTGGATGCGGGCGTCGACCTGCGCGACTGGAGTCAGGTGCTGGCCGCCATCCGCGACCACTTCGATCCGTCCGAGGACTTCCTCCTCCTGCCCGGGGTACCGCTCGACACGCTGGATTTCACGAGCGGGCGGATGAACCTGGGCAGCAAGATGATCCTCGACGCGACCGGACAGCGCGCCGTGGGACCGGGCAACCGGCCCGACGAGGTGGCGCCGCGCGGCGCCGGCGCGGACCTGCCTGAGGCGCGCGAGCGCTGGTCGCGCTTCCTCGCGGCGTGGCGGCGCGAGCCGGGAGCGCTCGGCGCGCGTGTCGACGGCGACTGCTGGCTCACGGTCCAAGTGGAAGGGCCCGGCCGGCCCGTGATCGAGCGGCTCGTGGCCGAGCCCGCGCTTGCCGGACTCAAGGTGATCGTGGCCGTGAGCCCGGACGTGCCGCTCGACGACGAGACGCTGCACCTGTGGGGCATGTTCACCCGCTTCGACGCGGCCAAGGACGTGGTGTTCACCGAGTCCCGCCTCGCCGGAGCTTGGCCCGGATACAAAGGACGCATGGGCGTAGACGCCACGTTCAAGGAAGGCTATCCGCGGCCCGTCGTCATGGATCCCGAGACCGTGCGGAAGGTGGACCGAAGGTGGAACGAGTATTGGAGCTGAAGGCCGATCACCCGGCGCTCGACGATCTCATTCGTGAGCGCCGTTCCCTGCTCACCGATCCCAAGCTCGCGACGATCGCCGACAAGATGCTCGATCGCGAGCGCCTCGGCTTCGACGACGGCATGGCTCTCCTGAGCACGGACGACGTGCCCGGCGCCGGTCTCCTCGCCGACTGTGTGCGCACCTCGATGCACGGCGACTTCACGTACTTCGTGTTCAACCGCCAGATCAATCCCACCAACTATTGTGTGCTCGACTGCTGCTTCTGCGACTTCGCCAAGCGGCCCAAGGACCCCACCGGTTACGAGCTCACCATGGAGCAGATCGTCGATCACGCGAAGGACGGCGTGAGCGAGGTGCACATCGTCGGCGGCCTGCATCCCAAGTGGAAGTACGACCACTACCTCGAGATCGTGCGCCGCATTCGCGCCGAATACCCCGACGTGCAGATCAAGGCCTACACCGCGGTCGAGATCGACTTCTTCACCCGCCTGGCGCGGAAGAGCGTCGAGGCCGTGTTCCGGGATCTGCTCGACGCCGGCCTGAACTCGATGCCGGGCGGCGGCGCCGAGGTCTTCTCGGAGCGCGTGCGCGCGCGGCTCTTCCCGCAAAAGATCGGGGCGGCGCGCTGGCTCGAGATCCACGGCATCGCGCATCGCATGGGCATCCGCACCAACAGCACGCTGCTCTACGGCCACATCGAGACCTGGGCCGAGCGCGTCGACCACGTGCTCAAGCTGCGGGCGCTCGAGGACGAATCGCCGGGCTTCTTCTCGTTCATCCCGCTCGCCTTCCAGCCGGGCACGACCGGGTTGCGCGAGCGCCAGGCGCCGCCGCGCGAGGATTTGCGCACGCTGGCCATGAGCCGGCTCCTCTTCGACAACGTGCCGCACGTCAAGGCGTACTGGGTGATGCTGGGCGAGGAGACGGCGGCGATCGGCCTCAACTATGGCGCCTCCGACCTGGACGGCACGATCGGCGTCGAGAAGATCGCGCACGCCGCGCTCGCCTCCTCGCCGCTGGGCCTGGCGCGCGAGCGCATGGTCGAGATGATCAAGGAAGCCGGCCGCGTCCCGGTCGAGCGCGACGCTCTCTATCGCGTGGTGCGCACCTATGATTGAGCGCTCGCCGGAGACGACGTCCACGCCGCGCACCGCGGTCCCCACCGGGCCGGTGGTGGCGCGCATTCCTTATCTGAACGCCGAGCCCTACTACGCGAGCTGGGACGAGCTGCCGGGCACCTCGGTCGATCTCGTGCCGCGGCGCCTGGGCGAGGAGGCGCGCGCCGGCAACGTCGACGCCGGCCTCATGGCGGCGGCCGACTGGTTCTCGCTCGAGAAGGAGTTCGAGCGCGTGGGCGCCCTCGGCATCGCGTGCACGGGCCTGGTGGAGAGCGTGCTCCTGCTCGGCCGGCGGCCGGTGGATGGGCTGAGCGGCGCGCGCGTCGTCTTGACCACGGAGAGCAGCACGTCGGCGGCTTTGATCCGCATTCTCCTCGAGCGCCGCTTCGGTCTCACCGGCGTGCGCTACGAGCGCGGCGACTACCGTGATCCGCGCCAGATCCCCGACGACGAAGCCTGGCTCGTGATCGGCGATCCGGCGCTCGCCGCGCGTCGTCTGGCGGCCGAGCGCATCATCCTCGACCTTGGTGAGGCATGGACCAAGTGGACGGGTTTGCCCTTCGTCTACGCCCTGTGGACGGCGCGGCGCGTGCTGCCCGCCGAGACCAAGGGAGGGCTCGCGCGCTTCCTCGACGAGTCGTTGGCCAGAGGCGACCGCGCGCTGGCGGCGCGCCTCTACGCCGCGGCGAGCGGCGGGCGCCTGGGCACGGCGGACGAGCTCGCGCGCTATCTCGCGCGCTTCACCTACCGGCTCGGCGTGGACGAGGAGCGCGGTCTCGATCTCTTCCGCACCTATTGGAAGGAGCTTCCTTCGTGAGCGATCTGTCGGCCTACGAGAAGAGCCCCGAGCCCTTCCATTCGCTCACGCTGCGCTGGCCGGACAAGCCCGCGGATCCGGTGATTCCGCAGGGCGCCGAGCCGCCGACCATGAGCCGCGTGAAGGACGCCGTGGAGAGCGGCCGCCGCCTGACGCGCGCAGAGGGTCTCTATCTCCTGACCGAGGCACCGCTCGCCGATCTCGGCGCGCTCGCCCAGCGCGCGCGCTTCCGCCGGCTGCCCGATCGCGTGGTGACCTACGTCATCGACTCGAATCCCAACTACACCAACGTATGCACGGTGGATTGCCACTTCTGCGCCTTCTATCGCAAGCCCGGACACGCCGAGGGCTACACGCTCACCATCGAGCAGGTGCTCGAGCACATCCAGAAGGCGTCCGACTGGGGCTGCACGACGGTGCTGCTCCAGGGCGGGCTCAACCCGGCGATCCCCTTCTCGTTCTATCCCGACCTCGTGCGCGAGGTGCGCCGCCGCTTCCCCGACATCACGCCGCACTTCTTCTCGGCGCCCGAGATCCGTCAGATGGCCGAGGTCAGCGGGCTCACCATCCGCGGCGTGCTGCAGGCGCTCCAGGACGCCGGACAGACCTCGTTGCCGGGCGGCGGCGCCGAGATCCTGAGCGACCGCGTGCGCCGGCGGCTCGGCCCCAAGAAGGGCCCCGCCGAGTCGTGGATCGAGGTGCACCGTATCGCGCACGAGCTGGGCTACCGCTCGACCGCCACCATGATGTACGGCCACCTCGACACGGCCGAGGATCGCCTCGAGCACCTGGATCATGTGCGCCGGCTGCAGGACGCCGCCAAGGCGCAAGGCCGCCAAGGCTTCACCGCCTTCGTGCCCTGGTCGTACAAGCGCGACGGCACGGTGCTCGCCAACAAAGTGACGCGCAACGCCGGCGCTTCGATGTACCTGCGGGTGCTGGCGGCCTCGCGGCTCTATCTCGACAACGTCGACCACGTGCAGGCGTCGTGGTTCTCCGAGGGCAAGCGCGCCGGTCAGGTCGGTCTCCTGTTCGGCGCCGACGATTTCGGCGGCACGCTGTTCGAGGAGAACGTGCACAAGGCCACCGGCCACGTCGTGAAGACCACCATCGACGAGACGCGCGAGCTGATTCGCGATGCCGGCTTCACGCCCGCCCAGCGCGACACCCACTACCGCATCCTGCGCACCGACGCTGCACCCGAGGTCTCGGCGTGGGCCGGGGTGGACAGCGCGGTCGAGCGGTAGAGGGCTTTCAACCGCCCCAGGGTAAGGGAAGCTCCAAGAGAACCGGCTTGTGCATGAAGCTGTCGTCGTCCCCGGGCAAGAGCCATTCGAGGACGTCGTCGGGCAGGCCGCGCTCGCGGATGTCGAGCGCGAGGCCGCGCGCGTCGGCCGGCACGTCGAAGACGAGATCCTTGCGGTAGGCGCCATGGGGCGCGACCGGCTGCTCGAAGGACGCGGGCTCGCCGTGCGCGCCCTGCCAGGCACGCTCGGCGCCTGAGTCCCGCGTGAAGCGTTTGCCCGACGAGTCCACGAGCATGGCTTGGAGCCCGTAAGGCTCGAGTGTGGCCGCGCGCGCATTGCTCGAGATCTCGACCGTGACCACCTCCCATGTGCCTTGCGCCTTCTTCCCTGCGATCTCGGCCGGGCGCTGCCGTGCCATCACCGCGGCACCGAGATGGCAATCGAGATAGAAGCCGCAGAAGCGCTTCGCCTGGCCGGGCGCGAGAGTGCGCGCCGGCTCTCTCGCCGACACACAGCCGACGACGCCCAGATGCAGCGCATCCCACGCGGCCAGCGCGCCGAAGATTGCGAGCGCGGCGCCAAGGCGATGCTTGGGGATCGCGACCAAGGCAGCCACGATTCCGCCCAGCGTCAGCGCCGCCGTGAGCAGGACGAGCAGCATGCCGAAGGCATGCAGCAGACTCATGAGGTTCGCCCGGTCACGCGCTTCTTCGCTGTGTCCGAGGGCGCGCGATGTCTCCGAAGCGGCGATCACGGCGCCGGTACGTCGCGCAGGCGCGCGCCAGCGCGCGCGCATCGAACTCAGGCCAGGCGAGGCGCGTGAACACGAGCTCGGCGTAGGCGCACTCCCACAGCAAGAAATCGCTGAGCCGCTTCTCGCCACCGGTGCGCACGAGGAGATCGACATCTTCCACGAGCCGGCGCGCGAAGCGCTCGCGCTGGCTCGCTTCGTCCCCGCTTGCATCCCATTCCCGGGCCGCGGCGACGATGCTGTCGCGCGCCGAGTAATCGAGCGCCAGGCGCAAATGGAGAACCGTTCCATGCTCGGTGGCACGCTCGGCTTCGCCGAGAAGGTCGGCGAGCCCGCCGGGAAGCCGGTCGCGCCGGCCCAGGAACGAGATCCGGATGCCACGCTCCACCGCCCGCGGCACCTCGCGTCGCAGGAAACCGCGCAGGATGCGGAAGAGTGCTGCCACCTCGGCCGGCGGGCGTCGCCAGTTGTCGGTCGAAAAAACGTAGAGAGTGAGCAGCTGGATGCCGAGCGCCGGCGCTGCCTCGACGATCTCGCGCACGCGCTCGGCCCCGCGCTCGTGGCCGTAGCTCCGCGGCTTGCCGCGCGCCTCGGCCCAGCGGCCATTGCCATCCATCACCACGGCGACGTGCGCCGGTCCCAGCTTACGCAGAGTACTCTTCATCGCAAAGTTAAGAACCGGAGCACGAGCCAGGCTCGCCAGGCGCCAGGGCGCCTAGCGCGAGCGGGCTGCCCGGATCAAAGCCTCCATGTGATCGAGATAACGTTCGAGCGCGCGCCGGCCGGCGGCGCTCAGGCGATAGTCGGTGCGCGGGGTGCGGCCAGCGAAAGACTTCTTGCAGACGACGTAACCGGCCTCCTCGAGCTTGCGCGCGTGCAGGCTCAAGTTGCCGTCGGTGGTGCGCAGCAGATCCTTGAGCTCGCGAAACGAGAGCGACTCGTTGGCGGCCAGGGCGCTCACCATGCCGAGGCGCACGCGCTCATGGATGAGGCGGTCGAGATCGGCCGCCGGATCGGCGCCGCCCGCCACCGCGGCGAGATCGCGGCGCGGTGCGGCGTCGCGGTCGCGCGCCTCGCGGGTCTTGCGCGCCTCGGCCCTAGCCACCGTGCCGTCGCGCGATGATCCAGCCGAAGATCACGTGCAGGCCACCGAAGCCGAGCGCCAGGAGCGTGTTCCCCCACGTGTGCGGAACGAACAGGGCGGCCACGCCGAGCACGGCGAAGCAGGCGCCCATGAGCGGCACGACGCGGACCGAAAAGGCGCCGCCGGCGATCATGGCCGTGCCGTAGAGAAGGAGCCACGTGGCCGGCATCCAGGTGGCTTCGCCCGCGCGCAGGAACGCGAGCGTCAGTGCCGCGCCCGCGAGCAGCGGAACCGAGAAGCTCACGGTGAAGCGCCGCGCCGGCCCATTCCACGCCCCGCCGCCCGCTTTGGTGGCTTTGACGATCATGCAGGCCGAGGCGATGCCGATGGCGAGCGCGGCCTCGAGGAACCAAACCGCACACCACGCCCCGAGCGAGGTCTGTCGCGAGGCTCCCCAGGCGGCGCCGAGGGCGGTGGCGCCGATGGCCACCGTCCCCCACCCCGGCACGGCGGTGAAGGCGGCGGATCGTTCCATGGTCTCGCGGATGTAGCGCAGATCCTCGATGGCCACGGCGCGTAGCGCCGGGATCTCGGGGCGCGGTGCGGGGTTCATGAGAAGAGCTTAGCACACCCTCCGCGGCCGACAAGTACTTTGTGTAGCAGAGTGACGACGCGCGATGGACGGCTCCCCGCGCGCGGGTTAGGTGGTCCCCCCATCGGGATGGACCAGTCGCCATGTTCCAGAACCTGTGAGTGGTCCATGGGGGGGAGGCGGACCACTCGCTCGCCCCAGGGCGAGTGAGTGGTCCACCAGCACCCATTCGGTCGCTCCGAAGCCAGTGATTGGGTCCACTCGCCCTTGGACCCACTTGTCGGTTTTGCGAATGGTCCTTCAACAGAAATGGACGACTCGCTCGCCCCAGGGCGAGTGAGTCGTCCACCTGTGACCGGACCGGCCGAGAGTGCTCGCCCCAAGAGCGACCCCCATCTCCTACCGGTACGAGGCCTTCAGCTTCCCCCAAGTCGACACCTGGGTCGGCACGGCAGGGTCGGCGAGGCTCAGGGCGCCGTCGACGTCGATCGAGCCCTTCTGCGGCGGGTTGTGGCCGCTCGCATCCACGACATAGAGGTGATCCACGTTGCCGCCGAGACCGGTGAGGCCATCGAGGTCCAGGAGAATCACGTTGACGAAGTCGCCGACGGTGTTCGTGATCTGCCCCACCTGCACGATGCCGCCGCCGGCGCTCGATTCGACGCGGAAGTAGGTGCGCTCGGATGTGCGCGAGCCGGTTCCCGGCACGAGCTCGGAGCCAATGTCGACGACGGCAATCTCGTAACCCTGGAATCCACCGGCGCCGGCAGCCGCGGTCGGCGGGATGTCCAATTCCAGCGTCGGTACGGGACCGCCGGAGGTCTCGTTGCCGAGCGAGACGTACTGCTTGAGATAGAAGATCGAGTCCGGCGCGCCCGAGAAAACCGTCGGCACGTCATCGGCCGCGCCCCGGATCTCCTCCGTCACCAAGTTATTGGAAACAGCGCCCGCTGAGCTCGCGGGCACCGCCTGGTCGCCCTGCGCCACGGCCTCGACCGAGGTCGCGCAATGAGCCGGCGCTCCGCCCGTCAAAGTCTGCGTGACATAGATGTAGAAGGGGCTCGCCTGGAACGCGGCCATGCTGGCGAACGACTGCACGGTCACGCCTGCCGCGCGCGCGGGGTCCGCGCACAGAGCCAGGACGCAGGCGGTGAGTAAAAGGGCTGAGCGGCGGCCTTCCATGCCGAAACCTCCGATTGGGGCGCGCGGCGATAGGCCACGGCCGGCTATCAGTATCGGCACGTACGTAGATTTACTGAGAAAACGATTTCAGCCCACGAAGGTCAGCTGGGGAATCTGGGGCAGAATTCCCTTGGCCGCGCCTCTCTCGTAGAGGGTGCGCAGGGCGCGCTCGCCCTCGTCGCCGAGATTGAGGGTGTCGTCGTTGACGTACATGCGCACGAAGCGGCGGCAGCGCTCGCGGTCGAGCCCGCGCCCGAACTTCATCGCGTAGGCCACCGCCTCGTCCTCGTGGGCCACGGCGTACTCGATCGAGGCGCGCAGCGCGCGGCTTGCCTCGTCGGCCAGATCGCGGCCGAGATCGGCACGCACGACGTCCAAGCCAAGCGGCAGCGGCAAGCCAGTTTCTCTCTGCCACTCCTGTCCGAGATCGGCGACCTTCTGCACACCGTGCTCGGCGAAGGTGAGCTGGCCTTCGTGGATGATGACGCCGGCATCCACGCGCCCCGACGCCACGTCTTCCATGATGCCGTCGAACGGGCGCTGCATGGTTTCGCAGGGCGGCGCGAGCAAGCCAAACACGAGCGCCGCCGTCGTCCACGCGCCCGGGAGAGCCACCTTCTTGCCCGCAAGAGCGGCGAGCGCCATCTCCTCGCGCGCCACCACCAGCGGTCCGTACCCGCGCCCGACGCTCGCGCCGGTGCGCATCACCCAGTAGCGGTCGGCGAGGTACGCGTAGGCGTGCGCCGACACCGCGGTGATCTCGAGCTCGGCCGTCAAGGCGCGGCGGTTCAGCGACTCGATGTCCTCGAGCACATGCTCGACCCGATAGTCGCGCACCTGCACGGCCCCGGTGGCGAAGCCGTAGAACATGAACGCGTCGTCCGGATCGGGACTGTGTCCGAAGCGCAGCACTTGGGTGGCGAGCACGAAGCCTCCAATGGAAGGGTGAATGCGGGGAAACTAACGGCTTGGGGCCCGGCTCGACAAGCCGCGCCGCTCGGCGCGCAGGATCGAGAGCACGCGCGGGTGGGGGCCGCGCGCGAACGGCGAGGGCAGCCGTTCGATGGGGAAGAACCCGACGTCGGTGGCATCGTCGCCGGCTTGCATGCGTCCGCCCCGAATGGCGGCGCGGTAGCAGAGGAAGATCACGCCTCCGGAAGCGCCGCGGAAGCTTCCCAGCAAGGCCCCGAGGCGCACGACGAGCCCGGTCTCCTCACGGGCTTCGCGCACCGCGGCGCGGGCCGGTGTCTCCCCCACCTCGAGAAAGCCGCCGGGCAGGGCCCAGGCGCCCACCATGGGCTCGTAGCGCCGGCGCACGAGCAGAATGCGGCCCGCTTCCAGCACCGCGACGCCCACGGCGGGCACGGGACCCACCGGCAAAGCCTCGCCGCAGCTCGCGCAGCGCGGCGGCTCGAGACGGGACGCGCGGCGCATGCCCTTCTCGATCCCGGATCCGCAATGTTGGCAATAGGCGCCGGGGCGCATCGCTCTTCCTCCCCCACGTACTCTAGGGACTCTCGGCAGTGGTAGCGTAGGCCCCCGTGAGCATGATCGCCCCGGAGATCCCCACCGTCCACGCCTCCGAGCGCTTCGAGGACCGCCTCAAGGCGAAGGCCAAGGCCCTGGGCGCGAGCGCCGCCGGGATCGCGCGCCTCGAGGACGAGAGCGCCGCCCTCGACGCCCGCCGCCTGCGCCGCTGGCTGGCTTCGGGATTCGCGGCCGATCTGCGCTACATGGCGCGCGGCGCCGAGCGACGAGCCGATCCCAGGCTCTCGCTTCCCGACGCCCGCTCGCTCGTGGCGCTGGCGTTCGATTACGCGTTCCCATCGCACGATGCCCACGACGAGGCGCGCCGCGCCGCCTCGGGAGCCGCGCTCGTGGCGCGCTATGCGCGCGGGCGCGATTATCATCGCGTGCTGCCCAAGCGCCTCCGCCGCTTGCTCGAGTGGCTGCAGGCGGAGCGCCCGGGCACCCGCGGCCGCGCCTTCGTCGACACCGGTCCCGTGCTCGAGCGCGCCTGGGCGGCGCGCGCGGGAGTCGGATGGACGGGCAAGCACTCGCTCGTGCTGCGCGCCGAGGGCGGGTCGTGGTTCGTGCTCGGCGTGCTCGTCACCGACGCCGTGCTCGAGCCCGACGCAGCGCTCGAGGATCGTTGCGGGCGCTGCACGCGCTGTCTCGACGCCTGCCCCACCGGCGCCATCGTGGCGCCGTATCAGGTCGATGCGCGACGCTGCATCTCGTACCTCACGATCGAGCGGCGCGGCGCGATCCCCATCGAGCTCCGGCCCGCCATCGGCGAGCGCGTCTTCGGCTGCGACGATTGCCAGGACGCCTGCCCGTGGAATGCCTTCGCCACCGACTCGCCGATCGCCGACTTTCGCCCGCGCGGCGATCTCCTCGACCGCCCGCTCGCCGGGTGGCTCGATCTCGACGAAGCCGCGTTCCAGGCGCGTTTCCGCGGCACCCCTCTCTTGCGCGCACGCCGCGAGGGCTTCCTGCGCAACGTGTGCGTGGCGCTCGGCAATCGCGGCGACGCGGATGCCGTGCCCAGGCTCGCGCAGGCTCTGGCCCACGATCCGAGCCCGCTCGTGCGCGCGCACGCGGCGTGGGCGCTCGGACGCTTGGGCGGCGCTCAGGCACGCGCCGCGCTGCTCACCGCGGCGCACGACGATGCCGACGAAACCGTGCGCGCCGAAGCCGAGCAGGCGCTCGGGCACCCGGAGCGCGCGTGAAGCCCGAGATCGACGGCCTTCGCCTGCCCGAGTTTCCCTCTCTCGAGTGGCTGCACTCGCCGCCGCTGCGCGTGGCCCAGCTCAAGGGCCGCGCCGTGCTCGTCACCTTCTGGGATTACGCCTCGGTGCACTGTCTGCGGGTGTTGCCCTACTTGCGCGCGTGGAACGAGCGCTACGCCGCACTCGGCCTCACCGTGGTGGCCGTGCACGCGCCGGAGTTTCCGTTCGCGCAGAATCGCGAACGCGTGATCACGGCCGCGGCCGAACTCGACATTCCCTACGCGGTGGCGCTGGACCCCAACTTCCTCGCCTGGCAGGCGTTCCGCAATCGCTTCTGGCCGTCGACGTATCTGTTCGACGCCACGGGCGCATTGCGCTACTACCACTTCGGCGAGGGCGACTACGAAGCCTGCGAGCGCGCCATCCAGGAGTGCCTTGCAGAGATCCATCCCGGCGAGGCGTGGCCCGAGCTCCTGCTTCCCTTCCGTCCCGAGGATCGCCCGGGCGCCGAGTTCCTCCGCGCCACGCCGCAGATCAATCTTGGAGTCGAGCGCGGCACGATCGCCAATGCCGACGGCGCGCGCGTGGGCGAGACGAGCCGTCTCGCGCTGCCCGGACGCCGCGATCCCGACCTCGTCTATGCCGAGGGCGCCTGGCGCCACGAGCTCTCGCACTTGGAATCGGCGGAGGCGTCGCCCGCCGCCCTCCACGTGCGCTACACCGCGGTCGAGGTGAACGTGGTGGCGCAAGCGCCCGACGGCGAGACCATCGAAGTGGAGATCGGGCAGGACGGCCTGCCGCTCGAGGACGTGGACTGGGGCGAGGACGCGCGCGTGGCCGACTCGGGCACCACCTACGTGGCCATCTCGGAGCCGCGCCTCTATCGCCTGGTGCGCAACCACGTCTACGCCACGCGCGATCTCCGTTTGGCGGTGGATCGCCCCGGGCTCCGCGTGTACGCGCTGACATTCGTCTCGGGCGCGCCGCCGCCTGCCGGCGCCGACGTGCGCGAGTCGCTGCGTTGAAGAGAGCCCGCACGCTCTGGATCGCGGGTGGCGGATGCTACGGTCGCCACTACGCGCGGCAGCTGGCGCCGGCGGTGGGCGGCACGCGCGGAGCCTGGGCCAAAGCCCAACTCCGTGTCATCGATCGCGATCCCGACTGCGCGGCCGCCGCCGACGCCGCCCTCGAGCTCGGCGACTGGGACCACGTGCTCGACGCACGCCTGCGCGCCGAACCCGACGCGGCCGACTGGCTCATCCCCGCGCCCCTCACGCCCCATCTCTTCGCGCGCTGGCTGGAGCGGGCACTCGCCGCCACGGCCAACGTGCGCGCCATCGATCCGCCATTCCTTCCCGAAACCCCGTTCGCGCGCGTGACCCAGGGCAGGCTCGTGTTCTCCTTCGCCGAGTGGCGCTGCCCCACGCACTGTGTCGAGCCCGCCATCTGCCCGGCCACGCGCCAGCCCAAGAGCTGGGATCTGGGACGCGAATTGGCGAGCTACGGGCTCAAGCTACGCGAAGCCGGCCTGACTCCCTTGGCCGGTCCCTTCGTCGCGCGCCTGGCGCCGGTGGCCCGCGGCGTCTCCGGCTTTCCGCTCTCCGATTGGTCGCGCGCCGCACGGCGCGTGCAGGCACTCCTCGAGGGCCCCCGCGCGCGGACGCGCGCTTACGTGCTGGCCGCCACGGCTTCGAGCTGCCATGGCGCGGCTTCGTTGTTTCGTGTGGAGAAGAAAAGGGGCGACTAGAACTCGATCGTGACGCGGGCCAGCCACAGCGACGGCCCGGGAATCACTTCGAGGCCCGTGTAGGCCGCCGCCTTCACGTCGCGGCTCGGCACGTCGGGACGGTCGGGCCAGGCTCGGCCCTTCACGGTGGCGCGCAGGCTGGTTTCCTCGAGGCGCGGGAATTCCATGTCGATCCAGCTCGCGCGGTGCTTCTCGGAGAGCGCGAGCAGCTGGTTGAGCCAGTTCACGACCAGGTCGTCCCAGCCGTCGGATTCCAGCTCGACCTGCTCGTCCACCGTCGCTTGGTCGGCCCACTGCTCGACCTGGACCCGCGCCAGCGCCCAGGCGGCAAGCCGGAACAGATCCTTGGCGGAGTGGCCGCGCAATTCGACCAGGACATGGGACGGATGGCGACGGAATTCGATCTGCCCGTATGGAGTGCGCTCGCGCTCCGTGGGGACGGGCTCGTGGGCGGCGGCGGAATGATTGGAGAGCTTTTTGTCGGCCATGATAGGGAGAGGATCTTGCGGGACCTCCCGTCCCGCCTTACCAGAGCCGGACGGCGACGAGCTGGCCGAACCGGCTCTCGAGTACGTTGGTCCGGCGGCACGCCGGACAGGGCACGACCGTGGATCCGTCCGGCATGCGGCGCGAATCCGAGAACATGAGCTGCGCCGCTCCGGCCGCCACCGTGGTCAGGCTTCCGAGCTGCGAGCCGCAGCCCAGGCAGACCAGGGTCACCAGGGTGTCCTGGAACGGATCGACTTCCTCCCGTACCCCCAGGCCATATAACCACTGCTGCAAGAGCAGTTCCACCGGGAGCTGGCCGCCTTGGCGGAGCTCCTGGCAGGCCCGGCAGAGAGGCAGAGAAACGTCGTCCGTCGCAGTATGGAAGGAGACCTCAAAAGGGCTGCCTTCCAACTGCCGCTGGCAGTGGTAACAGACCGCAGCGTCGATCAGGGACATGCCTCCGGGTGAGAGTGGCAATGGAACCCTTTCGAGCTTTGGGCGCCGGGATTCT
Organism: Candidatus Eiseniibacteriota bacterium; assembly: GCA_036003365.1. Classification (GTDB taxonomy): domain Bacteria; phylum Eisenbacteria; class RBG-16-71-46; order RBG-16-71-46; family DASYSL01; genus DASYSL01. Next base: position 17,556 of record DASYSL010000062.1, read on the forward strand.
GCGAAACCCCGCTCGCAGATGTCAAGTTAGAGCGCTCCCCGTTCGCGGAAGCTGACGTAGCCGCCCCGCGCAACTACCACGTGGTCCAGAAGATCCACGCCGAGAAGCCGTGCCCCGTCCTTGAGGCGCTCGGTCAAGGCGCAATCCTCCGGACTGGGCTCCGGGTCGCCCGAAGGATGATTGTGCACGACAACGAGCGCGGCTGCACGCGCTCGTATGGCCGGGCCGAAGACCTCCCGGGGATGGACCAGGCTGGCCGTCAGGGTGCCGATGGACACGGTATGGCGGCGGACCACGCGGTGGCGGGCGTCGAGATAGAGCCCGACGAAGCGCTCGCGGTCGGCGCAGCGCATGTCGGCGCACCACTCGAACACGTCCTCGGGCCGGGTGAGCACCGGTCCCCCCGGCCCCAAAGCGCGGCGCCCGATCTCGAGCGCGGCCCCGAGTCGGGCGCGCGCGCGCTCGTGGGGGACCAGGGCGGCGGGCCACATGGCGGGCGGCCGCCGGGCCAAGGCGGCGAGGCCGTCCCGCCGCAAGGCGGCGCGGATCGCCGGCAGCTGGGCAGCGCGCTCCTCGGGCGAGTCGAACAAGAGAACCGCGAGCCAAGCGGCATCGCTCTTGTGCCGCCGGCGCGTCTCGCGGGCGGAAGCCGGCGCCACTTTGAAGCGGTCATCATGGGAAAGCACGAAATCTCCTGCTCCGGGGGCGGCTTGGTGCTGCGTATCCTTCCGGGGGGCGTTTGACAGTGCTCGACGGGCGCCGTTAACCTCAGGGAGCTTCGCCCGCCGTTTCCATCCACTTTCGAGGATCTTGAATGCGGTCCCCTCGGCTCCTGGCCGTCGTCCTTGCTCTCGTCGTCTTCCTGGCCCTTGTCGTCACCCTGTCCCAGAGCTTCGCCTCCGTCCCTAGCTCCATCGGACTCGTCTATACCCAGAAGAAGAACTTCAAGGTGGGCGACTGGGTGCTCTACCGCATCACGGGGACCAACCAGGAGGGCCAGACCTCGGTGGACTATCAGCGCGTCCAGGTGGTCCTCGAGACGCGCTGGATGGGCGAGCCCTGCGTGTGGATCGAGACCGGCTTCGGCCCGGCGCCCGACAGCTTGGATTGGTCGGCTGCGCTGTTCAGCGAGAACGCCTACCTCGACACCATCGCCTACCTCAGGCCCAACTTCTATCTGCGCCGCCTGCACGTCGCGACCGACCCGGACGGAACGCCGCGCGCCGTGGACGTGCACACCTTCAATCCCAAGATTCCGCTCAAGGACTCCGACTTCGACTCGCGCCGCCCGGTGATGAAGGACAGCCATCCCGACACGCTGGCCATCGCCAAGAAGGGCAGCTTCCCCTGCGAGTACTACGAGCTGGTGCGCACGCACACGACCATCAAGAACAACCCGGACGTGAACTACGAGCGCGGCACCGAATCCACGGTCAAGCGCTGGCTCAATCCCGACCTCGTGCCCATCACCGGCATCCTGCGTGAGGAAGAGCACAAGCTCTACAAGGAGCACGCCTGGCCGGTGGGCAAGGTGAGCACCGACTATCCGGTCAAGGTCGTGGCCTTCGACGATCTCAAGACCGAGCTCGTGGACTGGGGCACGGGCGCCAAGCCGCGCATCGCCAACCGCATCAAAGACGCGCGCGACCAGAGCGCGCAGCAGCTCGAGCCCTAGAGCTAGCCGCGGACGAGCGCCTCGGCGAATGCCCGGGGCTCGAAGTCGTCCACGTCCTCGAGGGTCTCCCCCACGCCGATCAAGCGGATGGGCAGCCCCAATTCCTTGCGCACGGTGAGCACCACGCCGCCGCGCGCCGTGCCGTCGAGCTTGGTGAGCGCCACGCCCGTGACGCCCAAGGCCTCGTTGAACTGGCGGGCCTGCGCCACGCCGTTCTGACCCAGCGTGGCGTCGAGCACGAGCAGCGTCTCGTGCGGTGCTCCGGGCACGAGCTTGGCGATCACGCGCCGTACCTTGGCCAGCTCGTCCATGAGGTTGGTGCGCGTGTGCAGGCGCCCGGCCGTGTCGACGATGACCACGTCGATGCCGCGCGAGCGCGCCATCTCCATGCCGTCGTGCGCCACTGCCGCCGGATCCGCTCCGGCCTTCTGGCGAAGCAATTCGACGCCCGCCCGCTGGGCCCAGATCTCGAGCTGCTCTCCGGCCGCGGCGCGGAAGGTGTCGGCCGCGACCAGGAGCACCTTGCGCCCGCGCGCCTTCTCGCGCGCCGCGAGCTTGCCGGCGAGGGTCGTCTTGCCGGCGCCGTTCACGCCCACCAGGAGCACGACCCAGGGCTTGATCCCGTCGGGCGACTGGAAGGGCGCCGCCGCGGGAGTGCCGGCCGTCTCGCGCGCCACCTCGTCGATCAGCGTGGTCTCGAGCTCGGCGCGATCGCGGGGACGCGCCCGCCGCACGCTCTCGAGCAGCTCGTCCACCGACTCCATGCCGACGTCCGCCGCGATCAGCGCCTCCTCGAGGGGTTCGAGCGAGGCGCGATCCCAATCGGGGCGCGTGGGATCGAGCTGCACCAGCACGTTCTCGGTCCCCTGCTTGATGGCGTCGCGGGTCTTGGTGAGCCCGCCCTTCAGTCGATCCCAAAAAGCCATGCCGGGGGGTCTCCAGGGAAAGCAAAAGCCGCCTCCGCGATGGGCGCGGAGGCGGCGCTCGTGGGGAACGCTAAAGCGACGGAGCCCGAGACGTCAAGCTACGAAGGATCGCCCTCGGAGCCCACGCCGGCGAGGCTGGGCTCGGGTGCCGGCTCCTCGGCCTGCGCGGGCTCGGCCGGCGCCTGTATCGGCGCCTGTGCCGCCGGCTCTGCCTGCTTGCCATGGTCACCGTTGCGCTCAGCCGCGGCGTTGAAGCGCACCGACACGAGCTTCGACACGCCCGGCTCCTGCATGGTGACGCCGTAGAGGCTCTCGGCGATCTCCATGGTCTTCTTGTTGTGCGTGACCACGATGAACTGCGTGCGATCGCTGAAGCGCCGCAACATGTTCACGAAGCGGTCGACGTTGGCGTCGTCGAGCGGCGCGTCGACCTCGTCGAGGATGCAGAAGGGCGACGGCTTCACCAGATAGATGGCGAACAGGAGCGCGATGGCCGTGAGCGCGCGCTCGCCGCCCGAGAGCAACGAGATGCTTTGCAGATTTTTGCCGCGCGGCCGCGCCGCGATCTCGATCTCGCACTCGAGCGGGTCGTCGCCCACCATGCGCAGCGCGCATTCGCCGCCCTGGAACAGCGTGCTGAAGGTCTCGCGGAAGTTCTTCTCCACGTCGGCGAAGGTTTCGACGAAGAGCTGCGAGGCGGTCGTGTTGATCTTCTCGATCGCCTCGAGGAGCTGCGCCTTGGCCTGCAGCAGGTCGTCGCGCTGCGTGGTCAGGAAGGTGTGGCGCTCCTTCTTCTTGTTGAACTCCTCGAGCGCCAGCAGGTTGACCGGTCCGAGCGAGCGATAGCGCTCGCGGCGATCTTCGAGCAGCCGTTCGGCGTCTTCCGGATTCCAGGTCTCCCCTTCCGGGAGCGGCTCGGGCGTGAAGCGCTCGAGATCCACGTCGTACTCGACGCGCAGGCGCTCGAAGGTGCGCTCCAATTCGCCGCGCACCGTGAGCTGCTGCACTTCGAGATTGTGTACCAGCTCGGAGAGCGCCAGCTGGTCGTGGCGCAGCTCGCCGATCGCCGACTCCTCGGCTTCGAGGTGCTCGCGCGAGCCGCGGGCGCGCTCGAGCGCCTGCTCGGCCGTCGCGCGCAGCTCGGCTTCGCGGCCACGCCGCATCTCGAGCGCGGCCAGGATCTCCGTGCGGCCGGCGCCCGCCTCGGCGCGGCGCTCCTCGGCCTGCTCGCGCTCGCGGGCGCGCATCTCGATCGCTTGCTGGATCTCGGCCCGCTCGGCTTCGGCGCGCGCCAGATCGGCGGTGGCCGTGGAGTAACGCGCCGTGGTCTCGATCCACGCCTGGCGCGCGGCCGCCAATGCCGCCACTTCCTCGTCGCGCTTGCGCTCCAAGCCGACGAGCGTGGCCTCCATGACCGACACTTGCTCGCCGGCCGACGCCGAGCGCTCGTTGTGGCGCGCCAGCTCCGTCTCCAGCGCCGTCGCCGCCGCGCGCACCGTATCGGTCTGCGCCGCGAACTCCGACGCCTCGCGCTCGCGCGCGACCTTCTCCTCGCGGAGCGCGCTCATCTCGCGCTCGAGCCCCTCGCGCCGCGTCTCGAGCTCCAGGGCCTCGTGGCGCAGCGACGCGTCACGCTTTTCGGCCTGGCCCAGGCGCTTGGCCGCGTCGTCGCGCGCGCGCACCAGACGCAGCTTCTCCTCGCCGGCGGACGCGAACACCGCTTCCAGGCGCTCGCGCTCGACCCGAAGCTCGCGCAGCTCGGTCTCACGGCGCAACAATCCACGGTCGGCATCGGTGGGACGTCCGCCCGAAGCCAGACCGCCTGCCCACACGACGCCGCTTCGGCTCACGAAGCGGAGCTCGGGATATTTGGCCGACAGCATCTCGGCGTCTTCCGGCGTCTCGACCAGCACGGCGTCGGCGAGCAGCACCTCGACCAGGCCCTCGGCCGCCTCGCCCGCCTTCACGCCCTCGCGCACCCAGCCCACGATGCCGTGCTCGCGCGGATCGACGGCGCGCATCGTGTGCTTGCCACGTCCGCGCTCCAAGACCGTCACGTAGGCATGACCCGCCGACGGTCCGCCGACCAGAGCCAACGCGCGCTTGGCCTGGGTCTCGCTATCCACCACCGCGGCGCCCAAAAGCGATCCGAGCAGCGCCTCGACGGCGTCGAGATAGGCCGGATCGACGATGAGCGACTCGCTCACCACGCCGCGCACGCCCACCGACTTGCTCTCGGAGAGGATCTTCTTCACGCCCTCTTCGAGACCTTCCATGGCCGACTTCAAGTCTTCGAGTGCTTCGATGCGCACGCGCGCCGCGGTCAAAGCCTCGCGGTGCTCGGCCTCCTCGGCGCCGGCGGTCGCAAGCGATGCCTCGCAGGCCTCGAGCCCGCTCCGCGCTGCGGCAATGGCCGCGCGCACCTGCTCCGATTCCGCGGCCACCCGCGCCAGGTCCGCGCGCGCCGCCTGATCCTCGGCCTCGAGCGAAGCCACGCGCTCGCCCACCGCCTGCACCTGCGCCGCCAGGGCGCCATGGCGCTCGGCCAAGCCCGCCAATCGCGCCCGCGCCGCTTCCAGCTCGGCCCGCTGCTCGGCCTCGGCCTGCATGAGCTCCAGAGCCGCCGCTTGCCCGCGCGCCGCCTCCTCGCGCCGCTGCTTGAGGTCGTCCTCGATGGCCGTGATGCCGCGCTCGCGCGCCGCCGTGTCGGTCGCGCCCTGGGCGGAAGCCGCCGACAAGGTCGCCACCTGCGCCTTCAAGTCCTCTTCGCGCCGCCCCAGCTCGGCCAGCCGTGCTTCGAGCCGCGCATGATCTTGGGCGAGATCGGCGATGCGCCGCTCGAGCCCTTCCGAGCGCTCGCCCAGCACCGCCGCCTCGTGCTCGGCCCGCGCGCGCTCGGCTTCGGCTTCGGCCAGCGCTTCACGCGCCGCCGTCAACGCCCGCTCCTCGTCCAGCAAGGCCGTCTTGTGGGTCACCAGCTCGGCCTCGCGCTTGGCCAGCTCGGTGGACGCCGCCTCGCGCCGCACCGCCTCTTCCTGGCGCTGCTCGCCCAGCATCTTGGCCTGCGCCAGCCCGCTCTGGTTCTTCTCGTACGACAGCCGCAAGTCGAGATCGCGAATCCCCTCGCGCAGGCGCTGCGCGCGGCGCGTCTTGGCCACCTGACGCGCCAGCGAGCCCAACTCGCGATCCAGCTCCACGATGATGTCCTGCACGCGCAGGAGGTCGCCCTCGGTGGCGTCGAGCTTGTTCAGAGCCTCGCGCTTGCGCTGCTTGTACTTGGTGATCCCGGAGGCCTCCTCGAACAGGAACCGGCGATGGCCGGAGGCGTCGGAGAGCACGTGGTCGACCATCGAGCGCTCGATGACCGAGTAGGCATGGCTGCCCATGCCGGTGCCGTAGAACAGGTCGCGGATGTCGCGCAGCCGCACGGCGGTCTTGTTGAGGAAGTACTCGGAGGAGCCGTTCCGATAGACGCGCCGGCCGATCTGCACCTCGGTGTACTCGGTGGGCAAGGCGCCGCGGTCGTTCAGGAGCGTGAGCGTGACCTCGGCCATGCCGATGGGCTTGCGCTTGACGCTCCCGCCGAAGATGACGTCTTCCATCGAATCGCCGCGAAGCTGCTTGGCGCTCTGCTCTCCCAGCACCCATCGAATGGCGTCGGTCAGGTTCGTCTTGCCGCAGCCGTTCGGGCCCACGATGCCGGTGATGCCGGTCCCGAACTGGATGTCCGTGCGGTCGACGAACGACTTGAAGCCATGGATTTCGAGTCGCTGCAAGAACACCGATGAGCCTCCTCGGTCGATTTCGCGATCGCGGGCGCCCGGCCGGGGTGGCCAGGACGTCGGATCGGGCGCTTCACGAGCGGCCCAAAGGCGCGCCGAAAGCGCGAAAAACGGCGGGAAATAGCGGTAGGCGGCGGGGACCTGGCACAAAAAGGCCGTCGGTCATGCCCATGCCTGCGGGGGCAACCGGACAAGCCGGAAGAGCGAGCGCGTCCCGGCAGAGGACGCCGAACGAGCCTGCTCCCGAGCGCCCTTCACGCAGCCCACCGTGTTCCGCGCGTTGAACGCTTCGATGGCCCCGAACCTAAACCGAAGCCTGAGCGGGGTCAATCGAACTTAAGTGCTTGGCGCAATTGATCTATCTTGGAACCCCATGGCCGACCCTAAACCCCATCGCTCTCCCTGGCGCCAAGGTCTCCGTCTCGTCCTCCGGAGCTTTCTCTGGGCCGTGCCGTTTGCGCTGTTTTTCGGGACTTTGTGGGGCCACGAGTTCGGCGGGTACCTCCAGGCGTACAAGATCTCGGTCGTCTTCGCGCTCGTGGTCTCGCTCTGCATCCGGGCCAACGTGGCCTGGGTCATTCCTCGCTTACCAGGAGGGAACGACGAGACCTCACGGGCCCGCCTCGGGATCCATTCGCTGAGCTATGTCATGGCGGGCATGCTGGGCGCTTTCATCGCGGGCGCGATCCTGAATCTCACCATTGCCCACGGGCTCTTCGGCAGCGGCCGGAGCCTCGTGGTCCTCGGCCTTTTCTCGTTCATGTTCTCCATTCTGGTCGTGGGGATCTCGCTGACGCTCCGCTTCCACGGCGCCTACGTGACCCGCGTGCGCCAGGAAGAGCAGATCAAGGCCAAGATCGAGCACGAGATCCGGACGGCGGCGCAGATCCAGCAGGCTTTGTTGCCACACGACCGGGCTCTGAGCCCGCGCTTCGAGGCTGCGGGCGCGTGCCTGCCGAGCCGCACGATCGGCGGCGATTTCCTGGATTATTTCGAGGTTCCGGGGAACCGGCTGGCGTTCGTTCTCGGTGACGTCTCGGGCAAAGGACCGCCTGCCGCCATCATGGCCGCCGCCATTCAGGGAATGTTCTTCTCGGTGGCCGACGAATCGGACGAGAGCCCCGCCGAAACCATCCGCCGCGTGAACGGCGCGCTCGTTCGCCGCTCGGTGGAATCCAAGTTCGCCACCGTGTTCCACGGCCTGCTCACCCCCGAAGGCCGCATGGTGACCTGCAACGCCGGCCACAATCCTCCCCTGTTGCTGCGCCGCGACGGCACGACCGAATGGGTCACCAAGGGCGGCCTCATGGTCGGCATCTTCGAGCAGGCGCAATTCGAGGACGAGGGCCACTCCTTGGCGGCGGGCGACGCTCTCGTGCTCTTCAGCGACGGCGTGACCGAGGCCGAGAGCGTGTCGGGTGACATGTACGGCGAGGAGCGCTTGCTTGCTTCGTTAGTAGGCTCGAGCAACAAGAGCGCCTCGGAAATCGTGCACCAAGTTCTGGATGAGGTGGCTGCGTTCTCCGACGGCGCCGGGCAGGCGGATGACATTACGGTGCTCGTCGTTCGATATGTAGGCGCCTAACGAACCTCAACGCGCCCCAGGGGGCGTTTGTGAAATTTTTCACGTGCGATCAGCACACCGCTGGGATCATCACAAGCGTCGGCCTACGCAGATAGCGATTGTGTTGGAACCTAGGATCCTCGATGAGACGAAGTTTGTAGCGGCCTCCCGGTAGACGCACGCCACTGTCATCCTTGCCGTCCCAACCAACGGAACAGCCTCCCCACTTTCTCCGACCTAAATGCCGCACAATGTTCCCTTTGTCATTCAGGATCATGATCGTCCTGAACTGCGAATCTACCGTCTCCGTTTCGGGGTCGAGGATCATGGCCTTCGAAAGGGTGTCAGCGGTGAATTCTCCTAGACGAAGTTCACGTTCCCAGACGTAGCTCGAATCCGCGACGGAAAGCCAATATGAGAGGTAGGCAGAGGACCGGGCAAACGCGCGCCCAAGCCTGAAGTCCACTCGGAGTCGAGAGCGAGGCGCTAAGTCTAGCGTCGTATCTCCTCGCTCATACCCCATTGCCATCGCTTTGATTGTTATTCTGCCGGGCACGACGTGGTCGATTCGGTAGTGCCCTGCCTCATCGGTGATCGCGCCCCGTTTGGTGCCCACGATGAAAACCTCGGCGTAGGCCAAGGACGAGACTGCGTCGCGAACTTGTCCTTTCAGGACGGAGGTTGAGTCGGAGAGGGTCGGATCACTGGCCCAAGCAAGGAGCGGGAAAGTCAATCCGACGAGGACCAATAATGCTTTCATGGCCACCTGTTGCCCGGTCGGCGAGAATGATTTTCCGCCATGGAGACGATGAGAACAAGGGGCACAATGCCCTAGTGGTTCTCGGCGGGGCATCCCGGTAGAATTGGCTAAGCGCGCGGCCCGAACCGCGCTCGCGAACCCATCCCCTTGCGGAGTTTGCAGCCTGATGAAGTTCAAGCACGCCGTCTTCGTCGTTCCCGCCGTACTCGTTGTCGCCCAGATCGCCGCGCTGGCTCTACAGAAAGAACGCGATACCGACGCCGGTCCTTATCCGAGCGACTGGTTCGGCATGCAGCGGGCGTTCCCCTATGAATCGATCCCGCAGGGGAAATATCAGGCGGCGGTCGAGCAGGCGCTATCCGAGCGTGAGGCCGCTGGCAGCAGCAAGATGACCGCGAACGCGGGCGTGCTCCAGTGGCAGTTCGCGGGGCCGACCAATATCGGCGGCCGCGTCACGGCGCTGGCCGCGCTGCCCGGCGGTGCCACGGCGTATCTGGCCTCGGCCAACGGTGGTGTCTACAAGTCGACCAATGGCGGCGCGGACTGGGCACCGATCTTCGACGCGGCGTCGGCCTACTCCGTGGGAGCGCTTTGCCTCGATCCCGCTGACAATAACGTCCTCTATGTCGGCACCGGCGAGGCCAACGCCTCGGTCGACTCGTACGACGGGGCGGGGCTGTTCCGCTCCGACGATGGCGGCGACAACTGGACGTATCTGGGACTCGCCGAGACGCGCCGCATTGCGCGCGTGCGCGTCGATCCTTCGAATTCCAACCGCATCTTCGTAGCGGCCATGGGACCGCAGTTCTCGTCGAGCCCCGATCGTGGCTTGTATCGCAGCGAGGATCGCGGCCAGACGTGGACCAAGGTTCTCTTCGTCAGCGACTCCACCGGCGTGACCGACGTGGCGATCAATCCCGCGCATCCGGAGACGGTGTACTGCGCCACCTGGGAGCGCATTCGCCGGCCGACGTACCGCCGCGCCTACGGGCCCGAGTGCGGCATCTGGCGAAGCATCGATCACGGCACGACCTGGGCGCGGCTCTCCAACGGCCTGCCCTTGCCGAGCGACGATGTCGGGCGCATCGCCATCGCCATTGCACCCTCGCAGCCGTCGACGATCTACGCGCAGATCATCACCGGCGCTGCGTTGGGCTATAACGGACTCGGCCTTTATCGCTCGACCGATGGCGGCGACACGTGGACACGCCGCGACATCAGCGGATTCACCGGCCAGTTCGGCGGCTTCGGCTGGTACTTCGGCGACATGTACGTGCACCCCACGAATCCGAATCAGATCTACTGCCTGGGCGTCGAGCTCGTCACCTCGAGCGACGGCGGCCAAAGCTTCACCGACATCACCGGCTCGGCGCACGTCGACACGCACACGCTGTGGTTCGACCCCTTGAACGCGTCCCATTTGTATCTAGGCAGTGACGGCGGATTCTTCTCGACGACTGCGGCCGGCCCACCGTGGACCAAGTCGACCAATCTGCCCATCACGCAGTTCTACAACGGCGCGGTGGACGCCGCGAACGTGAACCGGCTGGTCGGCGGCACGCAGGACAACAACACGATCCTCACCAGCTCCGGCCCCGGCTCGTGGAATCCGATCCTCGGCGGCGACGGCTTCCAGTGCCTCATCGATCCCACGAATCCCAGCATCGTCTTCGCCGAGTATCAGTTCATGTCGTCGGGGCAGGGTCCGCTGCGCTCGGTGAACGGCGGCGCAGGCTGGTCGGCGCCCACCGGCTTCGGCGCCTCGGACCGTTACAACTGGGATTCGCCGTTCTGCATGAACCCGCTCAACCACAACGAGCTCTTGGCCGGGTCGCAGCGCGTCTATCGCAGCACCAACAACGGCCAGACCTATCTCACCATCAGCGGCGATCTCACGACCAACCGCACCGACGCGCAGGTGGTGTACAGCACGATCACGACGATGGAGAT
>DASYSL010000063.1:0-2588 GCA_036003365.1 Candidatus Eiseniibacteriota bacterium
CCCCGACGCGGAGGCTCGCAAGAATCCAGACTCACCGACTCAAGTACGCCGCCTGAAAGTGACGGCCTCGCACCTCGAGCAGCCGCTTCCTCAAACCCATCCGCAATCTTCTGAGCACAAGGTGCGCGCTTCGGCCCGAGAAAAAAGAGGCCGGAGTCAGCGCCGCAGGCCGAGCGAGAAACGGTGCTGGAGCCCGAGTGCCTCCTGGGAGTCGAAGCGCGCTGCGTAGTCGAAGAAGAAGCCGTTGCGCCGGAAGCCCACGCCGGCCGAGGGCACGCTGCGCGACTCCGGGTCGATCCACTGTTTGATCCCGGCGCGCAGCGTGAGGATGCCTTCGGGCAGGATCTCGACCCCGAGCGCCGCCGACTTGGCATCGTTGTAGTCGGCGATGAAATCGGCTTCGGCTTGCACCCAGCGGTTGCGCGCGAAGGCGAGCGCGAACTGGACCGAGCGCCCGGGGGTTTCGCTGGGGCGGTCGCCGTAGTGCACGTGGCCGGTCAGGTTGTGCGACACGACGGCGAACTCGATGTTGGGATGCAGCGCCATGGTGAATCCGAGATCGAGCGCCACGCCGGAGCCGTCGAGACCATCGACGGCCTGCGAGCTCATGCTCAGCCCGCGCACCGCCATGCCGAAGGCCAGGATGTTGCCGGGCGCGAGCGCTGCGGCAAGCGTGCCCGTGACCTCGCCATACGCCGATCCCTGCGCCAGCTCGAGGCGCTGGTACTCGGCGGCGAGCGCGAGGGCCGTGCGATAGACGGCTTCGCGCTGGAAGGGTGCGGCGATCGAATCGCCGAGCGGCTGCGAGTAGGCCACCTCGCCGCGATCCGACGGAATGTCTTCGACCAGGCGCGCATAGCCGAGCGTCAGGCTCCGCCCGCGCACGAACGCGAGCCGCGCCGGATTGACGAACGCGGCACTCGCGTCATTGTCGAGCGCCACGAGCGCACCCGAAAGCGCGTAGGCGCGCGCTCCTCCCGAGAGCGGCGCGAAGGCCGGCGAATGGATGGTCTGCGCGCGCGCCGCGCCCGCCATGAGCGCCAGCAGCAAGAGAGTCCAGGCGGTGCGCTTCATCGCGTCACCACCATGGCGAGGCGCTTGGCCAAGCGGCTGCCATCGGTGTAGTCGGCCTCGACGCCCACGACATACGGGCCTGAGCCCACCGGGTTCCCGGATTGATCGCTCAGATCCCAGGCGAACTCGTAGACGGACTTGACCGAGCGGTCCTCGAGCCGCCTCACCAATCGCCCGGTCAGATCGTAGATGCGTAAGAGCACCGCGTTGGCCGGCTTGCTCAGGTTCACCTGCAGGTACTGGCCGGACACGAAGCGCTCGGGCAAGACGACGCCCAGCGCCTCCTGATAGACGAAGGTCACCGGCGCCGACGGCGGCGACAGATTCCCGGCTTTGTCCCGGCTTTGCGCCACCACCGTGTGCGTGCCCTGGGCGAAGCGCCTGAGACGCACGTCGAAGCGGAACCCACCCAGCACGCGCTCGCGCGCCACCACCGCCCCGTCGAAGGTGACGAACACCGATTCCGCCTCGCTCGCGGTGCCGAGCACGGCCACCGAGTCGCGATCGATCGGGCTCGCGATCGGATCGATCACCGGCGGGGGCGGCGGCAGCGAGTCGATCAGCACGAACACCGAGCGCGGGCGTCCGTTGCCGGCCGGGTCGCGCGCATCGATGGTGATGCGCAGCGTGTCGGTCAGGGCCAGCGAGTCGGGCACGAACACGTCGAAGCTCGTGGTGTCGGGGGCGCACGGCGCGCAGATCGTGTCGGCCAGCGCGCGGCCCTCGGAGAAGAGCGTGAGCACCAGCCGCTCGAGCCCATTCGCATCCCAGGCCTTGCCGGCCACCTCGTGCACGAGGTCCGGCTGCGCCGTGCGCGTCGGCGTGGTCAGGGTGTCGCGCGGCGCCACCGTGTCGAGGAGGATGGACACGTCGCTCGCGTCCGACGTGCCGTCGACATTGGCGGCATGGGCCGTGATCCAGTAGCGCCCGTCCGCCGCCAGCGTCCCCGTCGTCTTGTTGCCGGACCATTGCAGCGTATCGGGTCCGAGGGCGACGAAGGCGCTGTCGGGTCCCGGGGCGAGGAGCGTATCGACGACGGCGCCAGGAAAGCCCAACGAGTCCGCGTGCACGAGCACCGTGACCAGGGCCGAGTCGGAGGCCAAAGTGAAGAAATAGACGGCCGTATCCTGGACGTGATCGTTGTTGGGCGAGAACGCCGGAAAGACGACGCCGGGGCTCACCAGCGAGGGCGCGGCCGCCGACACAGCGCTCGGAAAGGCGAGCGCCAGGGCGAAGACGAGGGCCTGGGACAAACGCATGCGGGACAAGGGCTGGAACACGCGGCGATTTTCGCACAGAGGCCGAGCGCCTCGGTAGGCCGACGACGAGATTGCGTGGAATTCTCGGCGCGGTGGCGGCGGGCGCGCTACCTTCGCGGTATGAGATTCGCGATTCTCGCTCTGGCGGCCCTGGTGGCTCTCGCCTCCCCGGGGCGCGCCGCCCCGCTCGAAGCCGAGGGCGCCGATATCCTCGGCAAGCGCCTTCCCGACTGGGGCGCTCTGCGCTCCGTGGAC
>DASYSL010000064.1:0-2018 GCA_036003365.1 Candidatus Eiseniibacteriota bacterium
TGGCCCGCCTCAGGAAGGCAGCGTGTTGTCCGGCGTGGTCGAGAAGACGCGCTTCGTCGAGGGTGGCGCCGAGTGGACGCCGCGGGACGGCGTGCGCGCCCATCTGCTCTGGGGCTATCAGTGGCAGACCGACGCCGACCATGTGACCGGCTTCGACCGCGAGAGCTGGTACGGGCGCGTGGGGCTAGAGCTCAGGCACTAGATGGTTTTTGCCTGCGCTTTCGGGCTTGGCGCCTGGGTCGAGCGATACCACTCGACCGTGCGGCGCAGGCCTTCCTCGAACTCGACGCGGGGCTGCCAGCCGAGAACGCGTCGCGCGCGCGAGGCGTCGAGGTAGATCTTCTGCACCTCGCCGGGGCGGGCCGGCGCGTAGATCGGCGGCTCGTGAAAATCGAGGATGCGCGCCAGCGCGTGGAAGACGTCGTTCACCGAAACGCCCTTCCCCCACCCCAGGTTCATGATCTCGCCCGAGCCCTTCGTGAGCGCCAGGGCGTTGGCCTCGACCACGTCGTCGACATAGAGATAGTCGCGCACCGCATTGCCGTCGCCGAAGATCGTCGGACGCTTGCCCTCGCACAGAAGGCCAATGAAGATCGCGTTCACGCCGGCTTCGCCGTGCGGGTTTTGCCGCGGGCCGAACACGTTGGGATAGCGCAGCACGGTGAAGTCGAGCCCGCGGTTCAAGCGATAGAGGTAGATGTAATCCTCGGTCGCGTGCTTGGAGGCGCCGTAGGGCGACTCGGGATGGATGGGATGGTCCTCGGTCGCAGGCAGCTGTCGGCCTTCGCCGTACAAAGCGCCGCCGGTGGAAGCGTAGATGATCTTCTTCACGCCCGAAGCCGCCGCGATCTGCAGCAGGTTGATCGAGCCGAGCACGTTGATCTCGGCGTCGAACACCGGCTTGTCGACTGACTGGCGCACGTCGATTTGGGCCGCGTGGTGATTGAGGATCTCGGGACGGAACGACTCGAAGGCGCGTTGCACGGCAGCGGCGTCGCGAATGTCGGCTTCGAAGAACGCGGCGCGCGCGGGCAGATTGGTGCGGAGCCCGGTCGAGAGATCGTCGAGAATGGCCACTTCGTGTCCGTCCGCGAGATAGCGGTCGACCACGTTGGAGCCGATGAATCCGGCGCCGCCGGTCACGAGAATGCGCATGTCCTTGCTTTGTCCTTCCTTTGGGGGGCTTTGGCCGACGATAACAGATGTCGAGCACGGTCAGACCAGGTTCATCCCCAGAGCTGGAGCGCGCGGTATCCGGCCCACACACAGGCCAGGCCGCCCACGTTGCTCAGGGCGACGTAGGCGAGCGCGCGCGCCCACTGGGCGTCGGCGAGCAGGCGAAAGCTCTCGAGCCCGAACGACGAGAAGGTGGTATAGCCGCCCAGAAAGCCCACCATGATGGCGATGCGTGTCGCCGGCGGGATGGCCGCACCGCGATCGACCGCGGCCGCGATCGCGCCGATGACCAGACACCCGGACAGATTGATCACGCAGGTCTCCCAGGGGAACGTGCCACCCGTGGCGCGCGCCATCCAGCCGCCGAGCGCGTAGCGACACAATGTGCCGGCGGCCCCGCAGGCCGCGAGCGCGATCCAGCCAGGGAAGGTGAGGACGCTCGAGGTCATGGGCGGGACTCAGGGGGGTCGGACTTGGCATCGGACTTGGCATCGGACTTGGCATCGGACTTGGCCACATAGCGCAGCACGCGCGCCTTCTCGAGCGTGACGAGGCCGTCGCCGAGAACAGCATCGAGCCAGGGCAAAAGCGTCTGGATGCGATCCTCGCTGTCGACGATCTCGACCACCACCGGCAGGTCTTCCGACAGGCGGAGAATCTTCGCCGTGTGCAGGCGCGAGCGCTTGCCGAAGCCCATGTGGCCGCGCAGCACGGTGGCGCCCGCGAGATGCAGCTCGCGCGCCTTGAGCACGATGGCCTCGTACAGGGGCCGGCCGCCGAGGCGGTCGCTCTCGCCCAGAAAAATGCGCAGCAAAGTTCCTTCTTCCGGAATGTTCATCGAC
>DASYSL010000065.1:0-4418 GCA_036003365.1 Candidatus Eiseniibacteriota bacterium
AAGCAACAATGTGAGAACGAGCGCGGTCTTCATTCCCAGCCTCGGCGCTTCAGCTCGGCGACGGCTTTGCGCACGTCTTCGGCGCGGTCCAGGGGGCAAACCAAGATTCCACCGGGGCGTTGTACCACGACAAGGCCTCTCGCGCCGAGGACGACGATCGGGGTTTCATCGCCCAGGACGACGCAATCTTCGGAGTCGATGGCGAGTGCCTTCCCGACGGTCACGTTGCCGGCGGCGTCGCGCGCCTGGCGGCGCGCCCAGGCGCTCCACGAGCCGAGGTCGTCCCAGTCGAACGGGGCTTCGAGCACGGCCACGTTCTCGGCGCGCTCGAGCACTGCGTAGTCGACGGAGATGGATTCAAGGCCTGGAAAGATCTCGTCCAACGCGCGATCCACATCGCCTTTGGCCGGAATGCGATCGAGGCCGCGCGCCAGATCGGGCTTGGCTTGCGCCAGGGCCTGGAGCAGCACGCTCGGGCGCCAGAAGAACATGCCGCTGTTCCAGTAGAAGTCGCCGGCGGCGAGGAATCGTCCCGCGGTTCCGGCATCCGGCTTTTCGCGGAACGAGCGTACGCGGAAAGCCCCGGGAATGCCGTCGATGGGCACGCCGCGCTCGATGTAGCCGTAGCCAGTCTCGGCGCGCTGCGGCGGAATGCCGAGCGTGACCAGGATCGATTCGCGCTCGGCCAGCTCGAGCGCGCGCTTGGCGGTGCGACGGAAGGCATCGGGATCGGGCAGGAAGTGATCGGCCGGCAGCACCATCATGGCGCCGTCGGCGCCCGCGTTCTTGGCCAAATGCGCGCCCAGGCCGACGGCGGGCGCGGTGTTTCGTCCCACCGGCTCGCCCACCACGCGCGCGCGCGCACCGATGACCTTGGTCACGGCGCCAACGAGATCGCGGCTCGTCAGGATCCACGTGCGCTCGGGCGGCACGAGATCCGACATGCGGTCGAGCGTGGATTCGAGAAGCGTCTTGCCGTCGGCGAGGGGAAGGAGCTGCTTGGGGAGATCGGCACGGCTCCATGGCCAGAAGCGCTCGCCCCTGCCACCCGCGAGAATGAGTGCGGACCGCGCCGAATCCATTGAGTCTTTCTACACTCCGTGCGCCGTCTTGGCAACGCCCGTGGGGCTGCTCGGCGCGCTCGCGCTGGGTGCGGCGGCGGCGTACACCTTCTCGAGCGCGTCCACCACACGATCCCAGTTGTAGTGCTCGGCGATGCGCTGGCGCGCCAGGCTTTCGTAATGCTTCACGAGCGCCGGGTCGTCGATCAGGCGCTGCAGCTTCTCGGTGAGGTCTGCGATGTCGCGCGAGCGGAAGGAGAGCGCACAATCGGACGCCACCTCGAGGTTCTCGGGGATGTCCGACATGAGCACGCAGCGCCCATGCGAGAGCGCTTCCAAAAGTGCGATCGAGAGTCCTTCCATGGTCGATGGCAGGACCACCATGTAAGCGTTCGACCACAACTCCTCGAGCAGCTCGCCGTACACGTAGTCGAGCATGCGCACGCGATCCGATTGCTGCTTGCGCAGCTCGTTCACGTAGCCCTCGGTGAACGACATCCCTCCCACCACGGCGAGCTTCATGTCGCTGCGCACGTTCTGGAAGGCTTCGATGAGGTAGTGCGCGCCCTTCTCGGGCACCAGGCGGCCGACGAAGAGCACGTACTTGCCGGGCTCGAGGCCGAACTCGCCCAAGCGGCGCGGCAGGCGCGGCGCCGGCAGATGCGTGCCATTCGGGATGTAGTCGGTCTCGTGATGGTGATGGTCGCGGAAGTAGGTCTGGAGCGTCTTCGAGACCACGACCGTGCGGTCGGGGAAGCGCACCGCGGGCACCTCGCAGCGGCGCAGCACCCACGAGGCGAAGGGCCCCCACTTCTCACGCTGCCAATCGAGGCCATGCACGGTCACCACGGTGGGCGTGCCGAACCAGCGCGGCAGAAAGGCGAACGCCGAAGGCGCGAGCGCGTGGAAGTGGATCAGATCGAAGCCCTGGGAGAGCGCGTGCGTGGTGGACAAGGCGACGTGCGTCGCGGTGTCGAGGTGCTTGGTGTTCCAGCTCGGCAGGCGCACGAGCTTCACACCGTGATACTCGGTGGCCGGCTCCGTGTAGTGGAAGCGGCAATAGACCGTGACCTCGTGGCCGCGCGCCGCCAGACGCCGCGAGATCTCCTCGACGTGGCGCTCGATGCCTCCGTAGGTCGCGGGCACGCCCTTCTGGCCGATCATGGCGATCTTCACGCGGCACGCCCCCCGCGCTTCACCAGCACGCGGTCGTAGGCGGCGGAGAGCGCCTGCCAGTGACGTTCGGGCCCCAGCTCGCGCTCGGCGTAGCTGCGCGCCGCGCGCCCCATCTCGACCGTGCTCGACGCGTTCTGACTCATCTCGGCGAGGGCGGCGGCGAGTGGGACGGCGTTCCCCGGGGGCACGAGTGTTCCCGTGGCGTTCTCGACGACGATCTCCGGAATCGAGCCGATGCGGGTCGCCACCACCGGCTTGCCACGAGCGTAGGCCTCATGGATCACCATGGGGCGCACTTCGTAGCATTGGCTGGGCAGGACGAGGAAGGCGGCGTTGCCCCACACGGCTTCGTAGTCCTCACCCGTGAGATAGCCGGCGAAGCGCACGCGGTCGCCGAGCCCGAGGTCGCGCGCGCGCTGCTCGAGAACCGCGCGGTCGGGGCCTTCGCCCGCGAGCACGAGACGCAGCCCGGGGACTGCGGCCACCGCCTCGAGCAGCGTCGCCACGCCCTTTTCCGCCGACAGCCGCCCGGCGAACAGCGCGTACTCGCCCGGCTCGAAGCGCGGCGTGAAGTCGCTGGCATAGACGAAATGCGGCACGAGCGCGAGGCGCTCGGCCGGCACGCCGAACTCCATGCACTTGGCGTACTGGAACGCGCTCGGGCATAGGAAGAGATCGACCGCGTCGTAGCTGTGGCGCGCGCCGTGCCAGTAGGCCTCGACGGCGTTCACGAGGCTCATCGACACGCTGTTGGCATTGCAGCGGTGGATCACGCATTCCACGTAACGCCCGCCCTTGCAGCGCTCGCACACCTCGCCCGCCGGCGTGCGGTGCAGGTAGGTCGGACACGTGAGCTTGTAATCGTGCAGCGATTGCACGACCGGGAGCCCGGCATCGCGCACCGGCTCCAGGATCGAGGGCGAGAGCTGGTGAGCGATGTTGTGCAGGTGCACGAGATCGGGCCGCGCTTCGGCCAGCAAATCGCGCATGCAGTCGCGCGCCTCACGCGACCAGATGACGCGCGCCGCCCGCGCCACCTTGGAGACGGGTCCGCCCGGTGCGCGAAACTCCACACGCGAGGGAAAGAAGCGCGACCACGGCGTGTCTTCGTTCTCCGGGTGCCGCATGGCGAACGGCACCACCTCGTGCCCGTGCTCCTGGAGAATGCGCGCGGTCTGGAAGTACGCCGTCTCGGCGCCGCCCTTGCGGTAATAGAACTTGTTGGCGTTCACGACGCGCATGCCGCACGTCCTTCCCGCCGCACGCGATAACGCTCGGCCAGCTTGGCGCCGAGTGCCGTCCAGGTGTAGCTCTCGACCGCCGCCTGCGTGCCGGGCGGCACGCGCACGCCCTCCTGGATGGCGTCCGGGAATTCTTCCGGCTCGGCGACCTCGATGTAGGGCGTGAGCCGCCCGAAACCGCGCAGCCCGAAGGGCGTCGAGAGCACCGGCAACCCGGCGGCCACCATCATGGGCAGCTTCACGTTCGATCCCGCGCCCATGGTCATGGGATGGAGGGCGAGATCGCTCGCCCAAAGGACCGGCATGAGATCCGCCACGAAGCCGAGCGCGCGCACACGCGCGCTACGGCCTCTGAAACGCTCGCCGACCGCACCCGCGATCAGGAAGACGGCGTTGAGCTCGGCCAGCCGCGGCACCAGGTGCTCGAACATCTCCTCGAGCGCAGCACGGTTGTGGGCCACGTCGGAGCCCACGAAGAGGAGCGCTTTCTCGTCGCCGAGCCCGAGCGTGCGACGCGCCGCGGCACGCTCCTCGGCCGAAGGCGGGCGCACCTCTGCTTCGTCGAAGCCGTTGTCCACGACCCACACGTGGTCGGGGGGCACGTGATAGCGCCGCACGAAGGTGTGGCGATCCTCCTCGCACACGGCGATGACCACATCGGCCATCTCGACCGCGCGCCGTTCCAGCTCCTCGACGCGCTTGGCCCAGCGGCCGCGACCGAAGATCTTGGGCCCGACGCGCTCGAACCACTCCGCCTCGACGTTTTGCGAGGCATACACGCGGAGCGTCCCGGGAGGCGCGCGCTCGAGCAGCGGCGTGAGATTGAGGCTCTCGATCTGCCACACCTCGGCTTCCCGGTCGAGCTGGCGGCCGAGCGAGCCGGGCCACGCGCGGTAGACGTCGGCGGTCACGTAATCGGAGAGCAATCCGAGCTTCTGCA
>DASYSL010000066.1:0-22068 GCA_036003365.1 Candidatus Eiseniibacteriota bacterium
TTCTTCAACGGCGGCGCCGATTACGGCGGCAATTTCTTCGGCTCCACGATCAACCAGGGCGACCCGGCAGACTCGTTCACCACGGTCGAGATCCGCTTCGATCCGGCGCATCCCGGAAAGGCGTATCGCTACCTGCGCCTCGAAGTGGCGGCCACGGGAGGCTCGCCTCCACAAGGGCGCACCTACGCCTACGGCGGCTATGTGGACGTGCCGTTCACGGTGTGGGACACCGACCACAACATTCAGCTGGAGGCGGCCTACGTCGAGCGTGAGTTCACGGACGGCAACGGAGTCATCCTGCCGCCCAGCCAGCAGCCGGCCACCTTCGATTCCACCTGGCTGCCGAGCGATGCCGACAACGGCGGCCGGGAGATCATTGGCGTCATCAAGGTGCCGTACTCGCCCACGCCTGATCCGGCCTTCGCCGTCGATGACGCCATCTGCGAGACGGCGGCGTGCGACGCCGCGATCATGCCCGTCGAATACATGCTGTGGGCGCGGCGCACCTCGCCGTTCGTCACCGTGCCCTCGGGCTCGACCCTGCGCTTCACGGCCAATGCAGTGCCGGGCGGTCCGAACGACATCTACACGATCCAGACGCACACCGTGGTCACGGGCAACGTCGCCATGGCCAAGGGCGCGCTCTCGAGCGTGCGCGTCGTCCCCAACCCGTACTACAACCGGTCGCGCTACGAGCTGAACTCGTTCAATCGCGTGATCCGGTTCATCAATCTGCCGGAGCAGTGCACGATCCGCATCTTCAGCCTGGCGGGGGATCTCGTGCGCACGCTCCAGAAGACGGACCGCACGAGCTCGATCCTCGATTGGAACGTGCTCACCGACAATCAGCTGCCGGTCGGAAGCGGCGTGTACATCTACCACATCGACGCTCCGGGAGTGGGCACCACGTTCGGCCGCATGGTGGTGTTCATGGAAAAAGAGCGCCTCAACAACTTCTAGGGGGAAACGAACCATGCGCGAACCAAGGGGAACGTTCCTCTCCAGCGGCGTGCGCCGGTTGCGTCTCCTCGCGATCGGACTCGCTCTTCTCTCGTGTCTCGCCACAGGCAGAGCACAGGCGGCCGACGAGCGTGTGGGCACGGGCGGCGCGCTCGAATTGCGCCTGCCGGTCGGGCCGCGAGGCTCAGCTCTGGGCGCTCCGTCGGTGGCCGATGTCGACAACATCGAGGCCATCTACTGGAATCCGGCCGGTCTGGGCATGATCGAGCATCCGCAGGCGCTCTTCACGCACACCAATTACATCGCCGACATGAACCTCAACTTCGCGGCCGTGGCCGTGAAGCTGGGGGGATTCGGCACCTTGGGTCTGCACGCCAAGGTGCTCGACCTGGGCGACGTGATCCAGACCACGGAGGACGCGCCCGAAGGCACGGGCGTCATCATCTCGCCGACCTTCACCACGCTCGGCGTGTCGTGGGGGCGCCGCTTCACCGACCGCGTTCTGTTCGGCGGCACGGTGAACTACGTGGACGAGAACGTCGCCAACGTGTCGGCGCGCGGCGTGGCCTTCGACCTCGGCGTCCAGTACGTCACCGGCTGGCGCGGCCTGCGCTTCGGCGTGTCGATGAAGAACGTGGGGCCGGCGATGCACTTCAGTGGCGCCGACTTCAACCAGGCCTTCCGTCCGCCCGACACCGATCCGACCGCGAGGACGCGTGTCTTCAGCACGTCGTCGTCGAATTTCGAGCTGCCCTCGTTCTTCTCGCTGGCCGCTTCTTACGATCTGATGAACGAGAACGACAGCAAGAACCGGCTCGCACTCCTGGGCGCGTTCCAGAACAACAACTTCGTCGGCAACACCTTCAATGGCGGGCTCGAGTACTCATACCGGGATCAGTTCCAGGTGCGCGGCTCCTACTTCGGCTCGGTGCAGTCCCAGCAGGACTTCAACACTGGGGCGAGCAGCTCGTCGCTCAAGGGCGGCGATGACCTGTACAACGGTCTGGCGCTGGGGGCGGGGGTGAAGGTCCCGCTCGGCGGCACGCGGCTCGGCATCGACGCCACCTGGCGCGCGGTGCGCGAGTTCTTCGACGACACGGTGGAGATCGGCGCGCGCGTCGAGTTCTAAGGGCGCGGGCGCGGAAATAGAAGCGGCCCCGGGAGACGACTCCCGGGGCCGTTGTCTTTTCAGCTCGAAAGCCTTCTAGGCGTACACGCCGCGCAGCTGGATGACGTCGACCACGCGCTTGATGGCCAGCATGAAGGCGGCGACGCGCATGTTGACGCGGTACTCGATCGACAGGCGGAGCACGTCCTGGAACGCCTTCACCATGTACTGCTCGAGCCTCTGGTTGACCTCTTCCTCGGTCCAGTAGAAGCCGATGTTGTTCTGCACCCACTCGAAATACGAGACCGTGACGCCACCCGAGTTGCAGAGGATGTCGGGGATGACGAACACCTTGCGCGCCGTCAGGCGCTGATCGGCCTCGTGCGTGGTCGGTCCATTGGCGCCCTCGGCCACGATCTTGGCCCGCACGCGGTCGGCGTTGGCCTGCGTGATCTGATTCTCGAGCGCGGCCGGGATGAGAATGTCGCAGTCGTACTCGACGATCGACTCGGTCAGCGCCTTGCCGCCGGCGAAGCCGACCACCGAGCCGTTCGAGCGCACGTGATCGAGCAGGCGCTCGACCTCCATGCCCTCGGGGTTGTGGATGCCGCCCTTCACGTCGCTCACGGCCACGAGCTTGGCTCCGTCCTTGGCCAGGAGCTTGGCCGAGATCGAGCCCACATTGCCGAAGCCCTGCACCGCCATGCGCGCGCCGGCGAGCGGCATCTGCAGGTGCTTGGAGGCCTCGCGCACGCAGAAGAGGACGCCGCGCCCGGTGGCTTCGCGGCGCCCGCGCGACCCGCCCGCGATCACCGGCTTGCCGGTGACCACGCCGGTCACGGTGCGCCGCGCGTGCATCGAGTAGGTGTCCTGGATCCAGGCCATGATCTGCTCGTTGGTGTTCACGTCGGGGGCGGGGATGTCGGTTTCGGGTCCGAAGAGATCGGAGAGGTCGGCGGCGTAGCGGCGGGTCAAGCGCTCGAGCTCACCGCGCGAGAGCTTGTCGGGATCGACCGCGATGCCGCCCTTGCCGCCGCCGAACGGGATGTCGACCACGGCGCACTTCCAGGTCATCCAGGCAGCCAGCGCTTCCACCTCGTCGAGATTCACGTCCTGGTGGTAGCGGATACCGCCCTTGGCGGGGCCGCGGATGATCGAGTGCTGCACGCGATAGCCGGTGAAGGTCTTGAGCTTGCCGTCGTCCATCATCACCGGCAGCGACACGATGGTGGCGCGGCGCGGGCGCTTGATCATCTCGCGCACGCCCGGATCGATCTTGAGGAGATGGGCGGCCTCCTCGAACTGGGTCTCGGCGTTGGCGAGGGGATTCAGCTCTTTCTGGATGTTGGTGCCTTCGGCTTGCATCGGATTCCTCCGCCGCGAGTCGGCGAAGCAGGAGAGGGGTGAAAAGAGGTCGAAAGATCGCTCGCCAAGCTAACAAAAATCCCCTCCCGGGAGAACCCGGGAGGGGATCGCTTGCCGAAGCAGACGCTCTAGCGCCAGGCACCTTTCAGGCCGCCCCAGGACTTGGGCAAGAGCGCTGGTTGCGACGTGGACGCGGTGCGGGCCGTCGATTGGGTACGGAGCGACGGAGCTGGACTCGTTCCCGTCAGGTCGACCCAGCGGTAGATATACCAGTGGACGGAATCCGCGGGCTGGGTGGTGTCGAGGTTCACCGCTTGGTCCCCGCGTACGACATAGAAGACGTTGAAGTTGTTTTCGATCACGTACGTCGTGGCGTCGGTGCCGGGGTTGGGCACGACGATCTGGCCGTCGACTCGGGTGGCCAGATACTTGTGAGTCGTCGGGTCCACGCCCGATGTGTTGTCGTCAGTCGGAATGTTGACTGCAAGCTTGATGCTAATCGTGCTGGCCGGTTCGAGCGTCACTCCACCCGGCGGCGAGTAGCCGGCAAACAGGTGGGCCGATGACTCCTTCTCGTCATTCTTGAACCAGCCCGTCGAGTAATCCGACACCAGTTTCGGGTCGGTCGCGTTCGAGAACTCGTAGGTGAAGTCGCCCGTGAACATGCCCTGGTACTCGGTCGCCAACTTCTGCTCGTACGCCAGGCGGAAGCGCTCGATGGCGTTCGCCGGCGTATCGTTGGGAGGAAGGGGCGTCGGGGGAGTGATCTTGTTATCGGGCTTAGGACTGAAGATGCAACCGGACGACGCCAAAGCCGCCGCCACCACCATCAAGGCTAGAAACTTACGCATGAGGTATCACAGCTCCGTGCGGGAACGGACAGGGATGAACTGTGCGAGGGCGGGGCACAGCGGGGACATACACGACGTACACCAGGCAATGATAGGTCTCTCCCGAAGCGAGCGTCAAGAGATCGAAGCACGTAGCGGAGGCTCGCGAAAAGGCCGTGACCGCTTGCGCTTGCGGATTGCAACGTCTTGCCCCCGGCGCGGCCATGTTTTCGCGAGGGGTCCCCATGGTTGTCGGCCGAGCCGGCCGCGCTCTGAAGTGGGTTTACCCCCACGCGACTGGGTGCCCCTCAAGGATTCACGGTGGGCGGGCCCAGGCGCTGGCGCCCGATGGTACGCGCGCTGGGCACGGCCGGGTCCCGGTGGTCGACCCACCGGACCATCTTCCACTCCTGAATCGCCCCCACTCGCCGGAACGTCATGTCGGCCATGCCGTATCCGATGATCTGGGGAGGTAGCGATCCGTATGAGATCTGGTAGTGCCGGTAGAAGATTGTCTCGTCGGGGCCGGGGACGTCGGGCCGGCTCTGGTCCGGAGTGAAGGCCACGTCGTAGCTCTGGACGGGGACCATGGTCGTGTACTGGCCGATGAAGGTCTTCTCGTCCTTGCTGAGCCAATCCGCCGGGGGCTGGCTTCCCGCCTGCTCGAAATCGGCCACATCGTCGGGGTCGAAGACGGCGTGGAAGTCAGCCCCATCCGGAAGGCTGTCCGGCAAGATGAACTCGTAGAGTTGGGGACTCTTGTTGGCCAGCCCCGCGACGACGCAGTAGAGCGCGCTGTCCGGAGTCTGAAGATTGGGCTTGTGAGGGACTTCAGGATCCGGGGGGCGCACGGTAGTTGGCTGGGAGCTGCCACAGCCTGCGAGCGTGGCGCACAGGGCGAAAGCCAGCCACCTTCTCACGGAATCAGTTCGCAGAAGTGCTCACGGGTCCGAGGCGCTGGCGGCCGATCGTCCGTAGGTTGAACACCGTCGTGTCACGGCGGTCGACCCAGCGGATCATCTTCCATTCCTGGTTCACGCCCACGCGACGGAAGTAGAGGTCGGCCAGACCGACGCCGATGAACTGCGGCGGGGTGCCGAACGAGATTCGGTAGTGCCGGTAGTAGATCGTCTCGTCAGCGCCGAAGAAGTCCGCGCGATTCTCGTCCGGCGTGAAGATCGCCTGATAGGTGGCCACCGGCACGAAGGTCATGTACTGGCTGATGAAGGTCTTCTCGTCCTTGGCGATCCAGTCCGATGGGGGTGGCGTGCCCGTCTGGGCGTAGTCGGCCAAATCCTGAGGATCGAAAAAAGCGTGAAAGTCGACCCCGTCCTGGAGCGTGTCGGGAAGAACGTGCACATAGAGCTGCTGCGTCTTGGTGGCGATGCCGGCGATGACGCAGAACAAGGCGCTGTCCGGGGTCTGCAGGCTCGGTAGGTGCAATTGGCTGGTGCCCGTGGGCGGCGGGGGGTCTTCCGGGTTAAAGAGCCCGCAGCCCGCGAGGCAGAGGGTGAGAGCCACGGCGACCCAAGCGGCTCCCAACCTTCCCCGGCCCATCCGTGATCGGCGATTCATCGCCTCCATCCTACACCGGCTCACCCGGCACGGCGAACTCATCGCAGGTCGAAGAAGGTGTGCATGGTGCCGGTGATGATCCAGTAGTCGTCCGGCCGGGCCGTGGTTGTGGGCGTGATGCCAAAGGTGCTGTTCTCGTCACGGGTCAGGGTGCGGCGCACGGTCAGGCTAAGCCCAGTCCTCTCATTCAGCTTGGGGCTCGCCGTGAAGTTCACGAACAAGGCGCGATGCTTGGTTTCGGTGTCGATGTTCTTCTGTCCGTTAGGCAAGCTGAAGTTGTTGGTCACGTTGGTCTGCTGTGAGATGTCGAACGAGACGCCGTTGGCGATGGTGTAGACGGCGCGCAGCAGGAGATCGTACGAGTCGGACCCGCCCGACTTGCCGAAGGCGCGCACGCCCGTTTCGTCGGCCTTGTAGGTGCCGCGCGACAGATAGCGCAGGTTGTAGTGCGTCTCCAGGCTCACCTTCCGCGACAGGATCTCCACGCTCGTGGTGCGCAGCTGGTAGATGTAGTTGATGTTGTCCTGGTTGGGCGAGAATGGATAGGTGACGACCTGCGCGCCCGCCGAGTTGTCCTGGCTTACCGTCCACCACGAGAGCGGGGTGAAGCCCCAGCGCCAAGTCACCGCGTAGCCCACCTGGTCGGTGTTGCTGGCCGAGGTCGTGGGATCGAGGTTGATGTTGCGGGTGAGGTCCATCTGGCCCTGGAGCCCGGTGCCGAAGTTGGGCAGCGGCGAGTAATCCACCTTGAGCCGGCCCGTGGCGCGCAGCACGTCTTGCGGCGAGGGCGCGAAGGAGCTTGCCGTCGTCGGGATGAAGCCGGTGTAGCGGCGGCTGTCGAGAGTGATGCCGCTCGAGAAATCGGCGGTGGTGCGCGCGTTCACGCGCCGGTTGCCGTTGAGGTTGGCGCTACGCGTCCACGACGTCTGCAGATAGCCGTCGGGGCGCCGCGTGTAGTCGTTGGTGGACGAGCCGTTCTGGAACGTGAAGGTGAGGGGGACTCCGAGCATCGTATCCAGTGCCGCGATCGTGAACCCCTCGGTCTTGCTGATGTTGGTGCGTGTCGAGTCCTGAGCGTACACGTTCTGCTGGTTCAGAAGGTTGCCCTTGATGTCGAGGCTCGTGCCCCAGGGCATGTAGTAATGGACCGACATGTCGGCGTTGTCGTTGTTGGTCGAGACCCGCTCCTGCACGGTCACGTTTTCGAAGGTGATGGGATCCGGCTCGGTTTCGGGGCGCTCCGTCTGCCCGCGCTTGGACAGGCCGTTGGCGCTGAAGGTGAACCACGACCTGGGCGCCCAGCTCAGCGTGGCGCGGCCGGAGTGGTCGGTCGAATGGTCGTCGCTGCGGAAGGCGAGGCCGGTGTCCGAGGGCGCGATCGAGTTCAGCCGGCTCGAGTTGTAGTCGCCGGCCGCGCTCCAGTGGACGCCGCCTTTGAGGACGCCGCTCGAGCTCGCATCGCCGTGGAATTGCCCGCCGCGCGAGTCGAACTCGGGCTGGTTGTTGTTGACCGCGCCGTAGCTCGCGCCGGCCGTGAGCGGCAGTCCGCCCACCTTGCGGTCGAAGTGCGTGAAGGCGAGGAGCTGGTCGGTATTGCGGATGAGCGAGTTGGCGGCACGGATGCCGATCAGGTCGCTGTTGCGCGTGATGCCGGCGCGGACGCCGGCCGTGACGCCAGGTTGCGGCGAGTAGCCGAGCTCGAACGTGGTGGCGCGGTTGCGCGTGTTTCGCTTCACGTCCGGGTCTTCGATGATGGTGATGTTGGTGCGATTGGCGAACTGCAGGCGATGGCGGCGGAAGTAGAAGTCGGCGTCCTGGTCCCACGTGCGGCGGGCGCGCAGCGTGCTGTACGAGGTGTTGTACTGGAAGGGATGCTCCTGCCGGCCGCCCGAGAGCAGGGAAGGGGCCGAGGTCATGCCGTTGTCCGCGCCGCCGAAGACCGAGGCCTCGGCCTCCGCCTGGGCGATGCTGTCGGCCAGAGCCGCCGAATCGGCCGCAGCCTGGCGGATCGAGTCGGCGCGCACGCTGTCTGGATTCTCGAGCTGCGCCCAGGCGGCCGGCGGCTCGCTCACCCGAAGGGCCGGCCACGCCGCGGCCACGCCGAACGCGATCGCAAAGAGGGAAGCGCCGAGCCGAGCCCGGTGGTGACGGGGAGCGAGTGAGGTCAGACGCGCCCCCGGAGCCTCTCCGCCTCGGCGACGCGACCCATGGCCACGAGATAGGCCGACGTGCGCAGCGAGAGCCGCCGCTCCTGGGCGGTCTCGGCGACGCGCTGGAACGCCGTGGTGAGCCGGCGGTCGAGGCGCGCGTGCACCTCGTCCTCCGCCCACACGTCGCCGCTCCGATTTTGCACCCACTCGAAATAGGACACGGTCACTCCGCCTGCGTTGGCCAGGATGTCAGGCAGGACGTGGATTCCTCTCTCATGGAGAAGGCGATCGGCCTCGGGGACCGTCGGCCCGTTGGCCAGCTCGGCCACGAGCGGCGCCTTGATGGTGGCGGCGATCTCGGCCGTGATCGCGTTCTCCAGAGCCGATGGGCACAGGAGCTCCACGTCGAGCGCGAACAGCTCCTCGGCGGCGATCGCCTTGGACCCCGGAAACGCTTTCACCGAGCCGGTGTCGCGCTTGTGCTCGATCAGCGCTTCGACGTCCAGGCCCTGCGGCCGCGCCACCGCGCCATGCGTATCCGAAATCGCGACCACCTTCATGCCGAGCAAGCTCTCTGCCAGTCGCGCCATGTGAGCGCCGGCGTTGCCGAACCCCTGAATGGCCACCCGGCCGTTGCCGAGGGCGACGCCGTAGCGCGCGGCCGCCTCGCGGGCCACGATGGCCCCGCCTCGCGCGGTGGCGTCGCCGCGGCCGGCCGAGCCTCCCAGGGTGATCGGCTTGCCGGTGATCATCCCGGGAGCGTGGACGCCGCGCAGGCGCTCGAACTCGTCCAGCATCCAGGCCATGACCTGGGGGTCGGTGTAGACGTCGGGCGCCGGAACGTCCTCGTCGGGGCCGAGGATGCCGCCGACCGCATCGATGTAGCCCCGCGACACCCGCTCCAGTTCCCGCTTGGAGAGCTTGCGCGGGTCGACGATGACGCCGCCCTTGCCGCCGCCCAGCGGCAGGTCGACGACGGCCGTCTTCCAGGTCATCCAGGCGGCCAGGGCCCGGACCGTGTCGATCGTCTCGTCGGGATGGAAACGGATGCCGCCCTTGGCCGGCCCGCGCGCCGTGTTGAACTGCACGCGGAAGCCGGTGAGCACGCGCGTCGAGCCGTCGTCCATGCGGACCGGAAAGTGGACGACGAGCTCGCGCCGGGGCTCACGCAGGAGGGCGACAAGCGCGGGTTCGAGGTCGAGGAGGCGGGCGGCCTCGTCGATCTGCGCCTGGGCGATGGCGAACGGATTGAGCGGGGTCGCGGCAGCGCGGGTCTGGGGCATGACGTCCTCCCGAGGGCGGGAAATGGAGCGGGGGCTCTCGAGCCGGCGCTCCAAGCTAACAAACAATCTGCGAAGGAGCCAGCATCGCGGGCTCAAGTCGCGCCTCATGTGTGCCGATGGAACTCTGTGGGCGAATGACGCTTGTCGGCCTCTCGGACGTCTGTTAGGTTGCCGCCGTCGTACGCACCACCTGTTCCTGCGGTGGCACGGACCCGCTCCTGCGCCTTCGCCTTCGCTCGGCCCCTTTGCGAGACAGGGACGTCGGATGCGCCCGATCAATTGGCTTCACAATCTCACCGGCTTTCTCTCCACCGATGTCGCCATTGATTTAGGCACCGCGAACACGCTCGTGTACGTGAAGGGCCGGGGCATCGTCATGAACGAGCCCTCGGTGGTCGCGGTCGAGAAGCTCACGGGCCGCGTGCTCGCGGTCGGCGCCGAGGCCAAGCAGATGCTGGGCCGAGCCCCCGAGGAGATCCGCGCCATCCGCCCCCTCAAGGACGGCGTCATCGCCGACTTCGAGGTCACCGAAGACCTGCTGCGCGAGTTCATCCAGAAGGTCCAGCGCCACAAATTCCTGGTGCGCCCGCGCATCGTGATCTGCGTGCCCTCGGGCATCACCGAGGTGGAGAAGCGCGCCGTGATCGACTCGGCCGAGCGCGCCGGCGCCCGTGAGGTGGTGCTCGTTCCCGAGCCCATCGCGGCCGCCATCGGCGTCGGGCTTCCGGTCGACACGCCCACCGGCAACATGGTGTGCGACATCGGCGGCGGCACCACCGAGATCGCGGTCATCGCCTTGAACGGCATCGTGACCAAGACCTCGATCCGCGTCGCCGGCGACGAGATGGACGAAGCGGTCGCCAACTACGCCAAGAAGGCCTACAACCTGCTGATCGGCGAGCAGACGGCGGAGCGCATCAAGATCGAGATCGGCTCGGCCTTCCCGCTCTCGCAGGAGCTGGAAGTGGAAGTGAAGGGCCGCGACCTCGTGCGCGGCATCCCGCGCACCCTGCGCATCAGCTCGGTCGAGATCCGCGAGGCTTTGCAGGAGCCCGTGACCTCGATCGTGAACGCCTTGCGCGAATCGCTCGAAGAGACCCCGCCAGAGCTGGCCGCCGACATCGTGGACCGCGGCATCTTCCTCACTGGCGGAGGCGCGCTTCTGCGCGGCCTCGACATGCTGCTGCGTGAGGTGACGAATCTCACGATTCGCATCGCCGACGATCCCCTCACGTGCGTGGTGCGTGGCGCGGGCAACATCCTCGAGCACCCCCGGGACTTCGAGAAGGTCCTCGTCCACGCCCACAAGGATTAGGGCTCCGTCGCATGTCCTCCGCTAGAGGAGGCGAGCGGCGCGAGTGGGTCGTCCTCGTCGGCTGTCTGGTCACCTCCATTCTCCTGTTCGCCTTCGGCGGCAAGGTCGACGTCGGCTGGGTGCCGCGCGCCGAAGTGGCTCTCCTGTGGCCGGCCGAGGAGACGCGTCGCTTCCTCGAGGACCTGGCCGGCCTGCGCGGCGAGAACGAGCAGCTCAGGCGCGAGATCGCCCACCTCGAGCAGGAACGCGCCTTGCTCTTGAGGGCGGGAGCCGAGAACGAGCGCCTGCGCCGCACCCTCGATTTCGCCGCCCCGCGGGCGGCCACGGTGCGCCCGGCCCGGGTGCTTGGAGTGTTCGGCGAGCCCTGGGCGCTCTCCTACCAGATCTCGGGGGGCAACGACCGGGGCTTCAAGGTGGGGCAGGCGGTCGTCGCTCCCGAGGGTCTCATCGGCCGGATTTCGGCCGTGGGTGGCGATGAATCATCCGTCGCCTTGTTGAGCGACCCGGCCCTGGCGGTGGCCTGCGAGGTGATTCCGAGCGGGGCGCGGGGGACGGTGCGCTTCCGGGCCGAGGAAAGGCCGGCTCTCTATTTATTTCACGTTCCACTGACCGATACCGTACGTGTAGGGGACATCGTGGTCACGTCCGGCGCCTCGACGCTGTTTCCCGCCGGGCTTCCGGTGGGCTTCGTCGCGCGTCTCGGGCGCGACCCCGACGGCCTCCTGCAGGAGATCGAAGTCCGGCCCGCCGCGCCGTTGACCAGACTCCGTGAAGTGTTCGTCGTCGTCGACACCGAGCGACTGGGGTCATGGCAACTACCTCCTTCAGCCGAAGTCCACGCAGGCAGCGCAGCCGATTCGGCGCACGCCGATACGGCGCGAGCCGTGGTGCGCGCGAGCGCGGCCGCGGCGGCTCCGCCGTCGCATCCGTGATCAAGAATGCGCTCGGGCTGTTCGTGGTTTGGCTCGTCGCCGCGCTCGTGGTGCGCGGCATCTTCAGCGATCTTTTGGCCGTGGCTGGCGTGCGCCCCGATCTGCTCACGCTCGTCCTCGTCTACTGGGCGCTCGCGGCCGGTCCGGTGGGCGGCACGCTCGGCGGCTTTCTGATGGGATTGATCGCCGACGCCGAACTGAGCCGCGGTTTGGGCGTGCAGGCCGGCCTCTTCGCGATCGCGGGCTTCGGCATCGGACAGGCGGGGCGGCATTTGATTCGCGAGCATCTCGTGCTCCAGCTCGCGCTCCTCTTCGTGGGCACCCTGTTCATCGGGCTCGGGCGCTTGATCGCGCTCGTTCCCCACGACGGCTTCAAGTCGCTCCTCTTCTCGCTGCCCTTGCTCTTGGGCTCGGCGCTCTACACGGCGCTCCTGGGTCCCGCGCTCTACTGGCTCCTGCGCCAGATCGGCCTTCCGGATCTCCTGAGAAATGTCCACGCGGAGGAGTGAGCGGCCCGAGCCCCGGCACGTGCGCTTCCAGCGCGTGCTCATCCTGCTGGTCGCCGGCATGCTCACTCTGGTTCTCGGTGCGGCACGCCTGCAGCTCCTCCAGCACGACAAGTATCGCGACCTCGCCGAGCGCAACTGGCTCCGCCTCGAGATCCTGCGCGCCCCGCGCGGGCGCATCTTCGACACCTCGGGTGTGCTCTTGGCCGACAACGCGCCGGCCTTCAGTGTGGTCTTCCAGCCCTCGCCCGTGGGCTCGACGCGGCCCGACTCGATGGCCGCCGATCGCCGCGCTCTCCTCGGCTCCATCCTGGATTTGCCCGACTCGGTGATCAAAGGCGTCATCAAGGAGTCGTCGCGCACCGGGGTCCCGCAGCCCTTCCGTCATGACGTGCCCGACAACGTGCTGGCGGCGGTCGATGAGCACCTTTCGGAGCTGCCGGGCGTCGACATCCTGACCGAGCCGCGCCGCGCCTACCCGGAGAGCACGCGCGCCGCTCATGTCATGGGCTACGCCGGCGAGATCTCGCAGACCGAGCTCGATTCGCTCGAGGAGAAGGGGTACCGCCCTGGAGATCTCATCGGGCGGGCCGGGCTCGAAGCCTCGTACGAGCGCGAGCTGCGCGGCGAGGATGGGCGCAAGATCCTGGTCGTGAACGCGGCCGGGCGGCGTGTGCGCCTGTTCGAGGAAGAGAAGCCGATCATGCCCGTGCCCGGCCACGATCTCGTGCTCACGCTCGACGTCAAGCTGCAGCGCGCCCTCGAGCTGGCCATGATCAACGTGAAGCAGGGCTCGGCCGTGGCCATCGATCCGCGCACCGGCGGCGTGCTCGCCATCGTCAACCGGCCGAGCTTCGATCCCAACGAGTTCGCCCGCGGCCTGTCGCGCGCGCGCTGGAACGAGTTCGTCAACGATCCGTCGCACCCGCTCCTCGACCGCGCCATTCAGGCGGCGTACCCGCCCGGGTCGACCTTCAAGGTGGTGACCTCGCTCGCCGGGCTCGCCGAGGGCGCATTCACGCCCGACACGCACTTCCCCGCCTCGTGCGGCGGCGGCTACACGTACGGCGGGCGCTTCTACAAGTGCTGGGACCACAAGGGACACGGTTCTCTGTCCCTCATCGAAGCGCTGGCGCACTCGTGCGACGTCTATTACTACCAGGCCGGTTTGCGCATCGGACTCGATCGTCTTACGACCTGGGCACGCCGCCTGCATCTGGGTGAGCGCTCGGGGATCGATCTCCCGCAGGAGCGAAGCGGCCTCGTGCCCACGCTCGACTGGTTCGAAAAGGTGGGGCGCAAGCCGACGGGCGGCGCGGTGCTCAACATCGCGATCGGACAGGGCGAGCTTCTGATCACCCCGGTGCAGCTCGCCATGCTCGCCGCCACGGTGGCGAGCCGCGGCCGCGTGCCGCATCCGCACTTGGTGAAGGAGATCCGCGATCCACAGACCGGCGTCGTGCGTCACGTCGAGCCCACGGACACCAAGACCGTCGACATCTCGGGCCAGAATTGGGACGTGGTGATGGCGGCCATGGAGAAGGTGGTCGCGGCCGGAACCGCGGCGCGCGCCCGCGTGCCCGGCGTGCGCGTCGCCGGCAAGACGGGCACGGCGCAGAATCCGCACGGCAACGATCACGCGCTCTTCATCGCCTTCGCGCCCGTCGACGCCCCGCGCATCGCGCTGGCCGTCGTGGTCGAGAACGGCGGCCATGGCTCGGACGCGGCGGCACCGGTGGCCGGCTATGCCTTCCAGCAGTACTTGATGGGCGACCAGCCGAACGGTCCGGCGTTCATCGCCAATCCCAAGGTGGTCGCCGCTCCCAAGCCGCCGCCCGCGCCGGTGCCGACCCCGGCCGACTCCACGGACGCCGATTGATGTTCGACCGCCGCCTGATTCGCCAGATCGACTGGGCGCTCGTCGGCGCCGCCCTCGCGCTCGGCACGATCGGCGTGCTCATGGTCTTCTCGGCCACCTCGGTGCCGGGAAAGATCGATTACGCCTTCGCCATTCGGCAATGCTTGTGGCTCGGCATCGGCGTGGTCGCCGCCGTGGCGGTGGCATCGGTGCCGCTGCGCGTCTACGACGCGCTGGCGCCCTGGTTATACGGACTCTCGATCGCGTGTCTGGCCGCGGTGCTCGTGGTGGGGCACGAGATGTACGGCGCCAAGCGCTGGCTGGGAGGGGGCGCGTTTCGCTTCCAGCCTTCGGAGCTGGGCAAGCTCGCCACGCTGCTCCTGCTCGCGCGCGTGCTCGACGACAAGCGCGTGAACCTGTCGCGCATGCGCTCGTGGGTGCGCCCGGCGCTCGTGGCGCTCATTCCCATGGCGCTGGTGTTGAAGGAGCCCGACCTGGGGACGAGCCTCACCTTCGGCGTGCTGCTCGCCGCCATGCTGTACTGGGCCGGCTTGCCCTTTCGCACGCTGGCGCTCTTCGCCGTGCCGGCGGTCAACGCGGCGCTCTTCTTCATCACGCAGGGCATCTGGGCGTCGGCCATCACCGTGCTCGCCGCTTTGGCGCTCATCCGGCCGCGCGCCCAGACGGCGATCTTCGCTCTGGTCTTGAACGCGGCCATCCTCGCCGCCATGCCCATCGTGTGGAGTCATCTCGAGCCCTACCAGCAGGGGCGCATCGAGACTTTCCTCAATCCGGGAAACGATCCCTACGGATCGGGCTATCAGATCATCCAGTCGCGCATCGCTCTCGGCTCGGGCGGACCGTTCGGGCGCGGCTACATGCACGGGACGCAGAAGGGGCTCGAGTTCCTGCCCATGAAGCACACCGACTTCATCTTCTCGGTGGTGGGCGAGGAGCTGGGCTTCTGGGGCGTGACGCTGGTGATCGGGCTCTACACGATTCTCCTCATGCGCGGCTTGTGGCTGGCGCGCGTGGCGCGGAACCGCTTCGCCAGTCTCGTGGCTCTCGGCGTGACCGCGGCCATCTGGTACCACGTCATGGTCAACATCCTCATGACCGTGGGATGGGCGCCGGTGACCGGCCTGCCGCTGCCGCTCGTGTCCTACGGCGGCACGTCGTTCGTGGTAACCTGCGTGGAGATCGGGCTCCTCTTGAACGTCTCCTTGAGACGTCAGGAGTACTGAGTCCCAAGTCCCCAGGGAGACCCTTTGCATCCGGAAATCTTCCACCTCGGTCCCTTCGTCCTCCGCTCCTACGGCCTCGCTCTCGCGGTCGCGTTTCTGGTCGGGATCTGGCTCGCCACGCGCGAAGCCAAGGCGCGCGGATGGAATCCGGATGCCATCCTCAATCTCGGTCTCGTGGTGCTCGCCGCGGGCGTCGCCGGCTCGCGCTTCCTCTACGTAGTCGGGCACGTGAGCGAGTTCCAGGGCCGCTGGCTGCACGTGTTCGCGCTTTGGGAGGGCGGGCTCACGCTGTGGGGCGGCTTCCTGTTCGCCGTGCCCATCGGCATCTGGTACTGCACGCGCACCAAGCTTCCGACGTGGGAAGCGGCCGACATCCTTGCCGGGCCCACGGCCATCGGTGCGGCCATCGGGCGCTTCGGCTGTTTCCTGAACGGCTGCTGCTACGGCACACCCACCAAGCTGCCGTGGGGCATGCGCTTTCCCGAAGGCTCGCTGCCCTTCCAGCAGTTCGGAAACCAGCCGCTCCATCCCTCGCAGCTCTACAACGTGCTCGCCGGCCTCGTGACCTACGTCGTCGTCACGCTGGCGGCGCCGCGCCTCAAGGCGCCGGGGCAGCGCTGGTGGCTCATGCTCGGCCTCTACGCCATCCTGCGCGCCGCCGTCGACACGACGCGCTACTACGAGCCCTCGGCGTATCTCTTCCACATCGGATCGACGGGCATCGCCGAGTCCGAGCTGGTGGGGGCGCTGCTCGCCGTCTGGTCGCTCGTTCTCTTCTTCCTCATGGGATCCGCGCACAAGGCCGCGCAAGCGCAGATGCCCCCGGCCAGCGAGGCCACGACGACGCGGGTGGGCTGAGCCGCCTTGGCCGCGCTGCGCGTGTTCGCGGTCCTCGGCCATCCCGTTTCCCATTCCCTGTCACCGCGGTTGCATCAATCCGCTCTGGATGAGTGGGGCGTGCGCGCGTGCTTCTTGGCGGTCGATGTCACACCCGAGCGCTTCGCCGAGACGCTACGATCGTTGTACGAGATGGAAGTGTTCGGCTTGAGCGTGACCTCGCCGCTCAAGCGCCTGGCGTACGAGAACGCGATCCGCCTCACTCCCGAAGCCCGCGCCGCGGGCGTCGCCAACTGTCTCCGCCGCAAAGACAACGGATACATGGCCACCAACACCGACGGCGAAGGCTTCGTCGCCTTTGCGCGTGACGTCGGGCTCTCGATTCCAAACTCCCGCGTCGTTCTCCTCGGTGCCGGCGGGTCAGCCGCCGGCCTGGCTCCATCTCTCTCCTCCGCCGGCGCCCACGTGCAATGCATCGCGCGTGATCCGAGCCGCGCCCGTAGCCTTCCGGGCCTCACAGACCTCGCCATTGCCGTTTGGGATTCCGCCGAAGCCCGCCAGCAAATCGCCCAGGCGCACATCGTGATCAACGCGACCACGCTCGGCGCCACGCCCGACGATCCCTTGCCGTGCGATCCGGCCTGGCTCGCGCCCGGAGCGGCGGTCGTGGACTTGCGGTATGCTCCGCGGCGAACGCCATGGCTGGCTGCCGCCGCGACCCGCGGGCTCCGTGCTTTCGATGGATTGGGACTCTTGGTGCATCAAGGGGCCGCGTCGTGGCGCTTCTGGCTGAACGTCAAGCCCTCGTTGGACCGCCTCCGCACATTCGTGGGATGGAAACCGCTGCCTCTGCGCGTAGACGGTTCGGTCGAAGAGTAGGAAGAGCGTTGCTCGAGACCTTGGCAGTACTCGTGCCCGAGCGCTGCGTCTCCTGCGACCGTCCGGTGGCGCGTCCGGCCGAGAGGCCGCTCGGAGAGCCGGTCGTCTGGTGCGCCGCCTGCGCGTCACGGGCCGTGCCGCTCGACGGCCGCGTGTGTCTCGATTGCGCGGGCGGTGAGGAGCGGCGGGCGTGCGCGCGGCTCGATCACCTGCGCCTTCTCGCCGCGGCGCAGTTCGGAGCCGAGACGGGCGCGGTGGTGCGGGCCACCAAATACGAGTCGTGCCCGGAGCGCATGAGCGCCTGGCGCGACACGTGGCGCGATCACGTCGGGCACGCGGGCGCCGAGCTTCTCGTGCCCGTGGCCGCGCACCCGACGCGCGTGCGCGAGCGCGGCTTCGATGTCGCGGAGACCTGGGCGCGCACGCTGGGTGCCCTCGAAGGACTTCCGGTGGCGCGGGCGCTCACGCGTGTGCGCGCCACGCCGCCGCAAGCCGGAGCCGATCGCGCGCGGCGGCTCGCCAACGTGCGCGGCGCCTTCGCGGCCGGCCCGGAAGCGGGTACGGTGCAGGGACGGCGCGTGGCGCTCGTGGACGACGTGGTGACGACCGGCGCCACCGCGCGCGCCGCCGCCCAAGTCCTGCGTGCGCTGGGCGCGCGCCGCGTCGAGGTCTGGGCGTTCGCCTTCGAGCCCTTGGAGTGAGGAGCGAGCCGATGCGAGAAAGAACCCCGTGAGCCACCTGCATCTGCCCGACGGTGTTCTCCCGTGGTGGCTCTGGGTCTCCGGTTTTCTCGCCGCCGGTCTCTTGCTGGCCATCATCTCGCGTCGCCATCGCGAAGATCGCTCCGACCGGCTCGCGCTCGTGGGCGCGCTCTCGGCGCTCATGCTCGCGGCCATGGCGCTGCCGCTCGGACCACTCGGCTATCACCTGAGCCTGGCGCCGCTCGTCGGCATGCTGCTCGGCGGCGGGCTTGGCTTCGTCTCCGCTTGCGTCGTGAACGCGATCCTGGCGCTGCTCGGCCATGGGGGCGTGACGGTCATTGGCCTGAACGCACTCATCACCGGGCTGGCGGCCGCGCTCGCGAGCCGCGCGTACCGCTTGCTCGCGCACCGCGCCCGTCCGTTCTGGGCGGCCGCCATCGCGGCCATGACCGGGCTCGTGGGGTCGCTCGCGGCCTGGCTCGTCGTGGTGGGTATCGCCAGCGCCACTCCCGGTCCTGGTGAAATGCGCCTCCAGCCCAAGCACGACGTCGAAGATCTCGCGCTCCCGCGCGACACGCACGGCATCGTGTGGCAGCGCTTCGGGCGCTTGGTCGTGCTCTCGCTTCCGTTCTGGATCGTGGGCACCTTGGCCGAAGCGGCGGTCGCGGGGGGAACCGTGCAGTTCCTGGCGCGCGTCAATCCGAGTCTCCTGCCGGCGCACGCGCGCGAGCCCGAGAAGCCGCTCGAGCGCCGCTCGACCTCGCCGGAGCGCGCATGAACCTCGACGTCGCGATCGTCGACTACTGGGCATCCTCGGGCCGTAGCGCGTGGCACCGCTCCTCGGCAGGCGCCAAGATCGTCCTCGTCGCAGCACTCATCGGCGGTGCCGTGTTCTCGAACTCGGTCATCTTTCTGGCTTCGGCCTACGCGCTGGTGTGGCTGCTCGTCCTGGTCTCGGGGCTGCCCATCGTGCCCGTGATCGGCCTCGCGATCTACCCCGCGCTCTTCACGCTCGTCTTCGTCGCCTCGCGCTGGGACGGCACATGGACCACACCCACCATCTATCTGCTGCGTGCCTTGTGCGCCGGGCTCGCCGCCGTGTGGCTCGTGGGCACGACGCCTTATCCCGATCTCTTCGCGCCCATCTCGCGGATCGTGCCACGCTTCGTCGGCGACGCCTTGTTCCTGAGCTACCGCGCTTTCTTCACCCTGGCCAACAAGCTCGTGCGCCTTTCGGTCGCCTTGCGCCTGCGTGGTGGGTGGGGCAAGGGCGGCATGATGCGCCGCCTCACGAACCTGGGTCAGGGGCTCGGCACGCTGGTCCTCTTCTCGTTCGAGCGCAGCCAGCGCGTGTACGCCATCATGGAGCTGCGCGGACATTCGGGCCGCGTGTGCGGCTGCCGGCACTGGGCGACGCACACGCAGCTCGATTGGGTGCCGATCGTTCTCGCGGCTCTGGTCATCGTCGCAGCCTTCTGGTCGCGGAGCGCGCCATGAGCCGCCACGATCACCTCGATCCCAAGCACCCGGGCCGCGCCCACACCGCACCCGGCGCGCCCGACCCGGTGGTGCACGTCTCGTGCGTGCGCCACGTCTTCGCCGACCAGACCGAGATCTATCTCTGCGGCCTCGACTTCGTGGTCGAGAAGGGGCAGCGCGTCGTCATCCTCGGCCCCAACGGCAGCGGGAAGTCCACGCTGCTCTCGCACATCCTCGGCCTTCTGTCGCCGCGCGAAGGCGAGGTCGAGGTCTTCGGCGTCAATCCCGGCAAGCAGTTCAACCGCATTCGCGAGCGTGTCGGCGTCCTCTTCCAGAATGTCGACGAGCAGC
This sequence comes from Candidatus Eiseniibacteriota bacterium, assembly GCA_036003365.1. GTDB lineage: Bacteria > Eisenbacteria > RBG-16-71-46 > RBG-16-71-46 > DASYSL01 > DASYSL01. The sequence goes on from DASYSL010000066.1 coordinate 19,374, forward strand.
TGCTCGCGCCCACGGTGTGGGACGACGTGTCGTTCTCGCCGCGCAACTACGGCTATCCCGACGCCGAGGTCGACCGCATGGTGCAGGAGGTGCTCGAGGAGCTGGGCATCACGCATCTCAAGGACAAGGTCTGCCACTATCTGTCGGGCGGCGAGAAGCGGAAGGTGGCGCTGGCGGGCGCGCTCGTGCTGCATCCCGAGCTTCTCATCATGGACGAGCCGTTCGAAGGGCTCGATCCGCGCTCGCGCTCCGAGCTGGTCACTCTGCTCAACGTTCTGCAGTCGCGCTATCAGATGACCACCATCATCGCCACCCACGACGTGAGCTCGGTGTCGGACTTGGCGGACACCGTGTACATGCTCATCCAGGGTGGCGAGATCGTGGCCCGCGGTTACCCCGAGGAGATCTTCTCCAACGCCGAGCGTCTGCGCGCCTCGAACATCGAAGCGCCGGCCATCGTCGAGCTGTTCCAGAAGCTCGAGGAGGCGGGGGTGGATCTCGGCCGGCCGACCGACGTCGACGAGGCCGCGCAGCGCATTCTGGCCAAGCTGCGCGACGGAAAATGAAGCTGGCGCGTTTCCAGGTCGAGACCGAAGCGCGCGCCCAGGTGCTGCTCGTGCGCAAACAGGTGGACAAGGCGCTCTCGCAACTCGAAGCGGGTGACGGCCTCGCGCACCTGTGGTGTCCGCACACCACGGCCGGCCTCACGGTGAACGAAGGCTGGGACCCCGACGTGACCACCGACCTGCTCGGCCGCCTCGAAGCCCTCGTCCCGTGGAACGCCGCGTATCGCCACGCCGAAGGCAACTCGGCCGCCCACATCAAGGCGGCTTTGATCGGACCGGGTGTGACCGTCCCCGTGGAGGGCGGCCAGCTCGCCTTGGGCCGCTGGCAGGACGTGTACTTCTGCGAGTTCGACGGCCCGCGCCGCCGCACAATTGAAGTGCGGTACATCGGTGATTAGGAGAGGGCAAGTTGGCTTCGCGTGCGTGCTTTCGCTCGCGATCAGCCTGGCGGCGACTTGTTCACGCCCCGCGACCCAAGACGAGTCTCCTTCATCGCGTCGGGACACCCTGGCCAATGGCATTGCACGCGGGGACACGGTTCGCCTTCGTACGTGGATCGGGATGTGGCGCGAAGCCATCCCCGGATTCGGACTCGATTCTTTGACGCGCGAGGGTCGCGTTCAAGCGTTCCGTGGTGGCGACATACAGAGCGTGAGTGATGCGAGAGAATGGATCGACTCTTCCGCCATCGCGGTCCTAGGGGAACAGTCTCCCAGCGGTCACTACCGGCTGGTTTTCAACGGTTACGATGATGTAATCGAAGGGAACGGCAAGATCGTGATCGGAGGAGATGTTGATTCAGCGCCCGTGCTGATGGACTTGCAGCACGGAACGGCCAATCGTTTCGAGTTCTGCGGAACATCGTGCATCTTCGACTACGGATGCTGGCTGGATTCGCTGTGTTTCGCCCTGGCCGGATGGGAGTCCAACGAGGATGGCGGAGGATCGAGAGGCTTCATCGGGATCTACTCGCTGGCCGATTCGACGAGAACGAGATTCGTCACTCGAGCCGTCTCGGAGCAGAACCGGAAGAGATATGCTGCCGCCTATGACAAGTGGGCGACGGCGCGCTATTGGGCGTGGAAAGCGCCGGAAAAGTGAAGCATGGACCTATTTGAGACCCGCGCCGCCCGCCCGCCGCTCGCCGAGCGCATGCGCCCGCGCTCGTTCGACGAGGTGGTGGGCCAGGATCACCTGATCAAAGGCGGGGGACCGCTCGGCTCGCTCGGGCCCACGGCTGAGATCCCGTCGATCATCTTCTGGGGGCCGCCCGGCACCGGAAAAACCACACTCGCTCGTTTGCTCTCCCAAGCCACCGACACACCCTTCGCGGCCTTTTCGGCGGTGACGAGCGGCATCAAAGAGATCCGCGAGATCATGACTGCCTCGCGTGACCGCAAGCGCGCTTCGGGCCGGCCGACGATTCTCTTCGTCGACGAGATCCATCGCTTCAATCGCGCCCAGCAGGACGCCTTCCTGCCGTTCGTCGAGGATGGAACCATCGTGCTGGTCGGCGCCACGACCGAGAATCCGTCGTTCGAAGTGAACTCGGCGCTCTTGTCGCGGGCTCGCGTGCTCGTGATCAATTCGCTCAACGAGGACGACCTGCGCGTGCTGGTCGGGCGCGCGCTCGCCGACAAGGAACGCGGCCTCGGCGATTCCGGCGTGGCTTGGGACGAGGACGCGATCGAAGCCGTGGTGCGTCACGGTGACGGCGACGCCCGTCGCGCGCTCAATGCTCTCGAGCTGGCGACCGAGGTCGCGACCCGCGAGAAGAAGCCGCGCGTCACTGTCGCCGACCTCGAGCGTGCGCTCACGTATCAGCACCTGCGTTACGACAAGAGTGGCGAAGAGCACTTCAATATCATCTCGGCGATGCACAAGTCGCTGCGCGATTCCGATCCGGACGGCACGCTCTACTGGGTCGCCCGCATGATGGCAGCGGGAGAGGACCCCTTGTACATCGCGCGCCGTCTGGTGCGCGCCGCGAGCGAGGACATCGGCCTCGCCGATCCCCAGGCCCTCGTCGTCGCCCAGGCCGCCGCCGACGCCTTCCACTTCCTCGGCTCACCCGAAGGCGAGCTGGCGATCGCCCAAGCCGCCGTGTATCTCGCGGTCGCACCCAAATC
>DASYSL010000067.1:0-2745 GCA_036003365.1 Candidatus Eiseniibacteriota bacterium
AGCCATCGTGTGCATCATCGGCTGCACCATCGGGACCGGATAGAGCAATCCACGTACCAGACGTGCGATTCGCGCACCGTTTGTAATCAAGTGAACGGGGACCGTGGCAGCGACACCATGCGCTGCATATGCGGCTTCTGGACTCTGTCGGTCTGTATCCTCATTTAGAGGTGATGAGCCAAAGCGGGACGACGTCGAAAGCCGTTCGAAGCATTTGAGCGCTCTTGCCGCCACCAGGACAGAGTGGAACTGATGGGGCCGATCAAGGCGTGACGAGTATCGTCAATTCCCGCGAACTCGGTGGGATGCGCAACGCCGGCCCGGCGCGACCGTCTCACGACGCCGAGCCGGCGCCGTCCTACCCACCGTCGGGCAGGCAGACCGTGGTCGAGCAACGGAGAATTCCGTCCGAGGGACAGTCGCACACGTTGCAGGCCACATCAAAGATATCCCCAACATTGTAGCGGATGCCGTTCTGAAAGCAGCCTCCGCCTGCGTCCGGGTGAGTCGGACCGTCGGAGGGTCCATCACCCCCGTCGACCGCCGGCCCCTCCTGCTGACATTCGAGCGTGCCAGTGATGTTGAGGCAACGATTCGGAGCGCAGCACTCGGCGTTTGTCGCGCAGGCGTGAAACAGAGGGTAGCACGCTGCGGCGTCGCCTCCGGCGTCGCCGCCCGTGGCTCCGCCCGCCCCAGTCGTGCCACCGGCGCCCGAACCCGCACGCCCGGCGCTACCTGTCTTCCCCGCGGCGGCTCCACTGCCCCCAGTGCCCGAGCCCACGATGCTGCTGCCGCCGCAAGCGAGCGAAATGAGCCCGAGCCACGCGACGATGGTTACCAGCAGGCGATTGGCGAGGCCCTTCATGAGCCGATTGTGCAGCAATTCGCGAGCCAGCTCGAATCAGAGCTGAGCACCGCGTTCTCACCTCGAAACGTCAGGAATCTGAGAGGCGAGAGCGCTGGGTGCCCGGGTGGCGTCCGTCCACGCCGACCAAGCGATATGGTGGCGCCCGGGTGAGACGAGATTCCGTTCCGGCCCGGCTTGCCGGAACCACTGAGCGGGCGGCGCCGACTCGAATGCCTCGCCCTCATAGGCGCACGTGAACGCGGCTCGTCTGACTGCGGCCATCGATCGCCCAGAGAGTCGATAGTACCCGTTTGGTACCGGCCCCCTCTGGACCGAGCGCTTGCCACGCGCGCGCACCGCGGGTTTCTTGAATGATTACCGTAGGTGCCGGAGACGAGACTTGAACTCGTAAGCCCTTACGGGCGGCGGATTTTGAGTCCGCTGCGTATACCGTTTCGCCACTCCGGCGGCGTCGTGAATTCGCGGGAGTGTACCATCGCCAGCGGTCGAGGAGAGGACGGCGCTGCGGCCGCGCCACAAAACTGCCGAGCCCGCCGTGCAATCAGTCAAACGCGGGCGCCGCGGCTCCTGGTACCGTGGAGGTCATGACCGAACGCCGCGCGCGCCCGATCGTCTCGGCAGCCATCGTCCTTGCAGGTTGTCTCTCGCTGCTGGCGCCCCGGACCGCGCACGCCGAGAAGTACACCTTGAACGAATTGTTGGAGATGGCGCGCCAACACAACCCCGGCATCCGCGCGGGCACGGCCGCCACCGAGGCGATGCGGGCGCAGGTGACCGAGGCGCGTCGCAACTGGCTCCCGCAGGGCGACCTCACGTCGTTCGTGGCCCCCGTGCCGCGAGTCATCTGTCAGGGTGTCAACCAGTCCACCACCATGGGGATGGGGGGCGAGGGCGACTGCATCACTACCAACGCCAGCCCCTCGCACGGCGCCCTCAGCTACCTCACGCAGTTCGCGGGCGCCTGGACGCGCACCGACGTCAAGTTGGTCCAGCCGCTGTTCGACTTCGGGAAGATCCACGCCGGCGTCACCGCCGCCGAGGCGGGCGTGGAGGCCACCAGCGGCAAGCGGGAGGCGACCCGGGCCGACGTCGAGCTCAGCGTGCGCCGCGCCTACTGGGGCCTGAAGCTCGCGCGCGAGGTGCGCGGCATGCTCGAGGAAGGGGACGGGTATCTCGATAGCGCCCAGAAGAAGATCGAGAAGGATCTGGCCTCCGACAGCGGCGACGCCACCGTGACCGATCGCCTGAGACTGCGCACCCTGCGCACCGAGATCAAGGTGCGACTGCTCGAGGCCGGGCGCCAAGAGGAGATCGCCCGCGCCGGGCTGCGCGCGCTGGTCGGTCCCGGCGCGCCCGCCGACCTGGACGTCGACGATGCGGACTTCGAGCCGCTCGAGATCACGCAGCGCCCGGTCAGCTATTACGAGGAGCAGGCGCGACTGTCGCGGTCCGACGTGCACGCCCTCGACTTCGCGGTCAAGGCCAAGCGCGCGCTGGCCGACCTCGAGCGCCGCAAGCTCTACCCCGATCTGGTCCTCATCGGCACCGCCTCGTTCGCCTACGCGCCCACCATCGACGCCCCCCAGAACGCGTTCAGCTACAACCCCTTCAACGGCCTCGGTGCCGGCCTGGCGGCCGCGATGCGCCTGCCGCTCGACTTCGGGCCCAAGCTGGCGCGCGGCGATCGCTCGCGGGCAGAGGCCGAGGAGATCGAGGCGCACCGCGAGGAGGCGCTGAGCGGCGCCGACTTCGAGGTCCGCAAGGCCTACGCCGAGCTGTCGGAGGCCGAGGAACGCCTGAGCGAGGTCGCGAAGGGCGAGAAGGCGGGCAAGGCCTGGGTGGCGGCGGTGTCCCAGAGCTTCGCGGTCGGCTTGGCC
>DASYSL010000068.1:0-5900 GCA_036003365.1 Candidatus Eiseniibacteriota bacterium
CCGTCAGCTCGAAGGGCAGGTTCTTGGCGAAGGCGCGGGCGCGAGTCGATGTCGTGGCCGTGATGAAGCCCGAGGCCTGCGTCTCGCGTCTGGCGCGACGAAGCGCGAGGAGAGCTTGAACCAGAAACAGCTCTTCGTACGCCAGACGACGTCGTGCGCGATCGAGCGCCGGGTCGTCGGGCGGAAAATGAATGTCGTGCAGTGCCTGATTGATGGACTCCAGGTCGCGCTCGGAGCGCAGCTCGCCAGGGAGAGGATCCTCCATCAGGTCGCCGGCTTGCTCGAGGGCGGTGTGCACGAGCCCGCGCATCACCTTGGCCGAGATGCCGGCGGTCAACGGATGCACGGGGATGATGCGACCGGCGTGCAGCAGCTCGCGCTCTTCCGAGCCGAGCGTCTCCCACGTCGGATTGGCGAAGGAGCGGATGCCGGAGAACTCCGGGATGCCCGAGAGCGCGATCTCATCGCCTGGGGAGATCGCTCGGGATAGGAAGCCCTGGCCGAACCAGGTCACGTTCACCGCGCCCGAGGCGTCCTCGACGCGGGCCAGGAAATCGCTGCGGCCGGGACGTCGGCGCTCGCGGGCCGAGGTCACCTTGCCGATGACCGTGGCCAGCTGGCCGGGCTTGAGATCGCGGATTTGCACGATGTTGCGCGCGTCCAGATAATCGCGCGGGACGTGCCTGAGGAGATCTTCGACGCGGCCGATGCCGAGCTTGGACAGGCGCTCGGCGCGCTTGGGGCCTACGCCCGGCAGGTACTGGATGGGCGTGTCCGGGGCGACGCGGCGCTCGGTCACCGCCCCCGCCTTGATGGGGGTAAGGCCTGCGTGATACCTTGCTCGGGTTCCGTCGGGGCCTGCGGGCCCCGGTTCCTTTTGCAGGCGTTTTCTTGGAGGAGCATCGTGGCGTTTGCGTGTGCCATTTGTAAGAAGGGCATCGGTCGCGGGAACAAGATCAGCCATGCCCACAACGTCTCCCGCCGGACCTGGAAGCCGAACCTGCAGCGCGTCCGGGCCGTGGTCGATGGTCGGACGAAGCATCTCAGAGTCTGCACCCGCTGCCTGCGGTCGAACTTCGTGCAGAAGGCGCCCGCCGTGCGTCACGGCCGCCCCGCCCAGACCAAAGCTTCCGCCTAGCCCAGCCTCTCACCCGGCGTACCCCTCCTCCATCGCTTCCTCTCCCAGGCCGCCCGCGTGCGCGCGGGCCAGGGGGTGGAGCGGATCGAGACGGAGGACGGCTTTCCACTCCCGCTTGGCTTCGGCTTCGCGCCCGCTCGCAGCAAGGAGCGAGGCGCGCTCGGCGCGCGCCTCGGCGAAGCCGGGATTGATGTCGAGCGCCTTCTCACAAGCCGCCTGAGCGCCGGGCTCGTCGCCCGTGGCGCGACGCGAGCGCGCCAGCGCGAGCCAGGCATCCGCGTATTCCGGCACGCCGCGCACCGCCTGCTCGAGCTGCTCGCGGGCTTCGTTGACCGCGTCGCGATTCAACAAGGCTTGCCCCAGCCGGTAGCGCGCGAGCGCGTAGTCGGGCGCGATCTCCAAGGCGCGCGTGAGCGCGGCTTCGGCTTCGCGCGCGCGCCCGCAGGCCAGCTGCGCGATGCCCAGTCCATAGTGCACGTCCGGATACTCCGGCAGGCGCACGCTCGCGCGCTCCAGATCCTTGACGGCGCGTTCGGCGTCGCCCATGCGCAGAGCGAGCCACGCCATGTCCATCCAGGCGCGCGGCGCTTCGCGACTCTCGCCCAGGCTCTTACGGAACTGCTCGAGCGCTTCAACGTCGCGGTCGAGGGCGACGAGACACAGAGACAGAAGTCGGCGCGCGCGGGCGAAGCGCGGATTTTTGGCGAGCGCGTGATCGAGTGTCATGGCCGCGGCCTGCGGATCGCCGGCCTGGAATTGCGCGGCCGCTCTGAAATAGAGCAAGTCCGGGTAGTCGGCTCGTAGCGAGAGCGCCTCTTCGAAGTCCAAGAGGGCGTCGGAGGCGCGGCCCATGGCCAGGTACGAGATGCCGCGCCGCACGCGCGCTTCGAGATAGCGCGGATTGATCTCCAGGGCGCGGGACAGCTCGTCGGCGGCCTCGTCGTGGCGGCCGGCCTCGGCGAGCAAACCGGCGAGCCGCGCGCGCAGGTCGGGGAACTTCGGTTCGGCCTCGACGGCGCGCGACAGATCGGCGATGGCGCCCACACGGTCGCCTTGGGTGTAGCGCTCCAACGATTTCTCGAGCCACTGCTGGGCTTCCGAGCGCTTGTGCCCGGCGTGGCGCAGGCACTCGCGGGCATCGTTGGAGAGCCCCGTCCACGGGTCCATCTCCAGCTCATCGGGCAGCTCGAAGCCCTGGCTGCGCGCGCGCTCCAAGGATTGCTTGGCGGCATCGGACGTGCCGAGACGGTCGGCGCACACGGCGGCGAGTAGCCGCGCTTCCAAAAAGTCGGGGGACAGCTCGAGGGCGTGCTGGCACTCGGCCAGCGCCTCCTCGACGCGGCCGCTCCGCTCGAGCAAGGCCGCGAGGTGGTAACGCAAATCTGCGTAATCGGAATTGGAATCGAGAGCGCGGCGAAGCTCCTGCTCCGCCGCGCCCAGATCCCCGGCCCGCAAGTGCGCGAGCGCCAGATTGCCGCGCGCCTCGGCCGCGTAGAACACACCCAGGCTGTAGTCCGGGTCCTGCGTGTCGCCGATCGAGGCCAGAGCCTCCTCGAACGCGTGCACGGCCTCCGCGTACTCGCCCTTGTTGTAATGGACGATGCCGCGGTTGTAGTGGCGGTTGCGACCCAACCGCCTGAGACCCGACCAGAAGGCCATGGGTTTCTCGACTACTCCGACTGCCGGCGCAGGAAGGCCGGCACGTCGAGATCGGCACCCGCCGGCACGCTCAAGCGACGCTGGCCGTGACGCCACAGCGCCGGACGCTTCAAGTCCGGCGACAGCGAGTAGTCCTCGGCCAAGTCGCCAATCTCGTTCGAGTGCTGCTTGGACGTCGCGGGACGCGCTTCCTTGGCCTTGGTCGAGCCGCCGAAGCCCGTGGCGATGACCGTGACCACCATCTCGCCGTCGAGCGTGGGATCGATCACCGCTCCGAAGATCACGTTGGCGTCCTGGCCCGAAGCCTCGAGCACCACCTGCGACGCCTCGTTCACCTCGTGCAGGCTCAGATCGCGCCCGCCCGTGATGTTGAGAAGAACGCCCGTGGCACCCGTGATGGCCATGTCCTCGAGCAAGGGGCTCGCGATCGCCTGGCGTGCCGCTGCCGTGGCGCGATCGGCGCCCGAGGCGCGGCCCGTGCCCATGAGCGCATTTCCCTGCCCGTGCATGATGCTGCGCACGTCGGCGAAGTCGAGGTTCACGAGACCCGGCACGGTGACGAGATCCGAGATGCCCTTGGTGGCCTTGAGGAGGACCTCATCGGCCACCGCGAAGGCCTCGGTCAACGGCATGTCGCGCGCCACGACCGAGAGCAGGCGCTCGTTGGGGATGACGATCAGCGTGTCGACCTCGGCACGCAATTCGTCCATGCCCTCCTCGGCCTGGCGCTGACGGCGGCGGCCTTCGAAGCCGAACGGCTTGGACACCACGGCCACGGTCAAAGCACCCGTCTGCCGCGCCAGGCGCGCCACGACCGGAGCCGCACCCGTGCCCGTGCCGCCGCCCATGCCGGCGGTGATGAACACCATGTCGGCGTGCTCCATCGCCTCGGAGATCAGCGATTCGTCCTCCTCGGCCGCGGCCCGACCGACGGACGGATCGCCGCCCGAGCCCAGGCCGCGCGTGCGGTCGGGGCCGAGCTGCAGCTTGAGCGGCGCGCGCGACGTCTCGAGCGCCTGCATGTCCGTGTTCGCGGTCATGAACTCCACGCCCGAGAGGTCGGCGGCGATCATGCGATTCACCGCGTTCCCCCCGGCGCCGCCCACGCCGATGACCTTGATGGACGCCGAGCGCTTCCTCGGCTGAGCTTCGATCTCGAACATGGTCTCGTTCCTCCCTGAAGAGATACTTGGCTTGCGGGCCTGGCGACCTCTCGCCCGGTGCCCACGGATCGGATCCAAATCGCGGTTCGTCGGCATCTAGAAGATCCCCCGGAACCACTCGAACAGCCGGTCCAGAGGCTCCCGCGATTCGCCGCCGACCAGGACCGGCTCTCCACCTTCGGAGGCCTCCCCGTCGAGCGCGTGCAGAATGAGCCCCACGCCGGTGGAGTAGCGCGGATCGCGGACGTTCTCCGCCAGGCCCGTGAGCCCGGAGGGCACGCCGCACCGCGCCGGCATCTGGAACACCTGACTGGCCAGCTCCACGATGCCAGGCATCAGGGAGCACCCTCCGGTCAGCACCACGCCGGCTCCGAGCAAGTCGGCGAAGTGGTGCTTCTTGATCTCCCGGTTGGCGAGCTGCAGCACTTCTTCCATCCGGGGCTCGATGATCGAAGCCAGGAGCTGGCGCGAGATCTTCTTGTCCGGCCTCCCGCCGACGCCGGGCACGACCACTTCCTCTCCGGCCATCACGCCACTGACGATGGCGCAGCCGTGATTGATCTTGATGTCCTCGGCGCGGTCGATGGGCACGCGCAAGCCGATGGCGATGTCGCTGGTCACATTGGCTCCGCCCAGGGGCACGATCGAGGTGTGGCGGATCGAGCCCTCGAAGAAGAGTGCGACGTCGGTGGTGCCGCCGCCGATGTCGAGCAGGACGACACCCATCTCGCGCTCGTCTTGCGCCAGCACGGCGTGCGCCGAGGCGAGGGGCTCGAGCACCAGGTCCTGCACCTTGAGCCCGCAGCGCTGGATCGACTTGCACATGTTGCGCGCGCTGGTGACGGCACCGGTGATGATGTGCACCTCGGCCTCGAGGCGCACGCCCGACATGCCAACCGGATCCTTGACGCCGTCCTGGTCGTCGACGATGAAGCCCTGCGGGATGACGTGGATGATCTCGCGATCCATCGGGATGGCCACCGCCTTGGCCGCCTCGATGACGCGCTCCACGTCGGTGGGCGTGATCTCGTTGTCGCGGCGCGACACGGCGATCACGCCGCGCGAGTTGATCGAGCGGATGTGGTCGCCGGCGATGCCCGCGTAGACGCTCTTCACCGGCACGCCCGCCATGCGCTCGGCTTCTTCCACCGCGCGCGTGAGCGAGGCCACGGTCTTCTCGAGATTGACCACGACGCCGCGGCGCAAGCCTTCCGAGGGAGCGACCCCCACTCCCACGATCTTCACGCCGCCTTCCTTCTCGATCTCGGCGATGATGCAGCTGATTTTCGTGGTCCCGATGTCGAGACCGACGTACGTCCGTGTCTGGGCCATCTCCCTCAACCCCTCCTTCGCTCGGTCCCGGGGGGAGCCGAGTTCTCTGGAACCGTTTGCGTCGCGTGCGGGAGCGCCGCGGTGACGCTCGCTCCCGGCTTTTGATTCTTGCCGTCCGTGGCGCTGCTTCCCGGCACCGGCTCGACGACCACGAGGCCGCGAGCTCGGCAATCGATCGTGGCGGCTTCCACACCGCGCGCTTGCAAGTCGGCGAGCACGACGCGCACGCCGCCCAGTCCATCGGCTTCCCGCGCCTCGGCGGGCAGGAGAAGGCGCGCGCCATGGGGCGCGAGCACGACCGTGGTGAGCGTGGCGTCACTGACATCGATCTCGGACACGCGCCCGGCGAGGGCGAGCGCGGGATCGTCGAGGCGGTGCAGCCAGCGCACGGCGCGCGGCCAGTCGGCGTCGGCGATCCTGTTCTTCTGCGGCGCCGCAAGGCCGGTGACCACCGGCAAGTCAGGCGTCACGCCGCTCACCAGCGCCGGCAGCACGGTGCCGTCGGCCGCCACCTCGACCGGCTTGCCGTAGAGGGCGAGCGCCGTCGGCACGCGCTCGTCGATGTCCAGGCGCACCTCGCCGTTGAGCCGGCGCGAGAGCCGCGCCTC
>DASYSL010000069.1:0-9094 GCA_036003365.1 Candidatus Eiseniibacteriota bacterium
ACGTTGTCGGCGTCGACGCGCCCGTAGCCGATGTTGTTGTCGGGCGCGGTGAAGCCGGTCAGCGACATGTCGGCCGAGTTGATGGCCATCGCCTTGAGGAGCGCGGCCGAAGGCGAGAAGCCGTCGGCCGGGACCGCCGCACCGGTGGGATACCAGCCATCGGTGCAGTACTGACGCATGAGCGTGACGGCTCCGGCGCCGGTCGGGCTCGCCATCGACGTGCCGGAGAGCGTGCCGTACGACGCGGTTCCGGGCCCGAAGGCCGAGGTCACGCTCTGGCCGGGGCTCGCCAGGGTGGGCTTGGTGCGACCGTCGAGCGTAGGGCCGCGGCTCGTCGCCGAATAGATGTTGTTGGCCAGGGTGCCGTTCTGCGTGCCGCCCGCGCTCGTGCAGTCCTTGGCGCTCGCCGGCGTGCCCACCGTGCCCGGCGCCGGGCCCGAGTTGCCGTCGGAGAACGAGATGTAGAAGTCGGGATGCGACCAGATGAACTGGTCGACCATGTATGAATAGAGCGTGTAGGCGCCGTTGACCGTGCCGCCCCACGAGTTCGACGAGATGCGCGCCGCGCCCCCCGCATTGCCGAGATAAGCCGGCAGGAACAGATCATTCAGGTCGGGAAACGGATCGACGAAGCCGAAGAGCTGCGGCCCGCCGATGTCCATGAAGTAGATCTTGCCTTCCTTCGCCATGCCGTCGCGCGCGCTCGCGCCGCTCACCGGATCGTCCCAGCCCACCATTGTGCAGGCGGTGTGCGTGCCGTGATACGAGTCGGTCGACGAATCGCCGAAGGCGGCGTTCGGGTTCAGCGAGCCGCGCTTGTAGGCGATGATCTTGCGGTGTGTCGGATAGTCGCCGAAATCGGTGATGGGCACGGCAGTGTCGCGGAACATGTCGTGATAGGTCTTGATCCCCGTGTCCGAGGTGGTGACCACCTGGCCCTGGCCGCGAATGCCCATCGTCCACACGCGCCGGTTGCCATTGAGGTTGGTCTGCACCACCCACTGCGCGAGATCGTTGAGCGGACGCATGGGGATGACGGGCTCGATCCAGGCCACGTCGGCGAGACCGGCGAGGTCGGCCAGGCGCCCCGCCGGGGCGCGCACGCGCATGATCTTGTTCACGCCGTTGGCCCACGCGCCTTCGACGCCCAAGCCCAAGCCCTGCACGAGGCCGCGCGCGCGTGGCACGTCGGCGTCGGGGAAGAGCAGCACCTGGTAGAGCGAGTCGCTCTTTGCCTGGGGATCGACCAACGGGCTCATCTTGTAGGCGGGCCGGAACTCCCCCATCCAAGCCGGGTGTGAGCTCGCCTCGATGGCCTGGCGGCCGGCATCGGTGGTGCGCACGAGGAACGCCTGATCGGGCACGTAGCAGAACACGGCGGCGCCCGCGCGCACGAGAGCGGCGCGCTCGGCCTCGCTCGGCGGGCCATTGAACTGCACGAGATAGGAGTGCATCGCCCCCGCGCTCTCGACGGCCGTGGATGCGCGCTCGGTGGCGAGCGCGGCGGGCACGACAGGCTCGCGTAGCGCCGGCGCGAAGTCGTAGCCCGCGGCCAAATGGATGCGCGCCGGACCCGCGACCCGCGCCGTCTCCTCGGGCGCAATCACAGACGCCATGGGGGACGGCAGGAGCAGACTCGGCGCGATGCGGTTGGCGAACTTGGGCAGGGCCGTGAAACTGCGCGTCTCGCTCACCGCGAGCGAGCCTGTACCGGGATCGCGCGCCACGACGCACCACCAGAGCGGAGTCTCGGCGTCGATCGTGAGACCGGCCGCCGAGAGGTCGAGCACCGGCCGATCGGCGCGCATGGTGATGAGCTCGGGGCGAGCCGGGACCTCCGTCCACGCCGAAGAATCGAACGGACGCGTCGAGAGAACGAGCTTCTCGGCGCGCCAGCCGGCGGCCGTGCGAAACGCAAAGCGTGCCTCGCTTTCGACGAGGCGCTGGCCTTCGGCGGGAGCGATCAACACCGGCTGCCCGAGTACGGCGCGGGCCTCGGGACGGAGCGCGGCTTGCACGTCTGAGCCCGCGAGAAACAGGCCCAGGAAGCCGATAACCAGGATCAGCCGATCGCGCACAGGCCGCGCTTTCGCACTCGAACAACCTTCCCTGTGGAGTGGAGTCATTGGGAAAGAGTAGCATCCCGGGCGCGAAGCCCGCGAACGGCGAAGGAGCGAAAACGATGAAATCTCGTGTGTGGATTGGACTCGGTGCGGCAGCCTCCCTCTTCCTCTCCGGCGCAGCGCCCGCGCATGCCCAGGCCGGCATGGAGGCGGGGGCGATCACGAGTCACTCGGCAGGCTTGGCGCCAAAGCCGAAGGAAACGGGCAGCGCGACCGCGACGACCACCACGAGGACCAGCGGCGCCGTCGGCGGCAGCAAGATGGTGGGCGGCAAGCCCGTGGCCACCACGCTTCCCGATCGGCATGTGCGCCCGCCTTCGGGCGCGCCGGGAGCCATCTCGGGACAAGTGCTCGAGCACGGCAACGGGAAGCCAGTGAAGAACGTGCTCCTGCGCCTCGTCTCGACCGAGCCCCAGTACGTCGTCGAGACCAAGCTCTCGCGCACTGACTCGACCGGATCGTGGTCGTTCAGCGACGTCGAGCCCGGCCGCTGGTCGCTCGCGGTCGACCCCGATCGCCTGCCTGAGACCTACGGCCTTTCCGATTCTCCGCGCATCGTCGTCGTCGCCAAGCACGACGACTTGCACGCGGCTCCGTTCTCGCTCTATCGCACCGCCTGCGTCGGCGGCCACGTGCAATGGGCCGACGGCTACGTGTTCTCCGACGCGCCCGTCTTGGTCGCGCCGTGGCACGCGGGCCTGCCGCCGGCGCGCGGACGCGTGAACGGCGTCGGCGATTACGAGATCTGCTCGGCTCCCGCCGACAGCGCCATGGTGTGGCTCGTGCTGCGTGACGGGCGTCGCATCGGCACGCCGGTCAAGCTGGCGATCGGCCACGCTGCGCGCGTCGACTTCAAGCCGCCGGCGATCGAGGACATGCCGGGCACCGAACTCTTCTTGAACGCCAGGACGGCGAGCGGCACCAAAGTCCCGTTCGCGCGCCTTCTCCTGGTGGGGCGCCGTCTCGGCGTCGCCGCCGAGCCGTGGGTTGTCTACGTGCAGGACGCAACGGCCGACCGCGAGGGCGAAGTCATGACGCACGTCCCCTACGGCACGTACGAGATCCTGGGCTGGAATCCGCGCCAGGGCGAGTGGGGGCGCGTCGAGCAATTGGTCATCGCGCGTGGCTCCGGACAGTCGTTCGAGCACGAGGTGACGCTCCGGGGGACGAGCACGGCCGACGAGCAGGCCGCGTGGCGCCAGGACCTGCTGGCGCGCGCCGACGATTTCCAGCTTCGCTGGGTTCCCTGACCGCACATTTCTCTGCTAAGGTTGGTTCGGCGCTTCCGCGCGGTGTGCTCCCGGTACACGCTCGCGGCCGGCTCTCTCAAGAAGCGCTCCCACGAACGAAGCCAAGTAACGCGCCCCTCACATCTGGAGGCCCTAGTCATGAGGCATCCCCAGCGCTTTCGTTCTTCCCTCTTTGTTTCTCTCGCCGCCGTGGCCGTCACCCTCGCCGTCGTGGCCGGGTGCGGACGCGAATCCACGCCGCCCATGGCGCCCTCGTCGAGCGCTTCCGCTGCCGGCGCCACGTTGCATCTCGATCTCTCGCACACGATGCAAGTGCAGGACCGCGCGACGCCGGCGCTGCTCAGAATTCCCGGCGTGATCGGCTCCGGAACTTCCGTGGACGAGAAGGGTCAACCGGTGGTGGTGGTCTACACTGACCGTCCCACGGTCGGCGGCATCCTGCCCCAGCTCGAGGGCGTGCCCACGCGCGTCGTCATGACCGGCAAGGTCATCGCCTATGCCAACTCGATCGTGCCCAAGGCCCGCCCGGGCGGTGGCACGCTTCAGATGGGCACCTCGACGGGCAACGACAACGAATGCGCCTCGGGCACGCTGAGCTGCGTCGTGACCAAGGGTGGCACCGAATACTTCCTCTCCAACAATCACGTGTTCGCTCGTGAGAACGATGCTTCGGTCGGCGAGCGCATCGACGCGCCGGGCCGCTACGACGGCAAGCCCAAGTGCGCCCAGACGCCGCAGATCGGCACGCTCGCTCAGTTCCAGAGCATCAGCTTCTCGGGCAGCAATGTGGTCGACTGCGCCATCACCAAGCCGTCGACCGGTCTCGCCTACTCCAAGGTGGAAGCGGGCGGCTATCAGCCGTCGACGACCACCGTGGCCCCGAGCGTCGGCCTCGCGTGCAAGAAGACGGGACGCACGAGCGGCCTCACCACCGCCAGCGTGCAGGCCATCAACGTCACCATTCAGGTGCAATACACGGGTGGCGTCGCCACGTTCACCAACCAGGTCCAGTTCCCGGGCTCGTTCATCCGCTCGGGCGACTCGGGCTCGCTGGCCGTGACCTCGTCCGGCAACAATCCGGTGGCGCTCATGTTCGCGGGCGGCTCCGGCGGCTCGTTCGGCAATCCGATCAATTCGGTGCTCTCGGCTCTGGCGATCTCGATCGCCCCTTAGTCGCGTTCACCAGGTGCAGCTTGGCGGCCGGGGCGGAGAGCGCTACTCTTCGCCCCGGAGCCATTTCGAGATGAAATCCCTTCGCGCCACTCTCCTTCTCATGCTCGCTCTCGCCGGCTGTGCCCCGGTGCACAAGGAAACCGTGAAGGAAGCTCCCATCGCCGAAGTCCTCCAAACCCACACGCCCGAGGTGATGCGGATCCCGGGCGTGATCGGCACCGGGGAAGGCTCGGAGAACGGCGAGCGCGTGTTCGTCGTGTTCGCCAACCAGCGCACTCCCGAGCTCGACAAGCAGCTGCCGCACACCATCGGGGGCTACACCGTGGTGGTGCGTGTCGTGGGAGACGTGTCCGCCCCTCCGCGCTGATTGCATCGCGCCCGCTCGTTGCGCTCTGCACGACCGAAAATCCTGAAACTCATCCGCTTTTTCCGCGTGAAACGCCGCCGCGCTTGATATACTTTTCTTGCTCACACATTCGGAAGTCCTACCGGCAAGGGACGCCACCCACGAGGAGATCTCGATGCGCCGCGTCCTCTTGCCTGCGTTGGTCCTCGCTTCTTCCCTCTTTCTCGTCGGTCACGCGAACGCTGGCAAGCCGGGCGGTGGCGGCGGTGGTGGCGGCTCCGCGTCGGGGACGTTCCAGGCCATCAATGGCTCCGGCGTGGGCGGCACGGTTTCGCTGCGCGCCCTCAGCGCGGGTACTCGCATCTCGGTCAACTTGAAGGGCCTGCAGTACGACGTCGAGTACGTGGGCACCTGGTCCACGACCGTGGCTTGCGAAGTGGGAACCGCGCCCCCGGCCGGAGCCTTCATGCGGTTCCGTGGTAGCAAACGCGGCACGGCCAGCTTCACCGTGGACGTGACCGAGCCCTTCGCGGACATCCACTCGGTCGCCATCCAGCTCGGCCAGTATCTGGACCTCGTGGCCTGCGCTCCCGTCAACTGACACGAAACACATCCCTCCGAAGGGCGCGCACGCTCGCCGTGCGCGCCTTTTTTCGTGTACGGTGAGTGTGCCTGCTCGGCCCCATCGCACTCGCCAAGGAGGTCGCCATGCGTCGCTTGTTTCTCGCACTCCTCGTCGTCGCCTGCTCGTTCGCACTCGTGGATCGCGCCCAGTCCGCACCGCCGACCACCGGCACGGTGAATGCCGTCGGCGGTTCCGGCATCTCCGGCAAGGTGGCCATTCATCCGACCAAAGACGGCGGCTCGCGCATCACGGTTCGTCTTTCCGGGCTTCAGTTCGATGTCGAGTACATCGCCGTATGGTCGAACACAGCTTCGTGCGACGTAGGCACCGAACCTCCCCTGCCGACCAGCGTCATCGGCCGTTTCCGCGGTGACGCCCGGGGCAACGCCCGCGTCACGGCCGAGCTGAGCGCGCCGGCGGATCAGATTCAGTCGATCGCGGTGCAGCTGGCCAATGGACTTCAGCTCGTCGGTTGTGCACCGGTGCAATAACGGCAATCAACGCGACTCGAGAGAGGCGCTGCCGTGAGGCGGCGCCTCTTTTTTTCGTCAAGCACTCCCTCTGTGGGAACCTCTGCCCAAAGCATCGTGTCTGCAGTCACTTGAGGGAATCACGTCTGGCTAAACGCCCGCCGACCGAAAGCGCTGATAGGCTCAAGATGGCCTGCGGGAACGCGTGACGCCCTCGCGCGATTCGGGGCCACGAGGAGAATCATCATGCGTCGAATCGTGTTCTTGTCTCTGGTAGCCGCATCCATGCTGCTGGTTGTCGACGCGTCGAGAAGCAGCGATCAACACGTCAACACCACGCTCGAAGCGGTCGGTGGATCGGGTGTTTCCGGGAAAGTCATGCTGACCGCACTTCCCAAGGGCGGCACGCTCATCAACGTCGTGGTGACCGGCCTGAAACCCGGAACCGAGTATCTTTCCCTCTATTATGACAACGGCACCTGCGAGCTCGAGCCGTACTCGGCCGACGATGTGATCGGCCACTACACGGCGGATGCCACGGGCGCCGGCCACGCGCAGGCAAAGGTCGACGACGATCTGGACGAGATCCATTCCGTCTCGGTCCGTTTGAATAGCGACTTCTCGCTGCAGGCGTGCGCGGCGGTGAATCCGTAGCGTCGGCAACGGGCCGTTTGGGGGGAGAGGGGCGGGTCGGCCCGGACCCGCCTCGTTTTGTTAGAGTGCGGCGCATGCCGCGCCCCGGGAACGGCCGAACCCCCGAAATCGGCATCGCGCTTTTGGCCCTCCTCGTTCTTCTTCCTGCCCTCGCCCAGCCCTTCTCCCACGACGATCTGAACTCCGTCTATCAAGCAGCGCTGTCGTGGCATCGCCCGGCGCATCTGCTCGATCCGTGGATGGGCGGCCTGTTGCGGATGGTGCCCAAAGCCCTCCTCATGGGCCTCGTGCTCGTGGCAGGCCCGCACGCCTGGCCCTATCGATTGCTCAACGCGGGCATCACGGGGCTCTCTGTCTATCTGCTCGTGCGCACGGTCTCCGAGCGCTCCGGCTCGCGCCCCGTTGGTCTCTGGTCCGGCGCCCTGTTCGCCGCGGGCTTCGCTTGGTACGCGGCCGCCGCGATCCAGATCAGCAACATCACGATCGTCAGCGCCCTGCTCTTCTTGCTCGCCGCGTGGCGGCTGGCGCAGCGCGGCGAGCGCCTCGCGGCCATCGCCTGCTTCGCGCTCGCGGCACTCTGTCACGAAGGCGCGTGGGCGGCGCTGCTCTTCCTGCCCTTCGCCATGCGAAGCGAAATCCCTCCCGCTTTCCGGTACGCCCTCGCGGCTTGTCTGATGCTGTTCGGCGTGGGCGCTCTGCTCCCCGGCCAGCCCGGAACGTATTGCGCGACCGAGATGCAGTACTGGGCGTTCGCCATCGTGCCCCTGAACGCCACTCTCGCGGGCTCGCAGCCGTTTCCCGGCGGGCTCGCCCATTTGGCGGCGGGGATCGTGGCCATGCGGCCGTGGGCGGGATTTCTCGCGCTCGCCTTGTTGCTGGCGGTCTCGCTGCGTGCGCGCGGTGCGGCGGCTGCGGCCGTGGCGTGGTGCCTCGTGTTCACGCTTCCCTTCGCCGCCGCCATCACCTTTTGGCCCGAGGTCTGGCCGGCTCACTGGTTGAGCCGTCGCTATCTCTACGTGCCGGCGGTCGGACTGTGCTGGCTCGCGGCCTTGCTCATCATGGCGCTGCGGCCAATCCCGCGCCGTGTTCTAGCCACGTTGTTGCTCCTGTGGAGTCTGGCGTGGACCGGCCTCACCATCTGGGGCGCCGGCCGCGAGGCCGTAAGCCCCGCACAGGTGCAAGCGCGCGCCGATTGGGCGCGCGAGATGGGCACGCTCGACGCGCGTTGGAAGACCCGGTGAGGTCGTCACTCCTCACCCTGGCATGGCTCAGCGGTAGGTGGCTTTGACGCTTCCCCACGTCTGCGTGTGCACCGGCACCGCGATCTGTTGAAATCCCTGACAGGACGTGACCCTCGAACCCACAGGCAGTCCATCGAAGCGCAGTGTCGCTGACTCGGTGACCTTCGAATACCCGATCGTCAGAGCGCGGCCATTGAGACTGAAATGCAAAGGGAATGGCACGCCCGCCGTCACCGTCTTCATCAGATCCATCGAGTCCGTCCAGTCACCCGCGAGACCGCCCTGGCGATACACGTGGTCGCCATCCGGTCCATACAGCCAAATGCTGTACTCGCCCCCTGCCACCACGGAGGCTTGCATGTCCAAGTAAATGATGAGGGGAACCGCCGTGCCCGAATCCAACCCGTCCACGACATATTCGTCGTTCAGACGTAGAAGATTCGCCGACGCCCCGTCACCGATGGCACTCCAGAACATTCCGCTCATGGTGCCGATCGAAAGATCGTAGGAAGCCGACATTCCGGTGAGGGCCGGCAATCCGATGGTCTTCGACATCGATGCTTGGGCGTCGCTGGTACCCGTGCCCAGAATCGTGTCCGCAGGACAGGTGGCTGCCGCGCACACTCGCGCAACTGCGAACACGAGGGCGACGGCCAAAACGGGAATGTTTACATGATGAGAGCGCGGCCGCATCTCATCCTCCTTGGTTTCAGGTCAGTTTCTACAAGCCTTACTGTGTGAGGGCAAACGATGTTGGCACAGGAGAGCCCAGCGAGCAACCAGACCTGCAACCTGCCCGCCCCGTCCGCCGTATTCCAGCCATTGGGAGGGCAACATGGGATTCTCCGTCGAACGATTGCTTCCGGTTCTGGCGAGTGCGGGCGCCTGGATCTTCGGAGCGCTCATCATCGCGGCCATTCTGGGGATCTGGGTCCTGGGGAAGGGACGGCGCTTCTTCATTCCCGCGGGCTGGCGGGGCCGCTTCTTGTCCGTGGCCTTCGTCGCGCTGGGCATCGTTTCGGCAATGCTTCTCTACTGCGTCACCGGACCCATGGAGCCCATGCTCGCTCAGGTCCGCCAGGTGCAGCATTTCGTCACCCGCCCTGCGCCCGAGCTGGCGTACCAAGCGGTGCTCGACCATTCACCGCATCGCTTGAGCGAGCTGCGCGGCAAGGTGGTCGTGCTCAATCTGTGGGCGACATGGTGCGGACC